>NZ_JBOHHI010000230.1:0-32802 GCF_050700595.1 Mycobacterium sp.
GCCAAAATCCGGCTCATCAACGCCCGCGGCTACGGACACCACTCAGCCCAAACACTGACCTCGATGATCTACCTATGCCTCGGCGGCCTACACCCCAAACTCCCCACACAAACCTGAGGAGCCGCATGTATGTTCGATGAAGTCAAGAGGGTCGATGCCGTGCGCTCACCAGACCCACCCGCCAGTGATTCTCAACACAGTTCAGAACCCGTCCTATCTCGCCTCGGGCTCGCGGCGGATACTAATGCCAGATCAAATGGTGGTGAATGCTCATGGGGCATCTGAAAACCCTCGATGTAGGTTTTCTCAAAGCTGAAGATTCGGATCGACACGTGAGTCTGGCGATCGGCGGAGTTGCGGTCATCGACGGCCCTGCGCCCGACTACGATATCTTCAAATCCGTACTAGCAGAACGTATTCGGGGGATCCCGCGGTGGACACAAGTGCTGCGGACACACCCTTTCGATGTGGGCGCCCCGGAGTGGGTCGACGATCCCGGATTCGACCTCACCCATCACGTACGAAGGATGGCACTTCCGCGGCCCGGTGACGATGCCGAACTATTCCGGATCGTCGCCGACGTGCTGGAGCGCCGCCTGGACCGGGACCGCCCGCTGTGGCGATGCTGTGTCATCGAGGGCTTGCAGGGCGACCGGTGGGCGCTCTTGATCAAGCTTCATCACTGCATCGCCGACGGGGTCTCGGCGACCCACATCCTCACCGGGCTGTGTGACAACACCGACGGCGAGATGTTTGCCATGCACACACATTCCAACGGGACCCCGGGGCCACACAGATATCGCCTACCGGTGCCCGACCTCAATCCGCTGAATTGGGCCGATGACCTGCGGCAGACTTTTGTCCCGCTGGCCAATGCCGCTACCCGGGCGATCGCCGGTGCTGCCCAAATCGCCGCCGGTTTGATGCGGCCGGCGGCAACGTCGTCGCTGATCGGCCCGGTCTGCAACATGCGGCGCTACCGTGCGGTGCAAGTCCCCCTCGCCAAGGTCGACCACGTGTGCCGCAAGTTCGACGTCACCATCAATGACGTTGCCCTCACCGCTATCACGCAAGGATTCCGGGACGTTCTGCTGCACCGCGGCGAGCAGCCACGTGCGGATTCACTGCGCGCCCTGGTGCCGGTATCGGTGCGTTCCGTCGACGCGATCGACCAACCCGATAATCGGCTCTCGGTCATGCTGCCGTACCTTCCCGTCGAACAAGACAACCCGTTGGAACGGTTACGGACCGTGCACGGCCGATTGACCCGGGCCAAGCACAGCGGGCAACGTCAAGCCGGCAACATGTTCGTGTCGGCGGCTAATCATATTCCGTTCATGTTGTCTGCGTGGACGATTCGACTGCTGACTCGACTGCCGCAACGCGGTGTAGTGACGCTGGCGACCAATGTGCCCGGGCCGCGTCATCAGTTGCGGATGATGGGTCAGCCGGTCGTGAGCTTGCTGCCGATTGCGCCGATCGCGCTGCAACTGCGCACCGGTGTCGCGGTGCTGAGTTACGCCGATGACCTGGTGTTCGGGATCACCGCCGATTACGACGCAGCACCTGACGTGGAGGACCTCGCCGCCGGCATCGAACTGGAGGTGGCCCGTCTGGACGCCTTGAGCCGAGACCCTGTCTTGCTGCTCGCGGAGTAGGCGACTTGTAGATCAGTAGAGAGATGGCCGCAGATAGCGGTACGCAGGGTAGCTTGCGCAGCTGAAAATAGGCGATCGCCGACACCTCGTACCGCGGCTGACCTCGTGCACGTCAGGGTGCGAGTCCGTTCACAAGTGCGCGCATGGCCAGGTCCCATCGCCTGTCGACGTTCGCGGTCGACTCGCCAAGCCGACGAGAGTTCTCCGCGGCAGCCAATCCCTGCGCGAGGACGACAAAGATGTGTGCGATGTCTGTTGCATCGCCGGCCATCAGTCTGGCGTCGATGCAGCGTTGAACAGCGTCAACGACGAAAGCCCGCACCGATGCAGTAGCGGCAAGATCCTCGGGCCCCGGTTCGAACTCGATGAAGGGCCGCGAGAACATGATCTCGACAAGCATCTGGTTATCTCGCGCGAAAGTCCGGTACGCATAGGCCAATCCGATCAACCCATCGACGGGGTCGTCGACGGGTTCGAGGGCGTCGAATGCCTCTCGTAAGCGCCGAAAACCCGAAAAGAACACTTCGCGTAGCAGGCCACCCTTGTCGCCGAACAGTTCATAGACAGCGGGCGTGGACGTTTGTGCTCGTCTTGCGACGTTACGGGTAGTGAAGCCCTCTGCTCCGTCTGTGACGAGCAGCTCGATCGCGGCCGAAAGCACTTGATCACGAAGTTCAGGTGTGCGTTGCTTCGCTGGTGGCACGCAGTCAAGGTTAGCTGACATTGTCCCGTGACATCGTATTGAGACGATGTTACGATCGGTGGTCTCCGAGATTGGATCGACATGCGCCAACTCCTACTCGAAGCACCTACACAATGCGTGTGGCGAGATGTGCCCGAACCACAGATCACACAGCCCCAGCAAGCGCTGGTTCGGCCGCTGATGGTGGCTTGCTGTGATCTCGATGTGGTCGTCTCGCAGGGCCTCGCTCCGATGGCGCCGGGGTACGCGATCGGTCACGAAGGCCTCGCTGAGGTTCTGGCAGTCGGCAGCGGCGTAACCACTGTGCGGGTCCACGATCGAGTCGTGGTGCCGTTTCAGATCAGCTGCGGTGAATGCCGCGAGTGCCGACGCGGAATAACCGGCTCCTGCGCGTCGGTCCCACCGTTGGCGACATACGGGATGGGCACGATCGCCGGACTCGATGGTGGCGGCTTCTTCACCGACGTGGTGCTAGTGCCCTTCGCCGACGCCATGCTGATCCCGGTCCCTGAAACGGTGGACCCGGTCGCGATCGCTTCGCTGTCCGACAACATCCCCGATGGGTGGCGTGGCGTCGGTCCGTACCAGGAGATGTTGACCTCCCTCGAACCCGCCGACCGACGAGTCCTTGTCGTGGGTGGTCTGTCCATTGGGTTGTACGCCGCCGCGTTCGCCGTGGCTTACGGCGCCCAGGTGGACTACATCGACACCGACAGCAACCGGCTCGCCGCCGCCGAACGCATGGGCGCCCACGTGCATGACTGCACAAAGCCGCAGCGGTCCTGGGGGACCTACCCGGTCGTTGTGCACACCGCCGCAGATCCGGCCCGGCTCACAGCCGCCCTGCGGGCGACCTGGGCGTACGGCGTCTGCACCGACCACGGCATCTACTTCCACGGGCCGGTCCAACTACCCTTGCTCGAAATGTATACCCGCGGCGTCCAATTGATTACCGGTCGAGTAAACGCTCGCGCGCTTATCCCCGAGGTGATCGACTTGATCAGCCAGAGGAGCCTCGACCTGGCACCGATCGTCAACCGTGTCATCGATTGGGACGACACCGCAGCCGTCTGGCCGACCATGACCGGCAAAACCGTGTTCACCCGCGTGGCTTAAACCGAAATTACGGCTATGCGAGTCTGCGGGGAGTGATCAAAGCGTTACGTGGCAACGATCTTGAGGAGCGCAGATGACCAAAGTGCCGAAACCCCAACCAGAGTCCGTCTACCGCGAGCTGGCCGGTGCCGGCCACAACCCCCGCCGCCCTGTCTTAGGATCGGCCCGGTGATCGTAGATGTGTGGATGCAGCATCCCACCTTGGGGATCCTGGCCCATGACATGTTCGCGTCTCTACGGCGCTGGACCGGCGCTGAGGTTCCCAAGGAAGCCCCTGACATCGGTGTGACGGTCGAGGCGATGGATGCCGCCGGGGTTGATTTCGGGCTGCTCTCGGCATGGTCGGCACCACACCAGGAGGCGTTGATCAGCAATGATGATGTCGCCGAATGGGTGAGCGCCCATCCGGACCGCTTCGCCGGTCTGGCCGCCGTCAACCTCGACCGGCCTATGGATGCCGTGCGTGAGCTGCATCGCCGCGTCACCGACCACGGCTTCAAGGGACTGCGGATCGTGCCCTGGCTGTGGGAGGCTCCGCCGACCGACCGGCGCTATTACCCGTTGTTCGCCGCCTGCGTCGACCTCGGCGTGCCGTTTTTCACCCAAGTCGGACACACCGGTCCGCTAAGGCCTTCCGAGACCGGTCGGCCCATCCCGTACATCGACCAAGTCGCGTTGGACTTTCCCGAGCTGACGATCGTGTGCGGGCACATCGGTTATCCGTGGACCGAGGAAATGATCACCGTGTGTCGCAAGCACGACAACGTCTACATCGACACCTCGGCATACATCCCGTCGCGATTTCCGCCCGAGCTGATTAAGTACATGAACAGCCGAGGCGGACGGCGAAAAGTCCTCTTCGGCACCAATTATCCGATGATCTTCCATGCCCAAGCCCTCGACGGCCTCGATCGACTCGGGCTCGACCAGGAAACCACGGACCTCTACCTCGGCGGCAACGCGCAGCGGCTTGTTGGTATCTGAATAAGCGGTGAATTACGACTTGGCCTCCAATCGCCCGACACCTCGGTGCCCGGCCATTAGGCTCAAGTGCAACCGATTACCAGGGAGTGTGAGCACATGCAGGTGCTTGTCCGGGATTGGTCGCATTGGGCCGCGGGGTATGGACTTCCACGGGCATCGTTGAAACTGATGGCATGGCGAGGTGATCCGTTGGCGCAGTTGCTGATCGACACCAACCGGGGCGATGATATTTATCCGCTCATCGAGCAAATTCGCGCACGGGGCCGCATGTCACTGGTGGAAAGGGTGGGCTGGGTCAGCGCTGACGCGCAGATTGTCCGTGAGGTACTGCGCGATGGCCGGTTTAGGACCAGCAAACCGCGGGACCGGTCACCTTTTCGTATCGTCCAGTGGATCCTGGCCAAGACCGACCCCCATGTGCTGAATGGCGTCGAACCGCCCTCCATGTTGGTCACCGATCCGCCTGAGCACACGCGGTTGCGTCGCCTGGTGTCGCGGGCGTTCACGCCGCGGGCGCTCGATGGGCTTCGCATCCGTATTGACGAAATCGCCGACGAGCTACTTCGCGGCCTGGAGGGCAGCGCCGAGTGCGATTTGATCACCGAGTACACCTCGCGGATCCCCATTGCGGTCATCGCCGAGATGCTGGCCATCCCACGCGATGAGACGCGCCATCTTCATGCAATCGGCGAGTCGGCAACCAGATTGCTTGCCACCACCGCCGCATCCTGGCGCGACTTTCGGGAAGCGATGAAAGCTTTACGCGAGTTCGACGACTACCTCGTGGCGCATATCGAGCGGCTACGTCAAGACGACGCCGCCGACAGCATCCTGTCCGACGTGATACACCATGGCGATCTCACCGACGTGGAGATCAGGGTGCTCGCTGGGCTGCTCCTGGGCGCGGGGTTCGTCACCACGACGCATGTCTTCGGCAAGGCCGTCGTGGTGCTCGTCCGTCACCCGGATCAACTGGCCGCGCTGTGTGCGAACCCCGAGGGCTGGCCCAACGCGATCGAGGAGATCCTGCGGTATGACACGACCGGTCAAATGTCGGCGCGGGTCGCCATCGAACACGTCGACATCCAGGGATACCCCGTACGGGCAGGCGACGCGATACTCCTTCTATTGGGTGGGGCCAACCGCGACCCAGAAGTCTTCGAACACCCCGATATCTTCGACACAACCCGCACCAATGCCCGTGAGCACCTGAGCTTCGGTAGCGGTGTGCACGCCTGCCTGGGTGCGGCGCTGGCTCGGATGGAACTACATATCGGCCTGCAGTCGTTGTTCGAGCACTTCCCCCGGCTAACCCTCGCCGGTGAACCGACCTTCAACGACAGCATCTTGCTGCACGGACTCAAACATCTACCGGTGTCACTCCGAGCGGCGAATGCAATCGTTCCCTAGCTGCCTGTCCGGTATCGCGTACCTCGTGTCATTGTGTCTCGTATCCCCGCGCCCAGTCCGCTCCGCGACACCCTAATGTCGTGACCATGTCGGTCACCATCGACCCGCGTCACCACGACGCGGTGCTGTTCGAGCTCGACGACCCGGCGACCAACACCACGCTGATGGAGCAACTGCAAGCCGCCGGCATCCACGCCGCAGCGGCGGAAGAGCACGAGCTCGTCCGGGCGGCGAACCGGCTGGCGGTGCGACCCGGCCGGTGTGCCGTCATCACCGCAACACCAGAAGGCGTCGCGGCTGCACGGGCCGGCGGCTTCGGGCTGGTGATCGGAGTCGACGGGCCTGCGGACGAGCTGCGCCGGCACGGCGCCGACGCCGTGGTCGCCGGCCTGGGCGAGGTCCGGGTGCGCACCGGGTTCCGCCGGATGTCGGAGCTTCCCGACGGCCTGCAGGCCCTCGACGTGGTGACCGCCGCGAACCCCGCGGTGTTCTTCGACTTCGACGGAACGCTTTCCGACATCGTCAACAACCCCGATGCGGCCCGGCTGGTGGCGGGCGCGGCCGACGCGCTGACGGCATTGACGACGCAATGTCCGGTCGCGGTGCTGTCCGGGCGCGACCTCGCCGATGTGCGGCAGCGGATCGGCCTGCCCGGAATCTGGTACGCGGGCAGCCATGGTTTCGAGCTGACCGGACCCGACGGTGCACACCACCAGAACGAGGCGGCAGCGGCGAGCATCCCGCTGCTCGAACAGGCTGCAGCCGAATTGCGTGACCGGCTTGGTCACATTACCGGTGTCAGGGTGGAACACAAGCGGTTTGGTGTTGCGGTGCACTACCGCAACGCCGCGCGGGACCGGGTGGCTGAGGTGACCACGGCGGTGCGTGCGGCCGGTCAGCACAGCGCGCTTCGGGTGACAACAGGTCGAGAAGTCGTCGAGCTGCGCCCGAATCTGGATTGGGACAAGGGAAAGACCCTGCGCTGGGTGCTCGATCACATCGGCGGAGATGCTCCGTTGCTGCCGGTCTACCTCGGCGACGACATCACCGACGAGGATGCATTCGACGCGGTGGGTGACGACGGTGTAGCAATCGTGGTGCGACACACCGACGACGGCGACCGCGCTACGGCGGCGCGCTACGCGCTGGACAGTCCCGATCGGGTACGCGACTTCACCGAGCGGCTGTCACATCAGCTGGACAGCTGATCACTTGAGCTCGTGCCGCCTGCTTACCCGACGCTCGGGCGGAGCTGTCAAGATCGGGGGTATGACCTTCCCCCGGCGTCTGGGTTCAGTGGTGTGCGTGCTTGCCGTGGTGGCGGCGGGGTGCTCGTCGCGGGGCGCTCCGCCCCCCGCTCCGTGGTGGGGCACCTCGGCGGATCCGGCCAAGGCCGGGGCGGTGATGAAGATCGTCCGCGACACGATGTCGCAGGCTCACCTGAAGGCGGCGATCGTGCGCGTCACCATGGACGGCAAGGAAATCGTCACGCAAGCGGTCGGCGAGTCGATGACCGGCCTGCCGGCCATGCCGAGCATGTTCTTCCGCAACGGCGCGGTGGCGATCTCCTTACGTGTCGACCCTGCTGCTCAAGCTCGCCGACGAGAAGAAGGTCAGCCTGCGCGACAAGCTGTCCAAGTGGCTTCCCGACATCCCCAACGCCGACCGGGTAACCCTGGGCCAGCTCGCTCACATGACGTCCGGCTACCGCGACTATGTGCTGGACAACCCCGACTTCAACGCAGCGCTCGCCGCCGATCCGTTCCGGCAATGGACACCGCAGGAATTGCTCGGCTACGCGGTGAACAAGCCGCTGCTCTACGCGCCCGGAACCAACTGGAACTACGCTCATACCAATTACGTGTTGCTCGGCCTGGCGTTGGAAAAATCCACCGGCATGGGCATGCCGAAACTGTTGCAGGACAAGGTGCTCGGGCCGCTCGCGCTGATAAACACCGCTAACTCGTTCACCCCGCAGATCCCGGTGCCGACGCTGCACACCTTCACCTCCGAGCGTCGCGCAGCGCTCAAAATCCCTCCCGGCACACCGTTTTACGAGGACTCCACCTTTTGGAATCCGTCGTGGACGATCACCCATGGTGCGATTCAGACAACCAACATCTACGACCTGGAAGCCACCGCGGTGGGTATCGGTTCGGGCAAGTTGTTATCGCCCGAGTCCTATAAGGCGATGGTCTCCACCGACCTGCGCGGCCACACCACGACGCAGGACAACGTCTATACCTACGGGTTGGGGATTGTGATCTCGGGCAACTGGCTGTTGCAAAATCCGATGCTGGCGGGCGAGGCCGCCGTCGAGGCGTACCTGCCGTCGCGCAAGATCGCGATCGCTGTCGCAGTCACCTATCAACCCGAGGCGTTCGACGACCACGGCAACTACCGCAACGAGGCCGAAACGCTGTTCCGCAAGGTCGGCGCCGAACTCGCCCCGGACGACGCGCCGCCGGTGCCGGTCGCACACTAACTCAGCTGTCTTCGTCTTCGCCGTCGGCTTTGTCTTTGTCTTTGTCGTCGCCTTTGCCTTGTTCTTGGGCTAGTTCGAGGGTTGCCCAATGGCTCGGGGAGACCAGCACCGTCCACGTGCCGGGCTCGCGTCCCATTTTGAGGACGCCGTTCTCGACTTCCCACTTGGTGTTGTCGTCGTAGTCGGTCTCTTGGCCGTCGCTGTAGGTGAGTTTGAATGCCATGGTCGGAGATTGCCCGGGGGCGGCCTCGGTAAACCCGCCTGTGTATCACTCCTGGTATTCCACCGCGCCGTCCTCGAGCACCAGCCGCGCGGCCCCATCTGTGCCGCCGTCGGCGCCAGAGGCTTCGGTGTGGAACACCGCCCGCCCGGGCTCGGTGCGCCAAATCAGGGTGGTCAGCATCTCGCCGGGAAAGACCGGCTTGGTGAACCGCGCGGCGATCGAGGTGATGTTGGCGGCGACGCCGTTGCCGAGTTCGGCGACCAGCGCGCGACCCGAGACCCCGTAGGTGCACAGTCCGTGCATGATCGGCTTGGGGAAGCCGGCCATCTCGTGCGCGAACCACGGGTCGCTGTGCAGGGGATTGCGATCGCCGGAGAGCCGGTAGATCAACGGCAGGTCTTCCCTGGTGGGCAACGCGATTCGGGCATCGGGTTCGCGGTCGGGGATTTCCGGCGCGGCCGGCCGCTCGCCGGGCACTCCCCCGAAACCACCCTCACCGCGGATGACGAGAGTGGTAAGCGTCTCGGCGACCAACGTCCCCGAATCCGGATCGGTGCCGCGGCCGCGCAGCATGATGATCGCGTTCTTGCCCTCGCCCTTGTCCTGGATGTCGGCCACCTCGGTGACCACCGACAGCTTTCCCGCGGCGGGCAGCGGCGCATGCAGCCGGATGGCCTGGGAACCGTGCAAGAGCATCGCCCAGTTGAATTTTCCGATCTTGCCCGCGGCCCCGAACGCCGGGCAGCAGATCACCGCGTAGGTCGGCAGCACCTGCTGGGTGATGCCATGGCTGTTTTCGGTGGTGAAGGACAGATCCTCGGTTCCGGCGCCGACACCGAGCGCATAAAGCAAAGTGTCGCGGTCGGTCCACTCGAACAGCATCGGCTCGGTCGTCGCGCCGACGGCCTTCGGGTCGATCGCCATGCGGGTCTCCTCTCGGTCGGATTCACTCGGCATTATCCGGGCCGCGGCATTCCTTCGTCACCAACCGCGGCAAACCCACCACATCGGCGCCGTCGACAAGGCAGGCTATCGCCATGCCCAACCGCACCATCCTCTGGAAGGCGGCGGCCGTGCTCGCCGCGATCATCGTCGTCGGCGCCTGCTCGTCGGCGCCGCACGCGCGCACCATCACCTTGACGTTCGTCCGGCACGCCCAGTCCGAGAGCAACGCCGACGGGATCATCGACACCGACGTGCCCGGCCCGGGCCTCACCGACGAAGGCCGCGGGCAGGCCCAACGGATCGCGCACCAGCTTGCCCGCAACAAGTACGACGGCGTGTACGCCTCGAACATGCTTCGGGCCGAGCAGACCGCTGCGCCGCTGGCCAAGGACCTCGGCGAGCAGGTCGAGGTGCTGCCCGGGCTGCGCGAAGTCCGTGCCGGCTGGTATGACAACACGCGGTCAGACAGGGCGGACTTGACGTATCTGCTGGCGCCGAAGGACTGGCTCAACGGCGACC
Source organism: Mycobacterium sp. (assembly GCF_050700595.1). Taxonomy (GTDB): domain Bacteria; phylum Actinomycetota; class Actinomycetes; order Mycobacteriales; family Mycobacteriaceae; genus Mycobacterium. The sequence goes on from NZ_JBOHHI010000230.1 coordinate 10,044, forward strand.
GCACGGACGCCATCCCGGGGTCGATCAACGGCAACGACTTCAACGGCCAGTTCGGGGCGGCGGTGCAGAAGATCTACAACAGCGGCCAAAGCAAGCCGATCGCGTTCTCACATGGCACGTCGATCATGTACTGGACGCTGATGAACGTGAAAAACCCCAAGGACAGCCTGGCCACCAGCCACAATCTGCCCAACGGCGGACGCGTCGTGATCACCGGCAACCCGTCGACCGGGTGGACGCTGGTGGACTGGGACGGCATCCGCGACTTCAGTTACTAGCGCCCGCCCGTCTGACGATCGCGTCACACCCGGTTGACGGGTGCCGGTGCCAGCCGCCACCATGACGTACATGCGGTATGTCGTTACCGGCGGTACCGGGTTTATCGGGCGCCGCGTTGTTTCACGCCTGCTGGACACCCGGCCGGATGCAGAGGTGTGGGTGCTGGTCCGCCGGGAGTCGGTGGGCCGCTTCGAGCGCCTGGCCGCTGACTGGGGCGAACGGGCGAAGCCGCTGGTCGGTACTTTGCCGGAGCTGAGCCTGACCGACGAGGCGCTCGCCGGGTTGGGAGATGCCGACCACGTCGTGCACTGTGCGGCGATCTACGACATCACCGCCGGGGACACCGACCAACGCGCCACCAACGTCGAGGGCACCCGGGCGGTGATCGAACTGGCCCGCCGGCTGGACGCAACACTGCATCACGTGTCATCGATCGCGGTGGCCGGCAACTTCCCCGGCGAGTACACCGAAGCCGATTTCGACGTCGGCCAGCAGCTGCCGACGCCGTATCACCAGACCAAGTTCGAGGCCGAGTTGCTGGTGCGCTCGGCCCCGGGGCTGCGCTACCGGATCTACCGGCCTGCGGTGGTGGTGGGCGATTCGCGCACCGGCGAGATGGACAAAATCGACGGCCCATACTACTTCTTCCCGATATTGACGAAGCTGACTGTATTGCCCCGGTTTACCCCGATCATGTTGCCCGACACCGGGCGGACCAACGTCGTTCCGGTCGACTACGTGGTCGGCGCGCTGGTGACGTTGCTGCATGCCGACGGTTGTGACGGCCAGACGTTCCATTTGACCTCGCCGAAAACCATTGGCCTGCGCGGTATTTACCGCGGGATCGCCGCCGCGGCAGGCCTTCCGCCGTTGCGCGGTTCGCTGCCCCGTTCGGTGGCCGCACCGGTGCTCAAGGTGCGTGGCCGGGCCAAGGTGTGGCGCAACATGGTCGCTACCCAGCTGGGCATACCCGCGGAGATTCTCGACGTCGTCGATCTGAAACCAACGTTCGTCTCCGACCAGACACGAAGGGTGTTGTCCAGCAGCGGTATCGAAGTACCCGAGTTCGCCGACTACGCGCCCAGGCTGTGGCGGTACTGGGCCGAGCACCTCGACCCGAATCGGGCCCGCCGCGATGACCCGGCAGGCCCGCTGGTCGGCAAGCACGTCATCGTCACCGGCGCGTCCAGCGGCATCGGCCGGGCCTCGGCCGTCGCGGTCGCCGAGCGTGGCGCAACGGTGTTCGCGCTGGCCCGCAGCGACGAGGCACTCGACGATCTGGTTACCGAGATCCGCCGGGGCGGCGGTCAGGCGTATGCGTTCGCCTGCGACGTCACCGACTCCGCATCGGTGGAGCACACCGTCAAGGACATCTTGGGCCGGTTCGACCATGTCGACTACCTGGTGAACAGTGCCGGCCGGTCGATTCGCCGGTCCGTGGTCAACTCCACCGACCGGTTACACGACTACGAGCGGGTGATGGCGGTCAACTACTTCGGCGCGGTGCGTATGGTGCTGGCGTTGCTGCCGCACTGGCGTGAACGCCGGTTCGGTCACGTCGTCAACGTCTCCAGCGCCGGGGTGCAGGCCCGCAATCCCAAGTACAGCTCGTATCTGCCCACCAAGGCCGCGCTGGACGCATTCGCCGACGTGGTGTCGACCGAAACGCTGTCGGACCACATCACATTCACCAACATCCACATGCCGCTGGTGGCCACTCCGATGATCGTGCCGTCGCGGCGGCTCAACCCGGTACGGGCGATCAGCGCCGAGCATGCGGCGGCGATGGTGGTGCGCGGGCTGGTCGAGAAGCCCGCGCGCATCGACACCCCGCTGGGCACCCTCTCGGAGGTCGGCAACTACTTCACCCCCAAGCTGTCGCGGCGGATCCTGCATCAGCTCTATCTGGGCTATCCGGATTCCGCGGCGGCGCAAGGGCTGTCCCCCCAGGAAATCGATGCAGCCGAGGTACCGGTAGCCGCACAGCCGCCGTCGCAGCGTCGGCCGAAACGCCCGGCTCGTGCCGTCACTCGCGTGCGGGTTCCCAAGCCGATCAAGCGCGCGCTGCGGTTGGTACCCGGCGTGCACTGGTAATCCACCTCGGTATCGTTGTCTCGGTGAGCGGCTCGCCGGTTTTCGTCGACGTCGACACCGGTGTCGACGATGCGCTGGCGTTGGTCTATCTGCTGGCCAGCCCCGAGGCCGAGCTGGTCGGAATCGCGTCCACCGGTGGAAACGTCGCGGTAGACCAGGTTTGCCGCAACAACCTCGGTCTGCTCCAACTGTGCCGGGCGAACGGCGTCCCGGTGTCCAAGGGTGCCGATCAGCCGCTGTGCTGTCCGATGCGTCCGCCCGGGAAAGCACACGGCCCCAATGGCTTAGGGTATGCCGAGCTGCCACCGGGCGAGTATCGTCTGACCGGCTACGACTCCGCGACAGCCTGGGTGCGCGCCGCCCACGCCCATCGCGGAGAGCTGATCGGGGTGGCCACCGGCCCGCTCACCAACCTGGCGCTGGCGCTGCGCGCCGAACCCGCGCTGCCGACGCTGCTACGCCGGCTGGTGATCATGGGCGGCGCCTACGACTACCGCGGCAACACCAATCCGGTCGCCGAATGGAATATCAGCGTGGACCCCGAGGCAGCGGCCGAGGTGTTCGCGGCCTGGGCTGTCGAAGCCGCCGACCGTCTGCCGGTCCTGTGCGGACTGGACCTGACTCGGCACATCGCGATGACGCCCGACATTTTGGCCCGGTTGGCCGCGGCCGCGGATGCGACGACCACGGTGATGGACGCGGACGACGAACGCGGCACCCGGTCGGCGGCATCCAATCCGCTGATCCGGGTGATCGAGGACGCGATGCGGTTCTACTTCGAGGCCCACTACGACCACGGCCACGGCTATGTGGCGCACCTGCATGATCCGCTGGCGGCCGCGGCTGCCCTTGATCCGCAGCTGGTGACCACCCAACCGGCGACGGTGGATGTCGAGTTGACCGGTACGCTGACCCGCGGCATGACGGTGGTCGACTGGTCGGGGCGGTGGGGGCGAAAGCCCAACGCGCTCATCGGTGTTGGTGTCGACCCGGCGGTGTTCTTCGACCGGTTCATCGAGCAGGTCGGGCCGTTTGCACGCTGGCTGGGCGTTCACTCGTAGCGCCCCTCCAGATACCACCGTCGCTTGCGGTAGCACAGCAGCAGCGCTCGCTGGCTCTCCAGCAATACCTGGGCGCGAGCGGTGCGGCCCTTGGGGCGATCCGGGTCCCACCAGCGTTCATCGACCGGCCAGGGTCCGGCCCACCAGCGCAGCCGATCGTCACGACCGTGGGCGGACAGTCGTGCCGGGTCCGCGGAGAACAGCCCGCGGCTGGTCACCCGCACCGGATTACCTTGGGCGTCAATAAGTTCCACCGGGTCATCGAGGAGCACCGTCGGCGACGGCTCGGGTAACTGCCCCGGCCACGGCTGGCGCGGATCGGCCTGCGGCACCGGCTCGTCGCCCAGCGGGGTCAGCGTGATGCGTTCGACCGGCCCGCGACCACCACTGAGCACCGGCACCTGCACGGCCTCCGGACCGAGCAGGCCCTGCACCCGCACCAATGCCCGACGGGCCCGCAGCCGATCGTCGTCACCGAGACCACCCCATAACGACAACTGCAGCGCCCCGGCGGACACCACCTCTATCGCCTGCAGCCTTAACCCGGTCACCGGCGCGGTCGGCCGGTCGTCAGCGGTTCGGTTGGTCAACCACCCGTCCAGCTGCCAGCGCACCCGATCGGCGGTGGCATCCTCGGTCAGCGGCTCGGCGCACCGCCACACCCGGCTGCGCTCTTCGCCGTTGGCGGTGACGGCATGAATGGCCAGCCGGGTGCATCCCACCCCGGCGGCCATCAACGCCTGATGCAACGTGCCGGCCAGCGAGCGCCCGGCGAATGCCGCGGCGTCGACCCGATCGATCGGCGGGTCGCAGTCCAGCACGGCATCGAGTTCCGACGGCAGCTCACGCCCGGACGGTGCGCGTTCCGGCTCGCCGCGGGCGAACCGGTGCGCGGCCACCGCGTCGGCGCCGAACCTGGAGGCAACATCGCTGCGCGACAGCCCGGCGAACTGACCGATCGTGCGAATCCCCATCCGCCACAACAGATCCGCCAGGTCGGCCCGGCCCGGCCCGGCCAGGCTCGGCTCGGTGGCGAGTTGGCGGATCGACAACACCGACAGAAACCGCGCGTCTTGGCCCGGCTCCACGATGCGACCCGCGCGGGCGGCGAAGACCGCGGTGGACAACTGGTCGGCGATCCCGACCTGACACTCGGCGCCGGCGGCGGCCACCGCGTCGATCAGTCGCTCGGATGTCTGCTGCTCGGATCCGAAAAAGCGGGTCGCCCCGGACACCGGCAACACCACCAGCCCGGGCCGCAGCACCTCGGCGCGGGGCACCAGATCGTCCACCGCGGCGAGCACTCCTTCGAAGAAGCGGGCGTCACGGTCGGCGTCCGCGGCCACGACATGCAGGTCCGGGCAGCGGGCCGCCGCCTCCCGCCGCCGCAGCGCTCGCCGCACCCCCGCCGCACGGGCGGCCGACGAGCAGGCGATCACCCGGTTGGCCAGGGTGACCGCGACGGGAGCCGTCGCGGGCAGGCCGGCGGTCGCCGCCGCGGCGACCGCGGGCCAGTCCATGCACCAGATCGCCAGCACTCTGGAGGTCACCGCACTATCCCGCCCGTATCCGCCCGATCGCTCGCCGCCGCGCGCATACGTCGAGCCGCACCGCGCTGATCCGGCCGAACCCGGGCGCGCCGGTCTCGTAGCCGCAGACCCGGGCCTCCAGTCGCATCGACGCCCCCGGCCAGTCGCCGTCGGTCACCAGCAGGGTGCAGCCCTTCTGGCGCGCGCGGGCCACCACCGCCCGGGTCCGGGTGAGCGGCACCGAACGCCCGCTCAGCCCGAGCACCACCAGATCCATCCCGTCCATGAGCACCGCCGCCACCTCGACCGGGTCGGTCCCGGGATCCGGTATCACCGCGAGCCGACTCAGATCCGCCCCCATCTCCACAGCCGCCAACAACCCGACATCCGGCTGCCCGACGATGGCCGCGTTCTGACCGGCGGCCGTCACCGCGGCCACCATGCTCAGCGGCAGCGACCGGGCTCCCGACAGCATCACCACCGTTCCCCGCGGCAACGCGTCGGGCAGCACCTCGGCCAGCGCCGGCGGGATCGGCAGCAGGTGCGCCTGACCCTGCCGTCCGGAACCGATTTTCGGCGACACCGCCGCCATCTGCCGACGCAGCAATTGCAGCTGCTCAGCGCGGTCTTGAACTGCGGGCGCCGGCATATTTCTCATCAATCGAATGTATGTTCGATACGATGCGGCGTCAAGCCGTTGAGATTGCTGTCATGGCTGTGGTCAAGGCACCCGGCACCCGGCACGACCGTGGATGCAATTTCAATGAACGGGGCGCTACTCCCACTCGATGGTGCCGGGCGGCTTGCTGGTCACATCCAGCACCACCCGGTTGACCTCGGTGACCTCGTTGGTGATCCGGGTGGAGATGCGCTCCAGCACCTCGTAGGGCACCCGGGTCCAGTCGGCGGTCATGGCATCCTCGCTGGACACCGGTCGCAGCACGATCGGGTGGCCATAGGTGCGGCCGTCGCCCTGCACGCCCACCGAGCGGATGTCGGCCAGCAGCACCACCGGGCACTGCCAGATCTGGATGTCCAGGCCCGCCGCGGTCAGCTCCTCACGGGCGATCGCGTCGGCGTGCCGCAGCGTGTCCAGCCGCGTCGCGGTGACCTCGCCAACGATCCGGATCGCCAGGCCCGGGCCCGGAAACGGCTGGCGCGCAACGATTTCCTCCGGCAGGCCCAACTCCCGTCCGACCGCGCGCACCTCATCCTTGAACAGCAGCCGCAGCGGCTCAACGAGCTTGAACTTCAAGTCATCGGGCAGGCCGCCGACATTGTGGTGGCTCTTGATGTTCGCAGCTCCGGTGCCGCCACCGGACTCCACCACGTCCGGGTACAGCGTGCCCTGGACTAGGAACTCAACACCCTCCCCAGAGGCCGTGTCGCCCATGACATCCCGCACCGCGCCCTCGAAGGCACGGATGAACTGCCGGCCGATGATCTTGCGCTTGCCCTCGGGGTTGGTCACCCCCGCCAGCGCCTCCAGAAAGGTCTCCGCCGCGTCGACGGTGACCAGGTTGGCGCCGGTGGCGGCGACGAAGTCACGCTGCACCTGCGCGCGCTCGCCGGCCCGCAGCAGCCCATGGTCGACGAAGACACACGTCAATCGGTCGCCGATGGCACGCTGCACCAGCGCCGCAGCCACCGCGGAATCCACTCCCCCGGACAGCCCGCAGATCGCGTGGCCGTCACCGATCTGCTCTCGCACCTGCTCGACCAGCGCGCCGGCGATGGTGGCGGGCGTCCAGTCCGCGCCGAGGCCGGCGAAGCCGTGCAGAAACCGGCTGAGCACCTGCTGCCCGTGCGGGGTGTGCATGACCTCGGGGTGGTACTGCACACCGGCCAGCAGTCGCGCCCGGTCCTCGAAACCGGCCACCGGAGAACCGGCGCTGGTGGCCACCACGTCGAACCCGTCCGGAGCCGAAGTGACGGCGTCACCGTGGCTCATCCACACCGGCTGCACGTCGGGCAGTCCCGAATGCAGCTCGCCGCCAAGGACTTTCAGTTCGGTCCGGCCATACTCACGAGTGCCGGTGCGCGCGACGGTGCCGCCCAGGGCCTGCGCCATGGCCTGGAATCCGTAGCAGATCCCGAACACCGGCACGCCCAGGTCGAACAGTGCCGGATCGAGTTGCGGCGCGCCCTCGGAGTAGACGCTGGCCGGTCCGCCGGACAGCACCAGCGCCTGCGGGTCGCGTGCCTTGATCTCGTCGATCGACGAGGTGTGTGGAATCACCTCGGAGAACACCCGGGCCTCGCGCACCCGGCGGGCGATCAACTGGGCATACTGCGCACCGAAATCAACGACCAGCACAGGACGGGGTGATACTGACTCCACCCGGTCAGTCTAAAGACCCGCAGCGGATCAGTGCGGCTCGACGATCCGGGCCATCTCGGCACCCACGGCGCGGCTTAATTCCGCGTCGGTCATCTCGTCGATGCCGACCGCCGAGCGCAACAGCGGCTCGAACAACCGCCAGCCGAACTGGAGAGCAAGGGCGTTGGCGACGGCCAGGCGTGCGCTGAGGTCGTTGTCGTGTTGCGGCCGGACCTGGTCGAGCAGCCATGCGATGTTGGGAAACCGCGTCTGCAATTGCCCCGCCGGGTAGCCGTCGAGCAGGGTCCGGGCCATCACCCGCATTTGCCGGTCGAGCGCCGCTTCGACATCGCCGGCCGGAGCGCCGGTCCCCAGCAGCTCGGTCAGGCTCGTCCCCAGGTAGTCGAGCACCGCCCCGACCAACTGCTCCTTGGTGCCGAAGTGGCGAAACACCAGCCCGTGGTTCACCTTCGACCGGGCTGCGATATCGCGGATGGATGTCGCGGCCGGGCCGCGCTCGGCGAACAAATCGGCGGCCGCCGCCAGGATCGCCGCCGCCACCTCATCCCGGCCGACGGGCGTCCGGGCCGACGTTGACGCACGTGTAGTCATTCGACTACAGTAGCGTCATGAGTCCATCGACTGCCACCCTGACCGTCACACAGTTGAGCAGCCGCATCGGCGGCCGTATCGATGGTGTACGACTCGGCAGTGACCTCGACCCCGCCACGATCGGCGAGATCCGTCGCGCACTGCTGCGCCACAAGGTGATCTTCTTCCGGGGCCAGCACCACCTCGACGATGCGGAGCAGCACACCTTCGCCACGCTGCTGGGCACGCCGATCGCCCATCCGTCGATACGCGACGACAACGCACCGATCATCACGCCGATCGACTCCGAATACGGCAAGGCGAACCGCTGGCATACCGACATCACATTCGTCGCCAACTATCCCGCCGCGTCGATCCTGCGCGCCGTCACCCTGCCGAGCTACGGCGGATCCACGCTGTGGGCGTCGACCGCCGCCGCCTACACGGCGCTGCCGGAGCCGCTCAAAGCGCTCACCGAAAATCTCTGGGCGTTGCACAGCAACCGATTCGACTACGCCGCCCAGCCTGCCTGCGCCGCGACCGCCGCACAGCAGGCATTCCGAACGGTTTTCGAGAAGCCGGACTTCCGCACCGAGCATCCGGTGGTGCGAGTACACCCCGAGACCGGGGAACGGACCCTGGTGGCAGGCGATTTCGTGCGCGGTTTCGTCGGTCTGGAGCCCTACGAGTCACAACTGCTGCTGGAATTGCTGCAGCGACGAATCACGGTTCCCGAGAACACAGTTCGGTGGAATTGGGAGCCTGGCGACGTCGCCATCTGGGACAACCGCGCGACCCAGCACCGCGCCGTCGACGACTATGACGACCAACGCCGGCTGATGCACCGGGTCACGTTGATGGGCGATGTTCCCGTCGACGTACACGGCCGGCAAAGCCAAATGATCAGTGGCGCGCCGCTGGACACGCTCGCGCGGTAACCTCTTTCGACGGTCCGACAACCGCTGGAAGCGAGGTCCGCTGTGCTGGGTCTGCCCGAGACGGTGCGCGCCTGTCTGTTCGACCTCGACGGCGTGCTGACCGACACCGCGAGTGTGCATACCAAGGCCTGGAAGGCGATGTTCGACGCGTACCTGAAGCAGCGGGCCGAGCGCACCGGCGAACCGTTCGTGCCGTTCGATCCGGTACACGACTACCGGCAATACGTCGACGGCAAGAAACGTGAAGACGGTGTCCGGTCATTTCTCGCCAGCCGCGACATCGAACTGCCCGACGGCGGTCCCGACGATCCGGCCGACGCCGAGACGGTGTACGGCCTGGGGAGACGCAAGAACGAGGCGTTCCAGCAGACCTTGCACGACGACGGTGTGCAGGTGTTCGACGGGTCACGGCGGTATTTGGAGGCGGTCGAGGCCGCGGGCCTCGGTGTGGCGGTGGTGTCGTCGAGCGCCAACACCCGCGACGTACTCGAAATCACCGGGCTGGACCGGTTCATCCAGCAGCGCGTCGACGGGGTGACCCTGCGCACCGAACATCTCGCCGGCAAGCCCGCACCCGATTCGTTCCTGCGGGCGGCGCAGCTGCTGCAGGTCGAGCCGGCTGCGGCAGCGGTGTTCGAGGACGCCCTGTCCGGGGTGGCCGCCGGGCGGGCGGGTAACTTCGGCTTCGTGGTGGGCGTCGACCGGGTGGGCCAAGCCGAGGACTTGCGCCGCAACGGCGCCGACGTCGTCGTCGCCGATCTCGCCGATCTGCTGTAGGCCGCGATCATGATCACCGAGGAAGCCTTCCCCGTCGAACCCTGGCAGGTCCGTGAGACCCGACTGGACCTGAAAGTGCTTGCGCAGTCGGAGTCGCTGTTCGCGCTGTCCAACGGCCACATCGGGTTGCGCGGCAACCTCGACGAGGGCGAGCCCTATGGCCTGCCCGGCACCTACTTGAACTCGTTCTACGAAGTGCGGCCGCTGCCCTACGCCGAGGCCGGATACGGCTATCCGGAAGCCGGCCAGACCGTCGTCAACGTCACCAACGGCAAGATCATCCGGCTGACGGTCGACGACGAGCCCTTCGACGTCCGCTACGGCGATCTGATCGACCACGAGCGGGTTCTCGACCTGCGCGCCGGCACGCTGACCCGCCGCGCACACTGGCGCTCCCCTGCGGGCAAGCAGGTGCAAGTGACATCGACCCGGCTGGTGTCGCTGGCCCAGCGCAGCGTCGCAGCCATCGAGTACGTGGTCGAGGCGATCGACGAATTCGTCCGGGTGACAGTGCAATCCGAACTCGTTGCCAATGAGGACCAGCCACAGACCTCGGGCGACCCACGGGTGGCGGCCATTCTGGAGCATCCGCTGGAGGCGGTCGAGCACGAGGACATCGACAACCGATCCCTGCTGATGCATCGCACCCGGGCCAGCGACCTGATGATGGCCGCTGTGATGGACCACGAGATCGACGTGCCCGGCCGGGTCGAGGTGAGCACCGAGGCGCGTGAAGACGTGGCCCGCACCATCGTGATCTGCGGACTTCGCCCCGGTCAGCAGCTGCGCATGGTCAAGTACCTGGCATATGGGTGGTCGAGTCTGCGCTCGCGGCCGGCGCTGCACGATCAGGCCGCGGCCGCACTGACCGGCGCCCGTTACAGCGGGTGGCAGGGCCTGGTGGACAGCCAGCGCAAGTACCTCGACGAGTTCTGGGACAGCGCCGACGTCGAGGTCGAGGGCGACCCCGCCATCCAGCAGGCGGTGCGATTCGGGTTGTTCCACGTCCTGCAGGCCAGTGCGCGCGCCGAACGGCGCGCGATCCCCGGCAAGGGTCTGACCGGCACCGGCTACGATGGCCACTCCTTCTGGGACATCGAGGGTTTCGTGTTGCCGGTGCTCACCTACACCGCCCCGCATGCGGCGGCCGATGCGCTGCGCTGGCGTGCGGCGACGCTGCATCTGGCCCGGGAGCGGGCGGCCGAACTCGGCCTCGCCGGCGCGACGTTCCCCTGGCGGACGATCCGCGGCCAGGAGTGCTCGGCCTACTGGCCGGCCGGCACGGCGGCCTGGCACGTCAACGCCGACATCGCGATGGCGTTCGAGCGGTACCGCGTCGTCACCGGCGACCAGTCGCTGGAGCAAGAGTGCGGGCTGGCGGTGCTGGTCGAAACCGCCCGGTTGTGGCTGTCGCTGGGGCACCACGACCGGCACGGCGTCTGGCACCTCGACGGAGTCACCGGCCCCGACGAATACACCGCGATCGTCCGCGACAACGTGTTCACCAACTTGATGGCGGCGCACAACCTGCACACCGCCGCCGACGCCTGTACCCGCGATCCCGGGGCCGCACACAACATGGGCGTGAGTACCGAGGAGATGGCCGCCTGGCGGTCGGCGGCCGACGCCGCACACATTCCCTACGATGAGGAACTTGGCGTCCACCAGCAGTGTGACGGCTTTACCACGCTGGCCGAATGGGACTTCGATTCCAACACCACGTACCCGTTGCTGCTCCACGAGCCCTATGTGCGGCTATATCCCGCGCAGGTGATCAAGCAGGCCGACCTGGTGCTGGCGATGCAGTGGCAGAGCCACGCGTTCGCCCCCGACCAAAAGGCACGCAACGTCGACTACTACGAGCGGCGCACGGTGCGCGACTCGTCGCTGTCGGCGTGCACTCAGGCGGTGATGTGCGCCGAAGTCGGACACATGGAGCTGGCCCACGACTACGCGTACGAGGCCGCGCTGATCGATCTGCGTGACCTGCACGAGAACACCCGCGACGGGCTGCACATGGCTTCGTTGGCCGGAGCCTGGACCGCGCTGGTCGCCGGCTTCGGCGGCCTGCGCGACGACGAGGGCGTGCTGTCGCTGGACCCACATCTGCCCGACGGCATCTCGGCTCTGCGGTTTCGGGTGCGCTGGCGTGGGTTTCGACTCACCGTGACCATCACCCACGACGACGTGACCTACGCCCTGCGGGATGGACCCGACGCGACGTTGGTCATCCGGCACGCCGGTGAGGAGCTCGAGCTGCACACGGATGCGGAGTTGACGGTTGACGTAGCGCCCTGCGAGCCGCTGCTACCGCCGCCGCCGCAGCCGCCGGGCCGCGAGCCGACACATCGCCGGGTGATGCCGCGTGCGGTCAGCCGGACGAGCTGATCGGATCACGCCAGTGCAGCGCGCCGGGCGCGCCGGCCGGCACCACCGGATGCCGGGGCGGGATCGGGTCCAGCCGGCGATACGGCTCGCCCTGGCGCGGGCGCAGATCCTCTGCACCCTTGTTCGGCCACAGCGACGCGGCCCGCTCGGCCTGCGCGGTGATCGACAGCGACGGATTGACGCCGAGGTTCGCCGAGACCGCCGCACCGTCCATCACCGCCAACGTCGGGTAGCCGTACGCCCGCTGGTAGGGGTCGATGACGCCGTGCTCGGGGCTGTCGCCGATCGCCGCCCCGCCCAGGAAATGCGCGGTCAGCGGGATGTTGAACAGCTCGCCCCAGGTACCGCCGGCCACGCCGTCGATCTTGGCGGCGATGCGGCGGGTCACCTCGTTGCCGACCGGGATCCAGCTCGGGTTGGGCTGGCCGTGCCCTTGCTTGCTGGAGTAGCGGCGCAGGCCGAGCCCGTTGCGTTTGGTGAACGTGGTGATCGAGTTGTCCAGGTGCTGCATGACCAGTGCGATCACTGTGCGCTCGCTCCACTGCCGGGGATTGAGCAGTCGCACGATGCCGCGCGGGTCTTCGCGGGCCTGTTCCAGTAGTTGCCGCCACCGCGGCACATCGCTGCCCTGCGGGCCGGCGCCGTCGGTCATCAGGGTCTGCAGCAGCCCCATCGCGTTGGAGCCCTTGCCGTAGCGGACCGGCTCGATATGGGTGTCCGATGTCGGGTGAATCGACGAGGTGATCGCCACCCCGTGGGTCAGGTCCAGATCCGGGCTGACCGCCAGCCGGCCCGCACCGACAATGGATTCGGAGTTGGTGCGGGTCAGCACGCCGAGTTTGTCCGACAGCCGCGGCAGCTTCCCTTTGTCGCGCATCTTGAACAACAGCTTCTGGGTGTTGTAGGTGCCGGCGGCCACGATCAGATGGGTCGCGGTGAAGGTTTTGCGGTTGCGGCGCAGCCGCGGACCGGTGCGCACGGTGTGCACCTGCCACAAACCATCGGGCCGCTGCGTGAACCCGGTCACCGTGGTCATCGGATGTATTTGTGCGCCAGCCGATTCCGCGAGACCGAGGTAGTTCTTCATCAGCGTGTTCTTGGCACCGTGCCGGCAGCCGGTCATGCACTCGCCGCACTCGATGCAGCCGGTCCGCGCTGGCCCTGCCCCGCCGAAGTACGGGTCCGGCACGGTTTTGCCCGGTGCCTTGGTTCCGTCGGGACCGAAGAACACACCGACCGGGGTGGCCACGAACGTGTCACCGACACCCATGTCGTCGGCGACCTCTTTGACGATGCGGTCGGCGTCGGTGAAGGTCGGGTTGCGGACCACGCCCAGCATCCGCTGCGCCTGCTCGTAGTGCGGCATCAACTCGCTGCGCCAGTCGGTGATGTGCGACCACTGCCTGTCGGCGAAGAACGGCTCCGGCGGCACATACAGCGTGTTGGCATAGTTCAGCGACCCACCGCCGACTCCAGCCCCGGCCAGCACCATGACGTTGTTGAGCAGGTGGATCCGTTGGATGCCGTAACAGCCCAACTTCGGCGCCCACAGGAAGTCGCGAAGGTGCCACGAGTTCTTGGCGAACTCATGGTCGGCGAAGCGACGGCCGGCTTCGAGCACGCCGACGCGGTAGTCCTTTTCCGTCAGCCGCAGCGCGGTGACGCTGCCCCCGAAGCCCGAACCAATGATCAGGACGTCGTAATCCGGTTCCACCGGCCCCAGCCTAGCTCCCGACGGTCAGGCCGACTTTCTGGAATTCCTTGAGGTCGCAGTAGCCGGCCTTGGCCATCGACCGGCGCAGGCCGCCGACGAGGTTCAACGAGCCGAACGGGTCGTCGGACGGGCCGGTGAGTACTTGTCGCAGCGGTGCCCGCTCGCCGACGGCGATCTGCAGCAACGCGCCCCGCGGCAGCGACGGGTGCGCGGCGGCCGCCGGCCAGAACCACCCGTCGCCCAGCGCCTCGGCCGCCTCGGCCAGCGGTGTGCCCAGCACCACCGCGTCCGCGCCGCAGGCGATGGCTTTGGCCAGCTCGCCGGAGGTGTGGATGTCCCCGTCGGCCAGCACGTGCACATAGCGGCCGCCGGTCTCGTCGAGGTATTCCCGCCGCGCCGCGGCGGCGTCGGCGATCGCGGTGGCCATCGGCACGCTGATGCCCAGCACCTCGTCGCTGGTCGTCACGCCCCGGGTCGAGCCGTAGCCGACGATGACACCGGCGGCTCCGGTACGCATCAGATGCAACGCGGTGCGATGGTCGAGCACCCCACCGGCCACCACCGGTACGTCGAGCCCGGAAATGAATGTTTTGAGGTTGAGCGGCTCACCATCGCTGGCGACCCGTTCGGCGGAGACGATCGTGCCCTGGATGACGAGCAGGTCGACGCCGGCTGCCACCAGCACCGGCGTCAGCGCCTGGGCGTTCTGCGGGCTGACCCGCACCGCGGTGGTCACCCCGGCCTCCCGAACACGGGCGACCGCCGCGCCCAGCAATTCGGGATCCAGCGGCGCGGCGTGGAATTGCTGCAGCAGCCGGATCGCCGCCGACGGTTCGGGTTCCTTGGCGGCTGCCTCGACGACCTGGGCGATCTTGGCGTGTACGTCGGAGTGCCGGCCGATCAGGCCTTCACCGTTGAGCACGCCGAGCCCGCCGAGCCGACCCAGCTCGATCGCGAACTCCGGCGACACCAGCGCATCGGTCGGGTGCGCGACGACGGGGATCTCGAACCGGTAGGCGTCGAGCTGCCAACTCGTCGACACGTCCTGCGACGAGCGGGTGCGCCGCGACGGCACGATGTTGATGTCGTCGAGCTCATAGGTGCGCCGCGCCGTGCGGCCCATGCCGATCTCGACCATGTCACGCATGAGCGACCCGTTCACCTCGCGTAGTAATTGGGTGCTTCGACGGTCATGGCGATGTCGTGCGGGTGGCTTTCCCGCAGACCCGCCGCGGTGATCCGCACGAATTGCGCCCGTTGCAGCGCCTCGATCGTGGCGGACCCGGTGTATCCCATCGCCGCCCGCAGCCCGCCGGTGAGCTGGTGGATCACCGTGGACAGCGGACCGCGGAACGGTACCCGGCCCTCGATGCCCTCGGGCACCAGCTTGTCCTCGGAGAGCGCGTCATCGGCGAAGTAGCGGTCCTTGGAGTACGACCTACCCTCGCCTTGAGCAGAGCCCCTGCCCTGCATGGCGGACAGCGATCCCATCCCGCGGTAACTCTTGTACTGCTTGCCGTTGACGAAGATCAGCTCGCCGGGCGCCTCGGCGGTTCCGGCCAACAGCGATCCCAGCATCGTCGTCGACGCACCGGCGGCCAGCGCCTTGGCGATGTCCCCGGAGTACTGCAGCCCGCCGTCGGCGATCACCGGCACCCCCGCCGGGTCGCACGCCGCGACCGCTTCCAGGATCGCGGTGATCTGCGGCGCCCCGACGCCGGCCACAACCCGGGTGGTGCAGATCGACCCGGGACCCACGCCGACCTTGACCGCGTCGGCACCGGCATCGACCAGCGCCGCGGCCGCCAACCTGGTGGCGACGTTGCCGCCGACCACCTCGATCCGGTCGCCGACCTCGGCCTTGAGCTTGCCGACCATGTCGAGCACCAGGCGGTTATGTGCGTGCGCGGTGTCGACGACCAACACGTCGGCACCGGCATCGACCAACGCCATGGCACGCGCCCAGGCGTCGTCGCCGACCCCGACGGCCGCCCCCACCAGCAGGCGCCCGTCGCTGTCCTTGGTGGCCAGCGGGTGTTGTTCAGTCTTGACGAAGTCCTTGACGGTGATCAGCCCGGTCAGCTTGCCGCGCCCGTCGACGATCGGCAGCTTCTCGATCTTGTGCCGGCGTAGCAGGCCCAACGCCGCGTCGGCGGAAACCCCTTCCTGCGCGATGACCAACGGGGCCTTGGTCATCACCTCGGCGACCCGCTTGGACTGGTCGACTTCGAAGCGCATGTCGCGGTTGGTGATGATGCCCACCAGCGCACCGGAGTCGTCGACTACCGGCAGCCCGGAGATCCGGAAACGGGCACACAGCGCGTCGACCTCGGCCAACGTGTCATCCGGTCGGCAGGTCACCGGATCGGTGACCATGCCGGCCTCCGATCGCTTCACGGTCTCGACCTGTGCGGCTTGTTCGGGAACGGGCAGGTTGCGGTGCAGCACTCCGATGCCGCCCGCCCGGGCCATCGCGATAGCCATCCGCGCCTCGGTGACGGTGTCCATCGCCGAGCTGACCAACGGCACCTTGAGCCGGATCTTCTTGGTGAGCTGGCTGGAGGTGTCCGCGGCGGCGGGCACCACATCGGAGGCGGCGGGCAACAACATAACGTCGTCGAAGGTCAGCCCCAGCATGGCGACCTTGTGCGGATCGTCGCCGCCGGTAGGCACTGAGTCGCCGCTGTCTTCGATACGGGACAAGCCAGGAGACATCACTGCGGCCCTCCATACGCAGGCGGACTGAGAAGCCCATCCTATCGGCTCACCGACCGATCCCGGGGCCGTGGTCCTCCGTGGCTGAGGGTGTCGCTTATCTGCTGGCGCGAGACCGGCCACGCTGTAGGGTGGAAACGTGCGCGACCACCTTCCACCGGGTTTGCCGCCCGATCCCTTTGCCGACGACCCATGCGACCCGTCTGCGGCACTGGACGCCGTCGAACCCGGTCAGCCGCTGGACTCGCAGGAGCGGATGGCCGTCGAGGCCGATCTGGCCGACCTGGCCGTGTATGAGGCGCTATTGGCGCACAAGGGGATTCGCGGCTTGGTGGTGTGCTGCGACGAATGTCAGCAGGATCACTATCACGACTGGGACATGTTGCGCTCCAACCTCTTGCAGTTGCTGGTCGACGGCACCGTGCGTCCGCACGAACCGGCCTATGACCCCGAGCCGGACGCCTACGTCACCTGGGATTACTGCCGCGGATACGCCGACGCCTCGCTCAACGAGGCCACCTCGGACACCGAGGGCTTCCACGGCCGGCGCTAGCCGTCAGACGTCGTCGGCGCAGTCGTAGTGGCGGTCGGCGCACCCGCCGACGATGATGCCGCGGACGACGATGACGCAGTTGCCGACGTCGGGGTCGACGAGCTCAGCGGTGCGCTTGACGCGGCGGCAGGCGATGTCGATGGCGCGGTTGCGGCACCGGGCGGCACCGACGTCGGTGTGGCACTGTCCGGAGCCGTGCTCGTCGCCGCCGGGACTGGCACGGCGGTTGTGGACACGCTCGCCGGGGAAAGTGTCGTCGACGTCATCGGATCGGAAGGCGTCGGTGAGACCGACGCCGGGGTTGCCGTCGTCGCGGGCGCGGCACCGGGTTGCGAGGATGGCGGCACCGGCGCATTGGGGTCGCGAGCGGTGACCTTGGCGTTCAGCTGGTTCACCTGGTCGATCAGGTCCTGTTTGCGCCCCTCGTCGTTGACGGTTTGCACGTTGTCGGTGACGGCCGCCAGCTTGGTCTGCGCCTGATCCCACTGACCCTGGGTGATCATCTGCTGGACTTGCTCCAGTTCGGTCTTGGCGGTCAGCGCAATGCGGTCGTCGTGCACCGACGGCGGCTCATCGAACAGCATCGTGCGCACGCCATAGAGCGCGTCGCCGGGCTGGGCACCGCCCACCAGCGCACCGAATCCGCCGAGCGCCAGCACCGCTGCGGCCACCGACCCGACCAGCGTCAAACCTCCGCGGGCGTGCCGGCGGGCCGCCCACCCGCGCTCCAGCGCGGCGGTGGCCTGGCGCTCGGAAACCAGCCCGCTGGCCGGCGGCCATCTCAACTCGTCGCGCCAGTCGGCCAGCAGCGCGGCCAGCACCTGGTCGCCGGGTTCGCCGAAGTCACCGGACTCGACCGGCCGGCGTGTCGCAAGCGCGTCAAGCAACCGATCGCTGCGCGCCAGTGCAACCAGGTCCGGCTGGTCAAACGGGGTACGGCCGAAATCAGACATAGTCTCGCCTCGCCCCGACGATCTCCGATTTCAGCCGCGTCAACGCGCGATGTTGGGCCACCCGGACCGCTCCGGGAGTGCTGCCGACGGCGCTGGCGGTTTCCTCGGCGCTCAGCCCCACTACCACGCGCAGGACCAGGATCTCGCGTTGCTTGTCGGGCAGGATTTCCAGCAACTCGTTCATCCGGGTGACCGAATCGGCCTCGAGTGCCCGCTGCTCGGGACCGGCCTCCGCCGACCGGCGCTCGGGTAGCGAATCGGCGGGATAGGACGGGTCGCGGCCCGCCGCGCGGTGCGCGTCGGCGACCTTGTGCGCAGCGATGCCGTACACGAAGGCCAAAAACGGCCGTCCGCGATCCCGGTAGCGCGGCAGTGCCGTGATGGCAGCCAAGCACACCTCCTGCGCCACGTCGTCAGCCGAAAGCCCGCTCCGCTCCGAGGCGCCGACACGTGCGCGGCAGTATCGAATCACGATCGGGCGGATCGTCTCCAGCACTTCCCGAAGCGCGTCCCGGTCACCTGCCGCGGCGTCGGCGACAACAGTGTCGAGACGTTCTTCTGGCAATGTCATCGCCGGCGCTATCTCCAACGTTACGAACCGGGCCCGGCCCGGCGCGGTGGCACTGCTAAACGATAGCGGCCCGACGTGCCATTTCGGCGTTAGCGCACGTTCCAGGCTCCTCCGGCGTGGCGCACCCACCGCGCGCACAAATCGCGGATGTCACCCAGCTCTTCGGTTGTGCACGTTGAGCTTTCGAGGTCGATGAGCAGACAGGCCAGCGCCCAGCGTAACGGCACCAGCCCCAATTGACCGGTGGCGTCCAGCGCCGCGTCACCGATCGCACGTGCCTTTTCGAGCGCGCCGGCGCTGCACAGAGCGGCGGCCAGCACCACGTCGCTTTTGGTGCGGTGCCGTGCCGAAATCTGCTGCCCGGCGAGCGGGGCAGCCGCCAACTCGACGGCGGCCTCGGCGTGTCGGACGGCGGCGTCAGCGTCGCCGCCCGCCATCGCCAGCTCGGCGGCGACCCATCCTCGGCGCACCGATAGCCGGCGCGGTGCGGAGGCCACCAGCTCGTCCGCCCGCCGCAGTAACGCCGCCGAGGCCGACAAACGACCGACACCGAGCGCGTCGGCAGCCAGCCCGAGCAGGGCGTCGGCGCCGGCCTCGGGATCATCCCGGGCCAGCGCCAATGCCCGGCCGTCCCAGCCGCGGGCGGCGGTATGCCAACCGAGCTGGCGCAAAAACGATGCCCGGGTGCTGTGCGCCAGCGAGGCCAGCCGCGCACTCGGCGTGCCGTGCAGCAGCCCCGTCAGGTCGGCGTGGGCACTGCCGTAGCGGCCCTGCCCGCCCGCGGCGACCGCCCGCAGCCACAATTGCTGCGGCGTGTTCGCCGTCGGCAGCGGCCAGTACCCGGGATCGTTGCCGAAGGCGGCAGCGATGAGCGTGGCGTCGATCATCGGATCACGACGGTAAAAATCGCGGTGAGCATTAGTTAAAAGTTTGTGGTTTCCACGTTACGGCGATATTACCGCCCCCCGGCGGCCGGAATTAAAGTTCCCACACCGTCGGCATGCGGGCAGCAGGATCCGCGCTATCGAACGCCTCGCGCGATGAACGACAAGTAAATTCTTAAGGCACAGTTGGAGATTCAGCCTTCCCGAGTGGTGTTGACGGCATTTCGGCAGTGCTTCTACGTTTAATATCGACAATGTCGACGTGTAGTCATCGGCGACACCGTTCGGACGTGTTCAGCAGGTGCGCAGAGAGGACTTCAATGCCACAACCGGAGCTGCTACCCGGCCCCAACGCCGATACCTGGGATTGGCAACTGCGGGGCGTTTGCCGCGGTGTCGACTCGTCGGTCTTCTTCCATCCCGACGGCGAGCGTGGCCGTGCCCGCCTGCAACGTGAACGGCGCGCCAAGGAAATGTGCCGCCAGTGCCCGGTAATCGTGCAGTGCCGGACCCACGCCCTGGAGGTTGGTGAACCGTACGGCATCTGGGGCGGTCTGTCAGAGACCGAACGCGACATGCTGCTCAAGCGCGATATGGGCCGCTCCCGCGGCATTCGGCGCACGGCGTAGCTGCGCGGACTGCGGGCACTCCCCCGGGTCGCGATGGTATTCGTGCGAGTCGCACTCGTTTCTACATTGGCTGATCGGGGTAGGCCCAGCCCATGAAAAAGGGGTTGAAAAGGGAAGTAGCCGTTGCGGTTGCGGTGCTTACCGTGACCGTCGCACCGTTAGGCGCATGCACAAACCAGAACACCAGCCAGCCCAATACGTCACCGCTCACCGTCGCGCCGCCCGGCACGGAGAGGTTGAGCATGCAGTTGAAGAGCGCCGACGGGACTCTGGTCGCCAACGCCACCTTCGATTTCGCGAACGGCTACGCGACGGTGACCGTGGAAGCCGGCCCCAACCAGATCCTGACCCCCGAGTTCCACGGGCTCCATATCCACTCGGTGGGCAAATGCGAGGCGAATTCGGTTGCGCCCACGGGAGGTGCGGCCGGGGACTTCAACTCCGCCGGCGGCCACTACCAGGCGCCGGGGCACACTGGTCATCCCGCCAGCGGCGACCTGACGTCATTGGAAGTGCGCTCCGACGGCGCGGCGAAACTCGTCACGACGACGAGCTCCTTCACCGCCGCGGATCTGAAGAACAGCTCGGGTACCGCGCTGATCATTCACCAGGGCCCGGATAACTTCGGCAATATCCCTACCGCCCGCTACACCCAGAAAAACGGCACACCGGGCCCGGACGAAGAAACGCTGGCCACTGGTGATTCGGGCAAGCGGGTGGCCCGCGGTGTGATTTCGCCGGCGGCCACGACGACGACCTCGTCCACCACAGCGACACCTAGCGTCACCACGACCACCACCACGACCGCCGTCCCACCGCCGTCCACGAGCACGAGCACCGTCACGGTCACCAGCGTGCCGACCGTCACGTCCACGCCGACCACGACAACGACCCCCAGCCTTCCTCCGGGCGCCTGACGCACGGTCACCGCGGATTAGGTATCGCTGTAACGTAAACGGGTCGCCGCGGGGTCCAGGCCGAAAACCTGCACGGTGGCCGACTTACCTTTCACTGCGTGAAATCCCTTGTCGGTCAGTCCGAGTGGTCGAGAAACCAGGGCGTCGACTGTCTGCTGGGTGAGAAGGATCGCGTCGCCGGTGGTCTTGGTGAGCTGCTCGACGCGGGCAGCGACGTTGACAGTGTCGCCGATGAGGGTGAACTCGAGCTTGCCGGCGGCGCCGATGGTGCCGGCGATCACCGGGCCGGTGTTGATGCCGATGCCGATTCGAAGCTCACCGTCGAAACGCTCGGCGACCCGGCGATGAATCAGCACAGCGGCGCTCACCGCAGCATCGGCATGATCGCCGAGGTCGTCCGGGGCGCCGAAGACCGCCAAAGCGCCGTCGCCGAGAAACTTGTTCACGTGCCCACCGGCGTCGACCACGGCAGGCACGACGATTTCGAACAAGGCGTTGAGGCGAGCGACGGTGTCCTCGGCGGTGTTCGCCTCGGCGAACGGCGTGAAGTCGCGGATGTCGACGAACATCACGGTCACCTGCCGGCGCTCGCCGCTGAAGACGTCGTCGCCCTGCTCGAGCAACCGCACTGCCAGGGCCGGGTCGACGTAGGTCCCGAATGCCACCTGAAGCCGCTGACGCTCGGCCAGGCCGGCCTGCATGCGGTTGAATGACGCCGCGAGCGCACCCAGATCATCGTCTTGAACCACCGGCAGCCGGCGGCCGTAGTCACCGGCCGTGACGCGTTTGGTGCCTTCGACAAGATCCCGAATCGCCTGCAGTGACGGCGAGAAGACATTGCCGACCGTTATCGGCACCGCGAGACCCAGGGTCAACGCGAAGCCGATCACCACCGACAGCACGGGGACTTGACTGGCCCGATCGAACACGGCCGAAACCATCGCACCCGCAATGGAAAACGCCAATGCGACCGCGAGGATGGACACGTTGGCCCACGCGGCGAAGGTGGGCCGAGAGCGGGGCAGATCGTCACCGATCCCGGTGTGACCGGCAAGGGCGGTCCGTACCGGTCGCATCACCGTCTCCGGGAGGCTGTGCACCCCGATCAGGTGGGAGCCGGCCCCGAAGATCGAACCCAGGACCGCATACTGGACCAGCCGCAGTCCGGTCGCGCCGGCTATGACGCCGATGACGACCGACAACAGGGCCGCCCACACCGCGATCACCGGCAACGCTCGGGCAACCCCACCGCGGGACCAGGCGTAGCTGGCTTCCAGCGCGCGCGCCGGATCGACCTCGTCACCGGCAGCCCATCGCTGGACAACCCGCGATGCACCGCGACCGGGCAGAACCAGCCCGTACGCGAACACCGGCATGGCGACACCGGTGGCGGCGGCCGCCGCGAGGTAGTGACCGGAGTTCTCGAAAGCCACGATGACGAAGGCCAAGAATAGATAGATCGGAACCGGCACCACGACGGCGACCGCGCAGATCACCCATGAGTACCTCGCTCCGTGGCGATCCCACGCCCACCGGTAGAAGCGGTCCATGGCGCGAGACTAAACGTATGTAGCCCCTGAGCTACGAAAACACCCCGGCCAGATGACCGGGGCGATTCGTGTTCGCGAGGGCTAGTGGCCGTGACCGTGGTGGTCGTGCTCGTCCTGTTCCTCCGGCTTCTCCACGACGGCCGTTTCGGTGGTCAGCACCATCCGGGCGACCGACGCCGCATTGAGCACTGCGGACCTGGTGACCTTGACCGGATCGATGATCCCATCGTTCGCCAGGTCCCCA
The DNA here is from genome assembly GCF_050700595.1 of Mycobacterium sp. Taxonomy (GTDB): domain Bacteria; phylum Actinomycetota; class Actinomycetes; order Mycobacteriales; family Mycobacteriaceae; genus Mycobacterium. Next base: position 32,751 of record NZ_JBOHHI010000230.1, read on the forward strand.
TAGACCAACGTGGCCGCGTTGAGCCCATGCCCGGCGGGCAGCTCGGCGACCT
>NZ_JBOHHI010000231.1:0-10859 GCF_050700595.1 Mycobacterium sp.
GCAGCGGCACAGGCAGGCGCACAGCCCCTGCCCGCCCAGGCGCACGGCGCTCAATCCAAACCGGGGTTTGCCCAGCCCACACCACAACTGGCCATATGTTGCAATGACTACTTGACAATGCCCCGGGCAAATTCCCGGGATTGCGCACGCTCCCGATAAACGAATTACTCGCCGATCAGATCCAGCGTGCCGAGGTCGCGAATCGCCTGGCAGCCGCGCGCAAGCATGGTCAGCACCATATCGTCGCCGCGGTCGGTGGCGGTGGCGAACGCGAACCCCAGTGCCGAGATCAGCAGCGCCTGCGGCATGCCGAGTCGATAGTCGCTCCAACAGGTTTCGCGATCGTAACCGGCGACGCCGTAGCCGGAGAGTGTCCGGTGATACGCATCGACCAAGTCCCGCTCGAGAGCTGAGCGTAGTTCCGGCTGGAGGCTGGTGGCGGTGAAGTAGGCGAGATCGCGGGCCGGCAGCCCCACACCGAGGGTCTGCCAATCGACCACGGTGACAGTCGTGGCGTCGGGATCAAACAGCATGTTGTCCAGGCGGTAGTCGCCATGCAGCAGGGCGAACCGGTCCTGCTCGGCGAGCAGCCAGGGCGTCACCAAACCCATTGTAGTGGTGAAGGTTTCCCGATCGGTGGCGGTCATTCGGTCGCCGAGTTTGTCCAGCACGATATCCGCGCTCATCCGCGCGACCTCGCCGAGACCGTTGGCCGACGCTTGGTCGGGCCGGGCAAACGCAATGCCCGGAAAATCCAGCCAGACCGGATCGCACCAACTGGGCCCGTGCAGGCCCGTTAACGCCGTGACGGCGAGCCGCGCCTCCTGCTCACAGCAGCCGGCGAGTTGGTCGCCCTGCACCGCGGGTGCCTGATCGGCGAGCAGCAGGGCGTAGTCCATTGCGTCCTCGGTGATCGCGCAGTAGAAGCACCGCGGTACCGGCACCCGGACCCGGTCGGCCACGGTGGCATAGAACGCGCATTCGCTGCGGTAGCCGATTGTGACCCGGTCGCGCACAGCGTCGTCCTGCGCCGGCAGTTTGATCACGAAGGTATCCGGAAAGCCATCCGGATTGGCCGCGTAGCCGGCCGACACCCGGTATGTCGCCCCGGTCTGCCCGGTGCCGATGGCCGTGACGTCGACCTCGGAAATCTTGACCGGGGAGCCCCGATCGCTGAGTACCGCCGAGAGCCAATCGCGCGTGACGTCGGCCGGGTATCGCGGAATCGGCACGTTCGTGTCTCCCAGGATCAGCATTTGTCGGACACCCAGATCCGACTGACTCGACAACCGTAAGGCATACGGCATCGTTTGCAGCAAGGAACACCGCCTCCTGTGCCTCATGACTCGCTACGAATCGACTTCGCCGCGAAATTGCCGCTATGGTCGCGATCGGGGCGGCCAAAATCACAGCCCTCACGGCAATCTCGGCGCATCAGGAGGCATCGAACAGCACCGGAAGAGACGTCGGCGAGCGGAAGACCTGTCCGCGGATGTGCGGATCGTCGCCGTCGGGATCGAGCCGCAGGTTCGGCAGCCGGTCGAAGAGCAGGTTGAGCGCCACCCGCATCTCCAGCCGGGCCAAGTGCATTCCCAGGCAGACGTGCACCCCGTGACCGAAGCCGATATGAGCGCGCGCGGAACGGAAGATGTCGAAACGATCCGGATCCGGGTACCGGTCCTCTTGTCGATTGGCGGCACCCAGCATCGGCATGACCGAGGAGCCTGCCGGGATGGGCACGCCGGCCAGTTCGGTGTCGCGGGTCGCCACGCGGGTGATCGTCAGCAGCGGTGGCTCCCACCGCACCGCCTCCTCGATCGCCTGCGGCAGCAGCGAACGGTCGGCGCGGACCGCGTCCAGTTGATCGGTGCCGGATAGCAACCCGAACAACATGTTTCCCAGCGAGCGGTACGTGGTTTCGACTCCGGCGGGCAGCAGCAACCGCAAGAACGAGAATATCTCCTCGTCAGACAGCTTCTCACCGTCGATCTCGGCTTGGGCGAGGCCGCTGATCAGATCATCACGGGGTTCTTCGCGCCGCGCCGCGAGAATCGGGGTGAAATACTCCTGCAACGCCGCAGCGGCGGCGCGACCGCGTTCGGGGTTGATGGTGAAACTCAGCAGTGAGATCGACCAGCGCTGAAACTGCGGATAGTCCTCGCGCGGTAGACCCAGCAGGCCGGCGATGATCTGGGTCGGATATGGGAAAGTGAACTCTTTCACCAGATCGGCGCGGCCGCGGACGGCGAACTGGTCGATCAGCTCGTTGCCCACCTTGCCGATCAGTTCGTCCTCCCAGCGCGCCATCGCCTTTTGGGAGAACGCCTTTGCGACCAGCGACCGGTGGCGACCATGTTCTGGCTCATCCATCCCGAGCATGACGTGGCGACCGAGCACATCGCCGAACGCATCGATGATGATCGCCGACGAGAACGTTTCGTTGTCGCGCAGCATCTGCTGAACCTCTTCATGGCGATAGACCATGAAGACGGGTTTGGACTCCTCATGCGGCATGCCCGACATGTCGATGCGCTGCACGGGTTCCTCGCGCCGCAATCGGGCCATCTCGGTATAGGGGTCGCGGACGTCACCTGAGACAACGTCGTCGAAGGACCCGAAGTCCTCGAGATCATCAAACAGCTGCATTCGCGTCCTTCCTTTGACCGGTTAGCCGGCGGGATACCCCACGGACTTGATCTCGGTGTATTGGTCGAACCCGGCCACGCCGTTTTGGCGGCCGACTCCGCTGGCCTTGTATCCGCCAAATGGCGTGTCAGCGCCGTACGGAGCGCCGCCGTTGACGCCGACGAACCCGGCTCGCAGCCGGCGGGCCACCGCCAGCGAATGCTCCAGAGAACCCGACATGACGTTGCCGGCCAACCCGTACGGGCTGTCGTTGGCGATGCGGATCGCGTCCTCTTCGTCGTCGAATCCGATGACGGCCAGCACGGGGCCGAAGATCTCCTCCTGGGCAATCGTCATCGAGTTGTCGACGTCGACGAAAAGCGTTGGCCTGACGAAGAATCCCTTGTCGAAGCCGGTAGGCGCGTCGGGGCCGCCGACCAGTGCCGTCGCACCCTCCTCGACGCCCTTGCCGATGTATCCCAGCACGCGCTTGCGCTGCTTGTCCGAGATCACCGGGCCGCACAAGGTCCCGGGATCTTGGGGGTCACCCGGCATGACATTCTCGTAGATGCTCTTGAGGATGGCGACACCCTCGTCGTAGCGCGACCGCGGCAGCAGCATCCGGGTCGGGTTTGCGCAGCCCTGCCCGGCGTGCAGGCACGGCGCGATGCCGATCGCGCAGGCCATCCCGAAATCGGCGTCCTCCAAAACGATGGTGGCCGACTTGCCGCCGAGCTCGAGAAACAGCCGCTTCATCGTCGTCGCGCCTTTCTCCATGATTCGTTTCCCTACCACGGTCGAGCCGGTGAACGAGATCAGGTCAACTTTCGGCGACACGGTCAGCTCCTCGCCGATCAGATGATCCGACGCGGTGACGACGTTGACCACACCCGGTGGGATATCCGTCTTTTCGGCGATTAGCCGGCCCAGGCGGGTCGCATTGAACGGCGTGTCGGGCGCCGGCTTGAGAACCACGGTATTGCCGGTGCCCAACGCCTGGCCGATCTTGTTGATAGTGACCTCGAACGGGAAGTTCCACGGCACGATCGCGCCGACCACCCCCACCGGTTCCCGCCAGACCTTGCGGGTGGTCAGCGCGCCGGTGAGGCTGATCATCTTGTCGCCCAGGTCGGTGTCCCACGGGTACTCGTCGATCAACTTGGCGGGATAGCGCAGCCCGTCTTCCAGCGGGGCGTCGAGCTGGGGGCCGAAGGTGATGGCCCGGGGGGTGCCGACTTCGAGGATGAGCTCCTCGCGCAGCTCTTCGCGCTCGGCGTCTATCGCCTCGTGCAGCTGCAACAGGCAGCGCTGGCGCAACTTGTGGTTGGTCGACCAGTCGGTCTCGTCGAAGGCCCGCCGAGCGGCGTCGATGGCCCGGTGCATATCGTCCTTCGAGGCGTCGGCGACCTCGCCGATCGTTTCCTCGGTTGCCGGATTGATATTGGTGAAGGTGCCTGCCTGGCCGTCGACGAGCTTGCCGTCGATCATCATCTTCGGCTCGAAGTGGACCTTCGCAGAGTCAGCCATGTTTGTCGCTCTCTCTAGATGGGGTGCTCCGCAGAGCGCCGGGACGCGGGATGCCCATCGCGAGACGGGTCACCCTATGGAGAGCCTTACTGGAAAGCAGCCGGTTGGCAACCAGCAACATGCGGGCGTCGATACCGACGGCATGCCGGGCAAACGGAGCGCGGTCCTCCAATGCCTTGGCGAGCCCTCGGGCGAACCGTTCCGGTGGGCGCGCAAGCCGCATCGCGGCGCGGCCCCGCCGGTCGATCTTGCTGTGCAGCGCGGCGTACGGCCCGCTGAAGTCGCGATGATCCGACGTCCCGGTGTCGGTGATGATGTCGGTGTCGAAGGTGCCCGCCACCAAAATGGTGACGCCCAGTCCGAACGGCGCCACCTCGCCGGCCAACGATTCGGCCCAACGTTCCAGTGCGCCCTTGACCGCGGAGTACGCCGGGATCGCCGGCATACCCCGCACGCCACCCTGACTCGAGATGACGACGATTCGCCCTCGCCCCGCGGTCCGCATTGACGGCAACAACGCCTTGGTGAGCAGCACCGGCCCGAAAACGCCGGTTGCGAACATCCGCTCCCAGACGTCCAGCGGCGTCTCTTCCAGCATCCCGGCAGCGGAGATTCCCGCGTTGTGCACCAGCGCATACGGCGCTCCGACGGCCTCCTCGATCGCCTTGGCCGCGGCCGTAACCGAGGCGGCGTCGGTAAGATCCAACGGTACGGCGATCAATCGCGAATCATCAACTCCGGCACCAATCTTCGACCGCAACGTTTGCAAGCCGGATTCGGGTGAGCGCATGGCTGCCACCATACGCCAGCCATGTGTGTACATGTGCACCGCCGAGGCGAGGCCTAGCCCGCGGGACGCGCCGGTGATCACGACGCTGGGTGGCTCACTCATGGCCGGGCGCGCACCGCCCTCCGTCAGCGGGAAGCTGCACGTCCGGGCGTCCGTGCGGCTGGGCGCTCATCCACGTTGACCAGATGCCCACCGAGTACGGCCCCTGCTGCCCGCTGCGTTCGTAGAAACCCTGCGGGTCATACACCTTGGCTTCGGGATAAGGCCACGGACAAGCAACCGAAGTCGCGGCCCGGGTCCATTTGACGATCGCGAATCCGGTGCCATAGCCGAAGTAGGCGAGATTGATAAGCACGAACATCACCACGAACATCCCGAGCGTCGGGCGCCCGGCGAAGATTCGTACCCGCCGGGCCAGCTTCTCGGCCACCGTGCGACCGGTGTCGTCGCGGTAGAGCAGCACACCCGCCGGGATCATCACAAAGGTCACCATCACGGTTTCCCAGATGAACGGGAACTGGTATGTCTGGCCGGCGAAGACCGACCCGAACGGAATGACTTGCGAGTAGATGTAAAAGCCGGTGCGCACCAGCGTAACCTCGAGCATCGCGTCGATGACGATCCCTACGGGCAAGATGATCGCCGCCAGGCTGATCAGCGGGTGGCGCCAGACGAACGAGTCAACGGGCCGGCGGACCTGGATCTTGCGCAGGATCCAGATCGCCGGAAAGTACGGACCCAGATAGAACATGATGTACCCGATGACCAGGAACGGCTCCACCGTCGGTGACAGCGACACCAGCGGCCAGTCTTCGGGCCAGTGCCACAGCTGCGGGTTGTAGACCGCGTATGGCGACCAGTTCATGATGGGGTCCTGCCAGACGATCAGCGTCGTGACGATCCCCATCAGCAGGACGGGGTGAGCCGGATATTTGCGCCAGGCCACCACATAGACCGCGATGATGATGGACATCGAGATGATCGTGAAAACCTGGAACAGGTCCAGCCAATGGTGGTAGCCGAACAGCGGTTCCACCGGTCGAGGGGCACCGGTAACGTTGGGATTCCGAATCCGTTCGGAGACAGCGCCTCTGCGCGCGTAGTACGCGATGACGGCAAGCATCGCGATGGCGACGAATATCCAGATTACGGCCCAACCGGAACTCCTCTTCGGTTCGGTAGTCGGGCTGGTGGTGGATGGTGTTCTCTGTTCAGTAGTCATCGGTTCATTCCTCGCCGAAGCGGTCGACGAGATGGGAATTGACGCCGTCGGGGTCGAGCTTGCGGGCCACCAGATAGCCGGCGCCCATCCAAGCCCGACGGGTCCACTTACCGAACGACACCCGGGTGCCGGGTGCGCCGGCTGCTGCGGGCAGCATCTTGACTCGTTCCAATGCTTCCTTGACACCGCGCGGGCTCAACGGATGGGCGTCGATGAATGCGCGGAGCAGCGTGGTGGCAACGTCGCGGTTCACCACCGGCACGCAATATTGGGGGCGCCGTCCGTAGACCTCCTCGTATCGGTCCAGGAATTGTTGGCCGACAGTGTTGTGCTCGTCGTACTGGTCGACGCCCGTCCAGCCCAGGAATGCGTTCCACAGCACGGGATTGATCCATGCATTTTGGAAGGCCGTGCAGGTGAACCGCGGCGGGTCCCAGCCCAAAGCATCCAATGCGGGGTTGACAAACACAATTCCGAAGCCAAAACCGCAGTGCACGACTGCCTGCGCCTTGGCCTCGTAGAGGGTGCGCACAGCCTCATTGATGTCCTGAGCGGTTTGCGCAATCGGCGCTTCCGCCACGATACGGATACCCTTGCGGCGGGCCGCGTTTCGAAAGTTCTTCAGGTAACTCTCGCCGACCAGCGACTGCTCGACCAGGACGCCGACCTCGCTATGGTTAGCTTTGGCCAGCAGGTCCGCCCAAAAGATCGGTTCATCGGTCATCGAACCCTGGGGAAACGCGAAGGTCCACTCGCCTAACCAGTCGTCGCTGCCGCATACGTTGATCGCCGGAACACGAAAGTGCTCCTCGACCGCCTCACGCATCGGCACGGCGTTCTCGGTGATGTGCGGACCGAACACGACAAGACAGCCCTCGTCGACAAGTTCTCCGTACGCGTCGATCACCGCCTTGACCGAGCCCTTCGGCAGGCCCTCCACCTCCCGATACAAAATTTCCACCGGCCGGTCGATGATCCCCTGCGCTAAGCCGTCGGCGAAGACCAAGTCGAATGGCCGGGCCAGGTCGTCCCGCATCTCCTGCGGGTAGCCCTCCGGCAGCCGAAAGTCCATCAGGTAGCCGATCTTGATCGGCTCCGCGGTGCTCTCGTAGGACATCTCACCTCCGCTACCGCAACGTCATGGTCGTCGCTCCGGCTATGTGACCTAAAATTTGTTCAGACACTAGCGCGCAGACTGCCCCACCGTCAATCATCGTGTCGGGCTTGGTCGGACAGGTATGCGTTGATCATCTCGTCAAGTCCGCCGATCACGACGGCGTCGTCGGTGAGCGGCCCGACGATAGCTGCGCGAGCGGCCTCGCGTGGGCTCAGTCCCTCCGCGATCAGCCGTCCGGCGGCGATCAGCACCCGCGTCGACGCCACCTCCCGCAACCCCGCGGTATCGAGGCGTCGAATCGCCCGCCCGAATCGCACCAGCTCGGCCGCGGTCTGGTGGTCGACGCCGGCCTCGCAGGCAACGATTTTCTCCTCGACGTCGGACGTCGGAAACCCGAACTCGATGGCGACCATGCGTTGGCGCGTCGAATCCTTGAGATCCTTCAATACGCTTTGGTATCCGGGGTTATAGGAGACCACCAGACAGAAGCCAGGTGCCGCATCGAGGGTCAGCCCCAGCCGCTCAATCGGGAGTTGGCGGCGGTGATCGGCCAACGGATGGAGCACAACGGTGGTGTCCTGGCGGGCCTCCACCACCTCGTCGAGGTAGCAGATCGCACCCTCGCGAACCGCCCGCGTCAGCGGCCCGTCGACCCACTCGGTTTCGCCACCGCGCAACAGAAACCGGCCCACCAGATCGGCCGTGGTCAAGTCGTCGTGACAGGCCACCGTGATCAGCGGCCGCTCCAGGTCGTAGGCCATCGCCTCAACGAAGCGCGTCTTGCCACAGCCGGTGGGGCCTTTGAGCACCACCGACAGTCCTTGCCGGAACGCCGCTTTGAAGACGTGCTCTTCGTTGCCGACCGGCACGTAATACGGACGCGGGCCGTGCGTCACAGTCGCCATGTTGTCCGATAGCCTCCCCGAATTCGTCACGCAACGCGTCGCCGTACGTCGGCCGAGCCAAGCGCCGAGCGGAAAAGTGGACCGATCACCCGGCCCAGTTGGTCAGGCCGCGGAATGGTCGCATGCGCGGCGCTGCCGAACACCCGCCGCAGCTCATCGACATCGGTGGCGGCGCCGATGGTCAGGCACAGGCAACCGTTGCCCAGGCGACGAGCCTCGGCCAGCGCCCGGCGGGCATCGGCCGCGCCGTAGTCGCGCTCGTAACCGTGGTCGTAGGCCAACCCGTCGGACAACACGAGGAGCAACCGCCGCGGCGTACCGCCCCGATGCTCCAATACCGCGGCGCCATGCCGGATCGCGGCGCCCAGTCGTGAGTAAGCGCCGGGCGTCAGGCCGCAAAGACGCCGCATCGCCAGGGCATCGAAGTCGTCATCGAATTGCTTCACGGGCAGCAGATGCACGGCGGATCGACCTTGCGAGTGAAACGCGTAGAGCGCCACGCGATCTCCCAGATCACGCAGAGCTGTAGTCAGAGCGGCCGCTGTCGCCCGTTGTTGCTCGTGCACCGTCGCACCGATCGTCCCTGGCTCGGCCACCGAACCCGAGATGTCGAGCAGGATCAAGACCGAAAGATCGCGCCGCCGCCGCAGGCTGTCGAGGTAGACTGCCTCGTCGGGCGCCGACCCGGCGATTGTCTCCACCCGCGCCTCCACCGCCGCGTCGATATCGACGTCGTCGCCCTGCGCCTGCCGGTGGTAGCGGTCGAGGCCCACCCCGAGTCGCGCGAGCGGTCGCCGCAATCCGTACCCGTCGGACAAGCGCAGCCGAGCGGCGTCGCCCGGTCGCGGTGCTACTTCGTGCACTGTGCACCAATTCAGCCGATAACACCGGCGATGAACGTCCCACTCGTGGTACTTCGCTGTCCAGGCAGCAGCGGCATCGCCGTCCTCGGAGCCGGGAACCTGGCTGGACACCACGACATTGCCGCCGCCCCGGGTGCCCGACCGCGTCCGGTTCGTGGGCGCGTCCGCACCGGGCGGGCCGTTTCCGTCGAGCCGGCGCACCACGCCCAACATCTTCGTGAACCACCGGCCCAGGGCACCCCCACCGCCGACCGGACTCGAGAAGATATCCACGACGTCGTTGTCGTCCTCGAGGTCGACCACGGGTCTGTGCCGATAGCGCGGTGTGCCTTGGCTGGTTGTTTTCGATGCGCCGCCAGACGTCGCGGCAGCCAGTAACTTTCGTGCGTGAATTGCTCCGAACGCTGCCGGGGGTTCGCCGACGACGGCGCGGCTACGCGCGAGATCCAGCGACGTGGCGGGCGAATCGGTGCAGCCCGCTGCATCGCGGTCAATAAGCGAACACAATGTCGGTGGCAACAGCTCCTCGTTGGCCGCGAGTGCCCGGTGTCCCTCTATCGCGAGGTAGCGGGCCGCCAGCGTGTCACGGCTGCCGAGACGGCGCGCGATGCCCTGCTCGAGGCTGCCCGCCGCCAGGAGGCACGCTTGTACGGCTACCGCTTCGAGCTGGCGGCGCGGACCGCAGTTGCCGTCGACGAATATCGTTTTTGCATCGGTCCACGCCGCCTCGCCGGGGGCTCCGGCCGCAACGTGGAGATTGCGCCCGGAGAGCGCAGACGCCAGCATGCTCCAGCGCTGCATGGCATCGGTTGGGTTGTGGTGGTCTGCCAATGACTCCCTCACCCGCCAGTTGTTGACCAAATATCTGTTCCACCCTAGAGTCCGCATTGGCCGCAGTCAATCAGGTGAGGTGGTGCCGAGGATGATCGATTTCACCGGCCAAGTCGTCGTCGTCACCGGAGCGGGCCGCGGACTGGGTCGCCGCTATGCGATCGAGCTGGCCCGCCGCGGCGCCTCGGTGGTGGTCAACGACCTCGGTGGATCGATGCACGGCGACGGCGTGGACACAACAGTGGCCGACTTGGTCGTCGAAGAGATCGCGCGCGCCGGCGGTGTCGCGGTGGCATCGCACGCTTCGGTGGACAATCCCGAGGGCGGACAGACGATCGTTGCTTTGGCGGTCGAGCGGTTCGGTCGCCTCGACGCGGTGATCAGCAATGCCGGCATCTTCACCAGCGCTCCGTTCGAGGAACTGTCCGTCGAAGACTGGCGCCGCATGCTGCGGGTGCACCTGGACGGCGGTTTCTACTTGAGCCAACCTGCGTATCGGGTGATGAGATCGCAGGGCTACGGGCGGTTCGTGTTCATCTCGTCTTCCGGGGGAATGTTCGGACAGCCGCAGGAAGCCCATTACGCCGCCGCCAAAGCCGGCCTGGTCGGCCTGGCGAACGTCATCGCGATCGAGGGCACCGAGCACGGTATCCTCGCCAATACCGTGCTCCCCTTTGGCTTCTCGCGCATGGTCACCGAAACGGTCGGAGACCCGAAAGCGCTTGAGGAAACCGGCTTTCTGAAAGTGATTCAGCCCGAACTCGTCGTACCGATCGTCGTCTATCTCGCCAGCCGGGCCTGCGGTTTCACCCATCGCAATTACTCGGCATGCGCCGGCCGGTTCGCACGGGTATGCGGCTCCTCAGGTTTGTGTGGGGAGTTTGGGGTGTAGGCCGCCGAGGCATAGGTAGATCATCGAGGTCAGTGTTTGGGCTGAGTGGTGTCCGTAGCCGCGGGCGTTGATGAGCCGGATTTTGGC
>NZ_JBOHHI010000232.1:0-68306 GCF_050700595.1 Mycobacterium sp.
GCGGTTGCGCGCGCAGCAGGCTCGCGTCGCGCGCGAGCGCGCGGCCGCGGTCGCCGCCGCGGTAGCCGACGCCGGGCGGCTGCTGGCGCAGCGACTGGTTCAGGTGGTCGGCGCCGCCTCGCGCAAGCGTGACGCACTGGCCACCGAACGCCAGCAGCGGTCGGTGGCGATGGCGGCGGTCCGCGACGAGGTGAACGCGCTGGATACCCGGATCGCAGCGCTCACCGAGTCGCTGCATCGCGACGAGGTGGCCAAGGCGCTGGCGGCGGAGCGCATCGAGCAGCTCGAGCAAATGGTGCTCGAACAGTTCGGGATGGCGCCCGACGATCTGGTCGCCGAATACGGTCCGCTGGTTCCGTTGCCGCCGACCGAGCTTGAGCTGGCCGAATATCAGCAGGCGCGCGAGCGCGGCGAGCAGGTCACCGCGCCGGCGCCGATGCCGTTCGACCGGGCCACCCAGGAGCGCCGGGCCAAACGCGCCGGACGGGATCTGGCCGAGCTGGGCCGGGTCAACCCGCTGGCGCTGGAGGAGTTCGCCGCACTGGAGGAGCGCTACAACTTCCTGTCCACCCAGCTCGAGGACGTCAAGGCCGCCCGCAAGGACCTGCTCGACGTCGTCGCCGACGTCGACGGGCGCATCCTGCAGGTGTTCGCCGACGCCTACGCCGACGTGGAACGTGAGTTCCGCGACGTGTTCGCCGCGCTGTTCCCGGGCGGGGAGGGCCGGTTGCGGTTGACCGATCCCGAGGACATGCTGGCCACCGGCATCGAGGTGGAGGCGCGCCCGCCGGGTAAGAAGATCAAGCGGCTGTCGCTGCTGTCCGGCGGCGAGAAGGCGCTGACCGCGGTGGCGATGCTGGTGGCGATCTTCCGGGCCCGCCCGTCGCCGTTTTACATCATGGACGAGGTGGAGGCCGCCCTCGACGACGTCAACCTGCACCGGCTGCTGCAGCTGTTCGACCAGCTGCGGGCTCAGTCGCAGTTGATCATCATCACCCACCAGAAGCCGACGATGGAGGTCGCCGACGCGCTGTACGGCGTGACGATGCGCGACGACGGCATCACCGCGGTGATCTCGCAGCGCATGCGCGGTCAGCAGGTCGATCAGCTCGTCGGCACCCCGGGATAGCGAGGAGTATTGGTGTCCGAAGGTGTGTGGATCGCGATCGCGGTCGTCGCCGCACTTGTCGTCATCACCGCGCTGATCCTGGGACTGGTCCGCCACCGCCGGCGGCGGATCAGCCTGTCGGCCCGTGAGCAGACGCTCGACCGCTCCGGCGGCTACACCGCGTCCTCGGGCATCACGTTCAGCCAGACAGCAATACCGGAGCGCATCGACACCACCGGACTGCCCGGCGTCGGCGATGACGCGACCATTCCGCGCGATGCACCCAAGCGCACGATCGCCGACGTCCAACTGCCCGAACCCGCGCCCGTCGCGCCGCCCGACATCGGCGCCATCGCGCCGCCGGACGGCCGGCTGGAACGACTGCGCGGCCGGCTCGCCAAATCGCAGAACGCGCTGGGCCGCAGCATGCTGGGCCTGCTCGGCGGCGGGGATCTCGACGAAGACTCCTGGGAAGAGGTCGAGGAGACCCTGCTGGTCGCCGACCTGGGCCCGGTGGCGACCGCCTCGGTGGTGTCAGCGCTGCGCGGCGAGCTGGCCGGCAAGAACGTGCGCACCGAGGCTGATGCCCGCGCAGTGCTGCGCGAGGTGTTGATCAACGAGCTGCAACCCGACCTGGACCGCTCCATCCGCGCGCTGCCGCATCCCGGGCACCCGTCGGTGCTGCTGGTCGTCGGCGTCAACGGCACCGGCAAAACCACCACGGTCGGCAAGCTGGCGCGGGTGTTGGTGGCCGACGGCCGGCGTGTCGTGCTGGGTGCGGCCGACACCTTCCGGGCCGCCGCCGCCGACCAACTGCAGACCTGGGGCGCTCGGGTGGGCGCCGAGGTGGTGCGCGGAGCCGAGGGCGCCGACCCGGCCTCGGTCGCGTTCGACGCCGTGGATAAGGGCATCGCCGCCGGCGCCGACGTCGTCGTCATCGACACCGCCGGCCGGCTGCACACCAAAACCGGGCTGATGGACGAACTCGGCAAGGTCAAACGGGTGGTGAGCCGGCGTGCGGCGGTCGACGAGGTGCTGCTGGTGCTCGACGCCACCATCGGGCAGAACGGGCTGGCGCAGGCGCGAGTATTCGCCGAGGTGGTCGACATCACCGGCACGGTGCTGACCAAGCTGGATGGAACGGCCAAAGGCGGCATCGTTTTCCGGGTGCAACAAGAATTGGGCCTACCGGTGAAGCTGGTCGGGCTCGGCGAGGGTCCCGACGACCTGGCGCCATTTGAACCCGGCGCGTTCGTCGACGCGCTGCTGGGCTGACATCACCCGAACATCTCCTGACATCGCCGCGTGGCGATCGCAAGGGCGGCGGAGCCGGGCGCTGGGGGCACCCCCAGCCGCGGAGCGGCGAGGGGGACGGGTTGTCACCATCACGTCGGTGAGCACGATGTAACCGGCGCGAAACCATGTTGCGTCGGATCCGAAACAACCCCTGCGCATTGTTTGACCAGGTCAATGACAGGAGGTTTGGGCGCGTGGACCAATTCCCGACGATGGGCGTGCCGAACACCGGTGACACCGCCTGGATGCTCGCCAGCTCCGCGCTGGTGCTGTTGATGACGCCCGGCCTTGCGTTCTTCTACGGCGGGATGGTGCGCGCCAAAAGCGTACTGAACATGATCATGATGAGCGTCAGCGCGATGGGCGTGGTGACCGTGCTGTGGGTGCTGTACGGCTACTCGCTGGCCTTCGGCGACGACGTCGGCAACATCGCCGGGAATCCTACGGAGTACTGGGGACTCAAGGGCCTGATCGGCGTCAATGGTGTTGCGGCCGTTCCGGCCGGTGATCCCGCCAGCTCGACCGCTGCGGTCGAGATTCCATTGGCGGGCAGCGTCCCCCAAACCGTCTTCGCGGCATTCCAATTGATGTTCGCGATCATCACGGTGGCGTTGATCTCCGGCGCGGTGGCCGACCGGTTGAAGTTCGGCAGCTGGATGTTCTTTGCGGCGCTGTGGGTGAGTTTCGTCTACTTCCCGGTCGCGCACTGGGTCTTCGCCTTCGACAAGGTGGCGGCAGCGCACGGCGGCTGGATCGCCAACAAGCTGCACGCCATCGACTTCGCCGGCGGCACCGCGGTCCACATCAACGCCGGCGTCGCCGGCCTGGTCCTGGCAATCATCCTCGGCAAGCGGCAGGGCTGGCCCAAAACCCCGATGCGCCCGCACAACCTGCCGTTGGTGATGCTGGGCGCGGGGCTGCTGTGGTTCGGCTGGTACGGGTTCAACGCCGGCTCGGCCACCAGCGCTAACGGCGCGGCCGGGTCGACGTTCGTCACCACCACCATCGCGACAGCGGCCGCCATGCTCGCCTGGTTGCTTACCGAGCGCATCCGCGACGGGCACGCCACCTCGCTGGGGGCCGCGTCGGGGATTGTGGCCGGATTGGTCGCCATCACGCCGTCGTGCTCGTCGGTCAACGTTTTCGGTGCGTTGGTGATCGGGGCGACCGCCGGTGTCGTGTGCGCGTTGGCGGTCGGTCTGAAATACCGGTTCGGCTTTGATGATTCACTTGACGTGGTCGCGGTACACCTGGTCGGAGGTCTTGCGGGCACGCTGCTGATCGGCCTGGTCGCGGCGCCGGGGACCACCGCCATCGCCGGTGTGTCGGGCGTGTCGCCCGGCTTGTTGTATGGGGGCGGCTTCGATCAGCTGTGGCGACAGACAATCGGCGCGGGCAGTGTTCTTGGCTATTCGGCTGTGGTGACAGCTATCTTGGCTCTGGCCATGAAACACACCATCGGGCTGCGGCTGGCCGCGGAGGATGAAGCCTCGGGCATCGACGAAGCTCAGCACGCCGAGGGCGGTTACGACTTCGCGGTTGTCGGCAGTTCGGTTCTTGCACATCCGGCTGAAGAGGAAAGAGGAAATGAAGCTGATTACCGCGATCGTCAAGCCCTTCACGCTCGAAGACATCAAGACCAGCCTCGAGGAAGCCGGGGTGCTGGGGATGACGGTCAGCGAAGTCCGGGGTTACGGGCGACAGAAGGGTCACACTGAGGTTTACCGGGGTGCTGAGTACTCGGTTGACTTTGTCCCGAAGGTCCGGATCGAGGTCTTGGTCGACGACTTTGCGACAGACAAAGTTGTTGACAGCATCGTTCGCGCGGCGCGCACCGGCAAGATCGGCGACGGCAAAGTATGGGTCAGCCCGGTGGAAACCGTTGTGCGGGTGCGTACCGGTGAGCGCGGGGCCGATGCCATATGAGACCAGCCCCAACTACCTGATCCGATCCGGGCAGGTATGAAACAGCACGGCGTAAGTTCTTTCCCGGCAACAGATTTAGCCGCTGCCCGGGCAAAGCTGCTGTCCAGCACGTCGAGTCAACTGGATGCGCCCGCGCTACGCCAAGCATGTTTGGAGCTGTACGAATCCTGGCTGATGGCAAAGGCCACCGAGATCGGTATCACGGCCGGTCGCGGTCTCGCTGTCGTCGCGACGGGCTCCCTGGGCCGTCGCGAGCTGCTGCCGTACTCCGACCTGGACCTGCTGCTGCTGCACGACAGCCTGTCCGCCGACATCGTCGGGCAGGTGGCAGATCGGCTGTGGTATCCGCTGTGGGACGCCAACATTCGTCTTGACCACAGCGTGCGCACCGTCGCGGAGGCACTGCGGGTGGCCGACGCGGATATTTCGGCCGGCCTGGCCATGCTGGACGCGCGTCACATCGCCGGCGATCAGCAGTTGTCGATGGCGCTCATCGACGGTGTGCGCCGGCAATGGCGCGCCGGAATCCGTTCCCGATTCGGCGAACTCGTCGAAACGGCGCAGGCGCGTTGGCGCCGCAGCGGCGAGATCGCCCACCGCGCTGAACCCGACCTGAAATGCGGCCGCGGCGGCCTGCGTGACGTCCAGTTGCTCGACGCATTGGCCCTCGCCCAGCTGGCCGACCGCCTCACCGTCCGCCGCCCGGGAACCTCAACGGCAGGTTCGCTGAGCGGCGCCTACCTCACCCTGCTCGACGTCCGCACCGAACTGCACCGCGTCTCGGGCCGCGGACATGACTTGCTATTGGCCCAGTACGCCGACGAGATCAGCGCCACTCTGCACGCCGGTGACAGATACGACCTGGCGCGGGCGCTGTCGGATGCGGCCCGCACCATCAGCTACCGCGTCGACGCCGGGCTGCGGACGGCCGCCAACGCGCTGCCGCGACGCGGCATCTCGGCGATGCGGCGGCGGTCGCGTCGTCCGCTGGATGAGGGCGTGGTCGAATACGCCGGGGAGATCGTGCTGGCCCGCGATGCCCGGCCGGAACGCGATCCCGGTCTGGTGCTGCGGGTGGCCGCCGCCGCGGCCGTCGCCAGGTTGCCGATCGCGGCGTCCACGCTGACCCGGCTGGCCGAAACCGCTGCCGAGCTGCCCACACCCTGGCCGCGCGAGGCGCTCGACAACCTTTTCGTGTTGCTGGCCGCGGGCCCGGCCGC
The DNA here is from genome assembly GCF_050700595.1 of Mycobacterium sp. Lineage (GTDB taxonomy): Bacteria > Actinomycetota > Actinomycetes > Mycobacteriales > Mycobacteriaceae > Mycobacterium. Next base: position 5,551 of record NZ_JBOHHI010000232.1, read on the forward strand.
GGTGGTGACAATCGAAGCGCTCGACCGCACCGGGCTGTGGGATCGGCTATTCCCGGAATGGGGCGCCGTTCGCGACCTTCCGCCGCGCGACGTCGTCCACATTTGGACCGTGGACCGCCACCTCGTCGAAACCGTCTCCCGGGCAAGAGTTTTCACCACCCGGGTAGCGCGTCCCGACCTGCTGTTGGTTGCCGCGCTGTTGCACGACATCGGGAAGGGCCGAGGCAGCGATCACAGCGTGCTGGGTGCGGAGTTGGCCACCCAGATCGGTACCCGGCTGGGGATGTGGTCGTCCGACGTCGAGATGCTGTCGAAACTGGTAGCGCATCACCTGTTGTTGGCGAAGGTCGCCACCCGCCATGACATAACCAATCCACAGGCCGTCGCGGCCGTTTCGGAGGCTCTCGGCGGGGATCCGGTGGTTCTCGACGTGCTGCACGCGCTGACCGAGGCCGACGCGCTCGCGACCGGCCCCACGGTTTGGAACGACTGGAAGGCGTCGCTGGTCGGCGACCTGGTGCGGCGCTGTCGAATGGTGATGGCCGGTGAGTCGTTGCCGCAGGCCGAACCGGTCGACCCGCACCATATTTCGCTGGCGGCCACCCACCGGGTGCATGTCGAGGTCAGACGCGGCAACGGTCCGCGCATCCACCACGCGGTGATGATCGCCCCAGACCAGCGCGGACTGCTGTCGAAGGCCGCCGGCGTACTCGGCCTCAACTCGCTGCGGGTGCATTCGGCGTCGGTGAATATCCACGACGGCGTCGCGATCAACGAATTCGTGGTCTCGCCGCACTTTGGTTCCCCCGCGGCCGCGGAACTGCTGCGGCAGCAGTTCATCACCGCGTTGGAAGGCGACATCGACGTCCTCGAGCTGCTGCACCGGCGAGCCTGTGACGCCCGACAAGCCGCGTCGCCTTCCGTCGGGCAGGTACGACAAGGCGTGCCGGTCACTTACCCGACCGCGCCGCCGCCGCGCATTCGCTGGTTCGACGGCGCCGGGCCCGGCGGGCTGATCGTGGAAATCCGCGCGACCGACCGGCCAGGCTTGCTCGCGTTGCTCGCCGGTGCGCTGGAGCACGCCGGAGTGGACATCATCTGGGCGAAGGTTGCCACCATGGGCTCGACGGTGGACGACGTGTTTTGTGTCGTGCTGCCGGCCCGCGCGACCGAGTCGATCCCAGCCATGCAGGCGGCGGTGGAGCGTGACTTGTTCGCGGTGTTGGTCTCCACCGGTTCCGACGAATCGCTCGACGAGGCTCGCTAGCCTTCCGCTACGACGCCGGTGTTCCCGGTGTCCGCGCACGACCCGGCGCTGGCGGCCAGGATGCTGACAAACATCTCATGCATTGCTCTGGCCTGGGCGCTAACCGCCTGGTAAACCTCGCCGTGCGTGGCGAACTGCGTCGCGATCACTGCCGATACCTCATCGGCCCCGGCCGGAACCAGGCCGACCGTCGGGCCGGCGGTAGCGGCTTCCCGTGCGGCCAGCGCCGAGCCGAGACTCGCTAATTTGGCGGACGCCGCCGACAACGCTTCCTTGTTCAGACCCTCGAAAGACATGGTTATCTCTTCCCTTTCCTTTAGACGAGAACCGTTTTGGGCATCACGGTGGGCTTGAAGCCATAACGGGGTGCTGCAAAGCCGTAAGATCCGCGGCCGGCCGAGGCGACCGACGGCATCCCGGCTGGCATGGTGGCCACCGGCACGCCTTCTTCGGCGGCAACGCTCCAGCCGGTGCCCGCCAACGTCGCCGAACCGGTGCCCGCCGGGGTGGCCGCAGACCAGCCGGCCGGCACCGACAACCCGCCGACCGCGGATGCCTGGCCCAAACCCGCCAACACCGGCGCGCCGCCGAAGCCTGCAGGACCCGTCGAGCCCGCCAGGACCGTTCCCAGGCCCGCGCCCAAGCCCTCCGGACCGACGGCATCCGCGAGGGCAGCTGCCGGGGTCATGCCGGCGAGGGTGTGTCCAAGCGCCACGGAGGTCGGGATGGTGTTCATGACAAACCACGCCGACGTGTTCACTGCTCCGTTCGTGGCATTCGACACGAACGGGATACCGAAGAAACTGTCGATCGAGCTCAAGATTCCACCCGACCCCGACGTGCCGGAGGCGCTTGCCAGCGGGGAGGCGAGGCTTCCCACCGTGGTTTGCAGGCCGGAAATCACCTGTGACAGCTGCGTCTGCAGACCGCCTGTGCCGGCCCCACCGACCGCGGCGGCTTGGGCGGCGATTCCCGACCCGTTGGCAATCGGCGCCGGCGAGGTCATCGGCTGAAGCACTCCGGCCGAATGTGAGCCGGCGGCGTAGCCGTACATCGCGGCGGCGTCCTGGGCCCACATCGCGGCGTAGTGAGCCTCGGTGGCCATGATCGCGGGCGTGTTCTGCCCGAGGAAGTTGGTCGCGACCAGGGCGGCCAGCTGAGTCCGGTTGGCCGCGATGACCGGGGGAGGCACCGTCATCGCGAAGGCCGCCTCGTAGGCGGCGGCGGACGCCATGGCCTGGACGGCGGCGTGCTCAGCGGCCGCGGCGGTGTGGTTCAGCCATGCCACGTAGGGCGCGGCCGCGGCGGCCATCGTCGCCGATGCCGGACCCAGCCACTCGTCGCCGGTCAGCAGTGAGATCACCGCCTCGTAGGAGGACGCGGTGGTAGCCAACTCGGCGCCCAGGGCACTCCACGCCGCCGCGGCGGCCATCATCGGTCCCGCCCCTGCGCCGGCGTACATGAGTCCAGAGTTGATCTCCGGACACAACGCTCCGAAATCCATTCCTGTCTCCTGCTCTTCGCTACACGACGGCCGGTTTGGGCATCACGGTGGGCTTGAGGCCATAGCGCGGCGCACCGAAGCCGGCGGCCTTCCCGGCTGTAGCCACCGACGGCATGCCGGCCGGGATCGTTGCCACCGGCGTGCTGTGTGGGGCAGCCGTCGTCCAGCCGGCGCCGGCCAACGTCGCAGGGGCAGGACCGACTGCCGAAGCGACCTCGCCGGCCCAACTGGGCGGCACCGACAAGCCGCCGACCGAGGATGCTTGGGCCAAATTCGCCAACACCGGCGCCGCGCCGATGCCTGCGGGGCTCACCGGCCCCACCGCACCCACCAGGCCCGCCAACCCGACGTCGGCAGCTCCCACCTCGGCAACCGCCTCGGCAGGAGCATCGAGAAGACCGCCGCCGGCAAGTCCGATCAGGTCCGACCCGGCGGAGGCCCAGTTCCCAGCGCCGATGTTGGCGATGTTGGCCAGGTTGCCTGACAGCCCACCCGGCCCGGTCCCGCCGAGGAGCCCGCCCAGCCCCGACGACCCGGACGACGATGAGCCAGCCCCCAAGAGCCCGCCGAGGATTCCCGAAGTCCCCGAGGAGGATCCGGCGGCAACCTGGTTGGCGGCCTCGGTGGTGCCATACGACGCGCCACTGGTGGCCAGGGTGTTCACAAACATCTCGTGAATCGCCGTGGCCTGGGCGCTGATCTGCTGGTACAGGCTTCCGTAGGAAGAGAACAGCATCGCCTGCAGCGTTGATACCTGATCGGCCGCCGCCGGAATCACCCCGGTGGTCGGGGCGGCCGTGGCCGCGCTTTGGGCGGTCATTGCCGAGCCGATACCTTCCAACTGGCTCGCGGCTGCGGGAAGCGCTTCAGACACTACGGTCACAAAAGCCATGAATTCTCCTCATAAGACACACCCGTTTGAAGTGCGTGGGGCACGTTGCACGTCCTTGAGCCTTCCTGAGACTTGCCCGGGAAAATGCTTCGGTAACGGTTTTTTAACGGTCGTGGGTGGACTCTTAACGGATCCAATCATCCGCGAATGAATTGGTAATTATTCCCTAACGCAGCCGTCGTGAACCCTTAACAGTGAGATTTCTTTAACAGCCCGGTTACGCCGCATGCGATCCCGGGCGTCAACTCCGGCCGGTACATCTTGCGGCGCGGTTATCGTCGCAGCTCAGGGCGGCAGCAGCGGCAGCGAGCGCGGAGCTGCCGGCCGCTGCCGTACGACGATCTTTCGGCGGCAATGATTTGCGCCGCTGGCATGCGCTCGGACGATAATGCAATGCCGAAGTTTGATTGGTATTTATTTCTTGTAATAATTGTGTTCGTCGAATTCCGCGATCGACCGCACAGGATTGCTGCGTCGTTATTCTGCGCGGTTGACAAGGTCGCGGATTTCAAGCCATTTGCGAATTCGTTCGGCGACGTTAGTCCATCCCGGTTCGAGCATCATGTTGTGCCCCATTCCGGGAAAGAATTCTGGTTCGGTCCGGTAAGCCCGCGCCGTAGCGCGCACTTCAGCGCTGGTGACCAACCCGTCGCGCTCGGCGCCGAGAACCAGGACCGGGGTGGTCACTCGCCCGGGTCTGACGCGACGCAAAATCGGATCAGTCAGGGAGGCCCGAAAGCTCTCGGGTCGCCAACCGGGTCCAAACCCCGTCAACGACGCGCTGATCGAATCCCATTAGGCTGGCACCGTGTTTGAATCGTTGTCCGACCGGCTGACAGGTGCGCTGCAGGGGCTGCGCGGCAAGGGCCGGCTGACCGACGCCGATATCGACGCCACCACCCGCGAAATTCGGCTCGCGCTGCTGGAAGCCGACGTGTCGCTGGTAGTGGTGCGGGCATTCGTCAGCCGGATCAAGGACCGCGCCAAGGGCGCCGAGGTGTCCGGCGCGCTCAACCCGGCGCAGCAGGTCGTCAAGATCGTCAACGAAGAACTGATCGCCATCCTGGGCGGTGAGACGCGCCGGTTGACGTTCGCCAAGACGCCGCCGACCGTGGTGATGCTGGCCGGTCTGCAGGGTTCCGGCAAGACGACACTGGCCGGCAAGCTCGCCGTCTGGCTGCGTGACCAAGGGCATACGCCGCTGTTGGTGGCCTGCGACTTGCAGCGCCCGGCGGCGGTGAATCAGCTGCAGGTCGTCGGCGAGCGCGCCGGGGTCACGGTGTTCGCGCCGCACCCGGGAGCATCGCCCGAAGCCGGGCCGGGCGATCCCGTCGCCGTCGCGTCGGCCGGGCTGGCCGAGGCGCGGGCCAAACATTTCGACGTCGTCGTCGTCGACACCGCCGGGCGGCTGGGTATCGACGACGCGATGATGGGCCAGGCCGCCGCCATCCGCTCGGCCATCGATCCGGATGAAGTGCTGTTCGTCCTGGACGCGATGATCGGCCAGGACGCGGTCACCACCGCGGAGGCGTTCCGCGAGGGTGTCGGCTTCACCGGTGTGGTGCTGACCAAGCTGGACGGTGACGCCCGCGGTGGTGCCGCGTTGTCGGTCCGCGAAGTTATCGGTGTGCCAATTCTTTTCGCGTCCACCGGCGAGAAGTTGGAGGACTTCGACGTCTTCCACCCGGACCGGATGTCCAGCCGCATCCTGGGCATGGGCGACGTGCTGAGCCTGATCGAGCAGGCCGAGCAGGTCTTTGACGCGCAGCAAGCCGAGGCCGCCGCGGCCAAGATCGGATCCGGCGAGCTGACCCTGGAGGATTTCCTCGATCAGATGCTGGCCATCCGGAAGATGGGCCCGATCGGCAACCTGTTGGGCATGCTGCCCGGCGCCGGCCAGATGAAGGACGCGCTGGCCGCCGTCGACGACAAGCAACTCGACCGGTTGCAGGCGATCATCCGCGGCATGACGCCGGCCGAGCGGGCTGACCCCAAGATCATCAACGCTTCGCGTCGGCTGCGTATCGCCAACGGTTCCGGCGTGACGGTCTCGGAGATCAATCAGTTGGTCGATCGGTTCTTCGAGGCCCGCAAGATGATGTCGTCGATGGTCGGCTCGATGGGAATTCCGGGGCTTGGCCGCAAATCGTCCACCCGTAAGGCCGGAAAAGCGAAAGCGGGCAAGGGCAAAAAGGGCAAGAAGCGCGGCCCGACACCGCCGAAGCGAAGTCCGATGGGTTTGCCGGCCGGATTCCCCGATCTGTCACAGCTGCCCGAGGGTCTTGACGAATTACCGCCCGGACTGACCGAGTTCGATTTGTCTCAGCTGAAGTTCCCGGGCAAGAAATAGCCGCATGCGCCTGTCCGTGCGTGGGCGCGGATTGCCCGACGGCGACCCTGCGCAGTGGTGGATCGTCGACGGCGAGCTCAGCGCCGAGCCCGTCACACATGCCGAGACCGTGTTCGACGGGGGCTGGATCATCCCGGGGCTGGTCGACGCGCACTGTCATGTCGGCATCGGCCCGGGCGGCGGGGTCGAGCTCGACGAGGCGATCCGTCAAGCCGAAACCGAGCGTGACGCGGGTGCCCTGCTGCTGCGCGACTGCGGCTCGCCGATCGACACCCGCAGCCTCGATGATCGCGACGACCTGCCCCGGATCATCCGGGCGGGGCGTCATCTGGCCCGCCCGAAACGCTATCTGCGCGGTGTGCCGATCGACATCGACGACGAATCGCAGCTTCCCGCGGCGGTGGCCGAACAGGCACACCGCGGCGACGGCTGGGTCAAGCTGGTCGGCGACTGGATCGATCGCGACGCAGGAGATTTGGCCCCGCTGTGGTCCGATGAGGTGCTCAAGACAGCGATCGACACCGCTCACGCCCACGGCGCACGGGTCACCGCCCATGTGTTCGGCGAGGACGCGCTACCCGGACTGATCAACGCCGGCATCGACTGCATCGAGCACGGCAGCGGGCTCACCGACGACACGATCGAGTTGATGGTCTCTCGCGGCACCGCTTTGGTGCCCACGCTGATCAACGTCGAGAACTTCCCCGGCTTTGCCGACTCGGCGGCGCGCTACCCACGCTATGCCGATCACATGCGCGACCTGTATGTCCGCGGCCCGCAGCGGGTCGGCGCCGCGCGCGAGGCCGGCGTGCCGATCTACGCCGGCACCGACGCCGGCGGCGGGATCGCCCATGGGCGGATCGCCGACGAGGTCGAGGCGCTCAAGGGCATCGGAATGAGCGCCACCGCGGCATTGGGCGCGGCGTCGTGGGACGCCCGCCGCTGGCTGGGTCGTCCCGGTCTGGACCACGGCGCGTCGGCAGACCTGTTGTGCTACAACGATGATCCACGCCAAAGTGCGGACCTGCTGAACCGGCCTGACCTGGTCATCTTGCGCGGGCAGATGTTCTGACCTACGGGCCGCTGCGGCCGGCGGATAGGATCGGCGCATGCCGTTGGCCCCCGGGGCGACCTTCGCCGGGTACACCATCGTTCGGATGCTGGGCACCGGCGGGCTGGGCGAGGTGTATCTCGCTCAGCATCCCACGCTTGCGCGCCACGACGCGTTGAAAGTCCTGCCCAGGGCGATGACGGCGGATCGCGAGTTTCGAACGAGATTCACCCGTGAGTCCGAGATTGCCGCAGCGCTGTTTCACCCGCACATCGCGCAGACGTATGACCGCGGCGAGTTCGAGGGACAACTGTGGATCGCAATGGATTACGTCAACGGCACCAATGTCGCACAACTCATGCGGGAGCAGTTTCCGGTCGGGATGCCGGCGGGCGAGGCCCTTGCGATCGTGACCGCGGTCGCCGGGGCATTGGATTACGCGCACCAGCGCGGAATCCTGCACCAGGATGTCAAACCGGCCAACATCTTTCTCACCAATCCAGACGACGGTGAACAACGGACCTTATTGGCCGACTTCGGAATAGGCCGTCCGCTCAGTGCGGCCGGCAGACGGACCGCAACCAACTTGACCGCGGCAACGGTCGCCTACGCCGCACCGGAACAACTGCTCGGCTCGACCATCGACGGGCGCGCCGACCAGTACGGGCTGGCCGCGACCGCATTTCATCTGCTCACCGGGGCGCCGCCGTACGAGGATTCCGACCCCGCGATGGTCATCAACCATCATCTCGGCGCCGTACCGCCGAAACTCAGTGATCGACACCCGGAGCTGGCACGCCTCGACGGCGCGCTGTCCAAAGCTTTGGCCAAAAATCCCGCGGACCGGTTCACCAGCTGTCACGAGTTCGCCGACGCGCTCAGTGATCGCGCCTGGAGCAGGGATCGCAGCCCCGAAGCATTCCTGAGCATCGTCGACTACCCGGACGAGACGATGCGCGACGCCGCGGTCGGGAAGCTCGCGCAGCACGGTCGACACGGCGCCGGCTCGCTATCGGCGATGACCACGTGGGTGCGCAGCCGGCCCTGGATTGTGCTCGGGTCGGTAACCGCGGCGGCGTTGTTGTTGTTAACCGGCTTGTTCGTCGGCATCATGGTCGGCCGACAAAACGACGCGGCGTCCACGCAGGCCGCCAGCCCCACGACCCGCTCCCCGGCTGCCGCACCGACGAGCAGCATTGCGGCCAGACCTGGACCGGGTGAGGCGCTCGACGGCGCCTATCAGGTTGACGTGAACCGGGCGGAGCAGACGTACAACGCAAATCCCGATCCTCAACCACCCAACGTGACCACCTGGTGGGCGTTTCGTTCGTCGTGCACACCCGCCGGGTGCGTGGCCGCCGGAATCATGCTCGACGACAAGAAACATCTGGTGGCCAGCCCGTCGGGTGGTGGGCACCCGATCGTGCTGGATTTCCGCGACGGTGCCTGGCAGTCCCGGCCCGAGACCGTGCAGTTCCCGTGTATCGGACAGGACGGGACAACCGCAATGCAGACCACCAAGCAGGTGTTGTCGGTGCAACCGGCCGGCCACGGCCCGCTGCGTGGTGTCATGACCGTCACCGTCGAGAGCAATGAGTGCGGCCAACAAGGAGCGGAGATAGTGATCCCGGTGGTTGCCGGACGGACCGGTGACGTGCCGCCGGGCGTCACGGTGCCCGGGCTGCCGTCGGTGACCGAGACGCCTGCCGCGCCGACCACCACGCGGACCCGCTGACCGGGCCGGGAAAGAAAGATTGTAAGTACTCACTATCTATGATATGGTCCGCTGAACCGAGACAAGAGGAGCAGTGCTGATGACTTATGACGTGATCGTTCGTGACGGCCTGTGGTTCGACGGCACCGGCAGCCCACCGCAGATCCGCACGCTGGGCATCCGCGACGGCGTCGTGGCTAAAGTCTCCGCCGAGTCCCTCGACGAAACCGGCTGCCCCGAGGTGATCGACGCGGCCGGGAAATGGGTGGTGCCCGGTTTCATCGACGTGCACACCCACTACGACGCCGAAGTGCTGTTAGATCCCGGGCTGCGGGAATCGGTGCGTCACGGCGTGACCACGGTGTTGCTCGGCAACTGCTCGCTGTCCACCGTCTACGCCGACTCGGCCGACGCCGCCGACCTGTTCAGCCGGGTCGAAGCGGTGCCCCGCAAGTTCGTGCTCGGCGCACTGGAAGCCAAGAAGACGTGGTCTGGTCCCGCCGAGTACGCCGCCGCCCTCGATGACTTGCCGCTGGGCCCCAATGTCGGCTCGATGCTGGGACATTCGGATCTGCGGACCGCAGTGCTGGGGCTGGGGCGGGCCACCGACGACGACGTCAGGCCGACGGATGCCGAACTGGACCGGATGGCGGCCATGCTCGACGAGGCGCTCGATGCCGGGCTGCTCGGCATGTCCGGAATGGACGCGGCGATCGACAGGCTCGACGGGGACCGCTACCGCTCGCGGGCACTGCCGTCGACGTTCGCCACCTGGCACGAGCGCCGCAAGCTGATCGCGGTGCTGCGCAAGCGCGGCCGGATCCTACAAAGTGCTCCCGACGTCGCCAACCCGCTGTCGGGGCTGCTGTTCTTCTTGTCCAGCAGCCGGATGCTTGGGCGCCGCAAGGGTGTTCGGATGAGCCTGCTCGTGTCGGCGGACGCGAAGGCGATGCCGGGCTCGGCGGGCGTCTTCGGTCCCGTCACCCGGTTACTCAACGCCGTGCTGGGTGCCAGCGTGCGGTTCCAGCACCTTCCGGTGCCGTTCGAGTTGTACTCCGACGGAATCGATCTCCCGGTCTTCGAGGAGTTCGGCGCGGGAACCGCGGCGCTGCATCTGCGTGACCAACTCGAGCGCAACAAGCTGCTGGCCGACACCGCATACCGGCGTAAGTTCCGGAAGGAGTTCGACCGTCGCAAGCTCGGACCCTCGTTGTGGCACCGTGACTTTCACGATGCGGTGATCGTCGAGTGCCCCGACAAGACGTTGATCGGCAAGAGCTTCGGTCAGATCGCCGACGAGCGCGGACTGCACCCGCTCGACGCATTTCTCGACGTGCTCGTCGAGAATGGGGAACGCAACGTGCGGTGGACCACCGTCGTCGGCAACCACCGGCCCAAACAGCTCAACAAGCTCGCCGCCGAACCCAGCATCCACATGGGCTTTTCGGACGCGGGTGCGCACCTGCGCAACATGGCCTTCTACAACTTCGGAGTGCGGCTGCTCAAGCGGACGCTGGACGCCGAGCGCGCCGGCGCGCCGTTCCTTGCCGTCGAACGTGCGGTGTATCGGCTGACCGCCGAGGTGGCCGAGTGGTTCGGCCTCGACGCGGGCACGCTTCGCGAAGGCGACCGTGCGGACTTCGCGGTGATCGATCCGGCCGGCCTCGACGAAACGGTGGAGGGTTATTACGAGCAAGCGGTGCCGTTCTATGGCGGGCTGAGCCGCATGGTCAACCGCAACGACGCCGCCGTCGTCACCACCGGGGTGGGCGGTGCCGTGGTGTTCCGCAACGGCGAGTTCCGCGACGGCTACGGCACGTCGGTGAAGTCGGGCCGTTTCCTGCGTGCCGATGCCCGTCAACCGCACCGGGTGCAGGTCTGAGATGGCGAGAACCCAGCAGCAGCGCCGCGAGGAGACGGTTGCGCGGCTGCTCGAGGCCAGTATCGCGACGATCGCCGAAGTCGGATATGCGCGTGCGTCGGCTGCGGTAATCACCAAGCGCGCCAACGTGTCTGTCGGTGCGCTATTCCGGCATTTCGACACCATGGGTGATTTCATGGCTGCCACCGCCTGCGAGGTGTTGCGCCGTCAGCTCGACGAAATCGGCAAAAGGCTCGCCGAAATTCCAGCCGACCAGCCGGCCTTGGCGGCGGCACTGACCATCCTGCGCGACGTCACCGGCAATTCCACCAATACGGTGATGTATGAACTCATGGTCGCTGCCCGCACCGACGAAAAGCTCAAGGCCACTTTGCAACACGTGCTGGAGCAGTACAGCTCGAAGATCTACGACGCGGCACGGGCGCTGCCCTACGCCGACAACGTTCCGGAAGAGACCTTCCCCGCAGTGGTGGCGCTGCTGACCAATATCTTCGACGGCGCCGCGCTGGTGCGCGCCGTGCTCCCGCAACCCGACATCGAAGGCCAGCGCATCACCCTGCTGACGTCACTGCTGGGTGGTCTGTTCCCGGGGTTGACCGCCACGGCCGAGTGACACGCGACGGGGGCTAGGCGTCGGCGAGTCTACTCAATGCGCCGTCGAGCGTGCGGTGCAGCGAGATGACCTCGTTCAGGCCCAGCAATGTGAGCGGCCGGTGGGTGGCCGGGCCGTCGGCAACCACCGCGAACCGGTCCGGGTCGGCCATCTTGCCGTGGGCTGCCATCAGGACGCTGATCCCCGCCGACCCGAGGAACTCAACCCGGGAAAGGTCGACGACCAGCCCATTCGGGTTTTTGGCGAGGGCGGATTCGAGTGCATCGGCCAGCTGGGGCGCGCTGAGCATGTCCACGTTTCCGCTCACCGGTACCACGATCAGCTGGCCAACCCACGTCTCGTCGACGTTGAAGTCGCTGCTGTCTGGTTGAGATGGGGTATTCGGTACAGCGTGGTGGTCTTCGGCCATCATCGCTCCTCGTTGCGCGTACCTGGACGGTCCGCTGGCGTCTACGACATGCTGTGGCTAGGGCTGTTGGCTAGGGCTGTGGCTCAACCCGGTAGCGGTGCCGGCGGATGCCCGCGCAATGCCGCGCAGGCCCATATTCGACTCCTGCAAAATAAGGTGCCACCTCATCGGCAGCCTAGCCCACCGCAGAGGCCGCCGCGACCGCCCGGGCACGCCCGGGTGCTCCTACAGCGTGCCGATCGCCGATGGCGGGTTGAGGGCGAAACCCCAGTCCAGCAGGCTGGCAGCCTGATCCCAATAGGTCGGTCCGCCCTCGTGTACCAGCCCGTACAGCATCGCGATCACCAGCCGTCGGCCGTCGCGGGCGGCGGCGCCGACGAACGTCTTGCGGGCGGCGTCGGTGAAGCCGGTCTTGCCGCCGATCGCGCCCGGATACCGGTACAGCAGTTCGTCCTGGTTGACGATCTGATGCTCGCCTCCATCACCGGGGAACATCGCCGACGGCTCGGCGATGATGTGGGCGAACACCGGATTGGCCAGCGCCGCCCGGAAGATGACGGCCAGGTCGTGCGCCGTTGAGGAGCCGGAGCCACCCGGTCCGTCCAGGCCCGACGGGGTGGCCGCATGAGTGCTCGCTGCGCCCAGCGCGGCTGCTTTGGCGTTCATCTTGGCCACGGCGGCCGCCTCGCCGCCCAGCATCTGAGCCAGCGTGTTGGCGGCATCGTTGCCCGACACCAGCAGCAGGCCGTCCAGGAGTTGGCGTGCGGTGTATGTGCGACCGGCTTTGATACCGACACAGTTGCACTCGACCTGGGTATCGGCTTCGTCGGCGACCACGGTGGAGTCCAGGCTCAGCTCGTCGAGCGCCGCCAGCGCCAACAGCACCTTGATCGTGCTCGCCGGTGGGTGGCCGACGTTCTGGTCACGCGCGGCCAGCACCCGACCGGTGTCGAGGTCGGCGACAATCCAGGTCTGAGCCGGGCCGTCGGGAATCGGCACCGAGCCGGCTGGCTGCACGGTAGTGTCGGCCCACGCTGCAGGGCTCTGCCCGAAGACGGCGGCGATCGCGACCGCGAAACACGCCATGACCTTTCGCATGGGCATTGAGCCTAATTGCGGCCACCTCATCGTGTTCAATCAATTCCCATGTTGAGTCAGGCCGAAATCTCCGACCGATTGGAGATCCAGCAGCTATTGGTGGACTACTCCACCGCGATCGATCTGCGCCGATTCGACGACCTCGACACGGTGTTCACCCCGGACGCACACATCGATTACAGCGCCTTCGACGGAATCGTGGGCCGCTATCCGGAGGTGAAGGCGTGGCTGGCGGAGGTGTTGCCGAATTTCGCCAACTACGCCCATATGCTGGGTCTTCCGTCCATCCGGCTCGATGGTGACACCGCCACCGCGCGGACCTTCTGCTTCAACCCGATGGTGTTCGGCGGGAAGGCCGTCACCACGATGCTGCTGGGGCTCTGGTACGACGACGAGTTCGTCCGTACCCCGGAAGGCTGGCGGATGAGCCGGCGCGTCGAGACCAAGTGCTTCGACCGGCGTCCGTGACGTCTGCGAGTCGCGGATTTCCACCCGACATCGGCGTTCTGGCACAATGGGCGGCTGCACACGCGAGGCAAAACCGGATCCCGGCATCCCGCCCGGATCGCTGAATTGCAGCGTGACACCCACAGGAGAAGTCGCTTAACCATGGCTGTGAAGATCAAGCTCACCCGGCTTGGCAAGATCCGCAATCCGCAGTACCGCATCGCTGTCGCTGACGCCCGGACCCGGCGCGACGGGCGCGCGATCGAAATCATCGGCCGCTATCGCCCCAAGGAAGAGCCGAGCTTCATCGAGATCGACTCCGAGCGGGCCCAGTACTGGCTGTCCGCGGGTGCTCAGCCCACCGAACCCGTGCTCAAGCTGCTGAAGATCACCGGGGACTGGCAGAAGTTCAAGGGGCTGCCCGGGGCCGAAGGCAAGTTGAAGGTCGTCGAACCCAGGCCGACCAAGCTGGAGCTGTTCAACGCGGCGCTGGCTGCCGCCGAGGGCGCGCCCACCACCGAGGCAGCGACGCCGAAGAAAAAGAAGGCCCCGGCCAAAAAGGCCGCGGCCCAGAAGGTCACCGCTGAGAATGCCGACGAGCCGGCCGGCGAGCAGGCCGAGCCGACGGCCGAAAGCTGACTGCCGCCATGAGTACCGCCGTCGTCGACGCCGTCGAACACCTGGTGCGCGGGATCGTCGACAACCCCGATGATGTCCGGGTTGACATGGTCACCAACCGGCGTGGCAGGACCGTGGAAGTGCACGTGCATCCGGATGATCTCGGCAAGGTCATCGGTCGCGGCGGACGCACCGCGACCGCATTGCGCACGCTGGTCGCCGGAATCGGCGGCCGCGGCATCCGCGTCGACGTGGTGGACACCGACCAGTAGGCGGCCATGGAGCTGACGGTCGGGCGCGTGGTCAAAGCGCACGGCGTCGCCGGCGAGGTTGTCGTCGAAGTCCGCACCGACGACCCGGAGGCCCGGTTCGCGCAGGGTACGGTGTTGCGCGCCAAAGGATCCGACGGTCAGGAGCGCCGCTACGCCGTCGACGCCGCACGTGAGCACGGTGGGCGGCTGCTGGTCCGGTTAGCCGGGGTGGCCGACCGCGTTGCCGCCGATGCGTTGCGGGGCAGCCTGTTCGTCATCGAGTCCGGGGAACTGCCGCCCATCGACGAGCCGGACACCTACTACGACCACCAGCTGGAAGGCCTTCGGGTGCGCACGACGGCGGGCCGCGACATCGGCACCGTCGCCGAGGTGCTGCACACCGCCGCCGGTGAACTGCTGGCGGTCCGTCGCGACGACGGCGGCGAGCTGCTGGTGCCATTCGTCGGCGCGATCGTGACATCGGTGTCGTTGGACTCGGCCACCGTCGAGATCGATCCGCCCGAGGGCCTACTGGAACTGGGGCGGTAATGCGCATCGATGTCGTGACGATCTTCCCGGCCTACCTGGACCCGCTGCGGCAATCGTTGCCGGGCAAGGCGATCCAGTCCGGACTCGTGCAGCTGGAGGTGCACGACCTGCGGCGCTGGAGCCACGACGCGCATCACTCGGTCGATGACGCACCCTACGGCGGGGGCCCGGGGATGGTGATGAGGGCGCCGGTCTGGGGCGAAGCGTTGGACGAGATCTGCTCGGAGACTTCGCTTCTGGTTGTTCCCACTCCCGCCGGTGCATTGTTCACCCAGGCGACCGCCGAGCGGTGGAGCAGCGCGGCGCACCTGGTGTTCGCCTGCGCCCGCTACGAGGGTATCGATCAACGGGTCATCGAAGACGCCGCACGGCGGATGCCGGTGGAAGAGGTCTCGATCGGCGATTATGTGTTGCCCGGCGGCGAATCGGCGGCATTGGTCATGATCGAAGCCGTCCTGCGATTGCTGCCCGACGTCATCGGCAATCCGCAGTCCCACCAGGATGATTCGTATTCCCCGGGGAATAGCGGCCTGCTGGAGGGTCCGTGCTACACCAGGCCGCCTACCTGGCGTGGGCTCGACGTGCCCGAGGTGCTGCTGTCCGGTGACCATGCGCGGATCGCCGAGTGGCGCCGGGCGGCAGCATTGCAACGGACCCGGGAGCGCCGGCCGGACCTCCTTCAGTAGCGCCGCGTTTCACGCGTCGAGTGTGTGGCTAGTGGCCGTCATTTTTGCGAATTCGCATCCACAAGCCACACACTCAAGCGTTGGCTAGATCCGGCCCTGGGGGAACATGGTCTTGACCGCCTGGGTGATGGTCGCCCGGGCGGTGGCGTCGTCGGAGGGCTGCAGCGACTCGACCACCATGATGTAGCGGCGGTCGTGGCCGATCACGCCGGTCGACAAGTGCATCCAGTCCGTGCCGATGCAGCACATCCACCCCTGCTTGACGGCAACCGGTTCGGCGGGCAGACCGTCCGGGATGCCGAACCGCTGCGGGTAGCCGTCGACACCGATCGCGGTGGATGCGGCGAGGTCGCCAACGATGATGTCGGCCTGCCTGGCCGGTAACCCCCCGGAGCCGCTGAGCAGCATGTCGTAGTAGCGAATCAGGTCGGATACCGAGCTCATGGTGTTCCACCAGCGCCCGTCGCTGGGCGGCGTGGTGGATGTCAGCCCGTACCGGCGCGCGACATCGGTGATGATCGCCTCGCCGCCGCGCTGGCTCCAGAAATTCTCCGCGACGCTGTCGTCGGAGGCGCGCAGCATGAGGTCGAGTGCCGGGCGGTCTTCTGCAGACAACGGGGTTTTGCCCTGCGCTTCGGCCAGCAGCAGATCATCGGCGATGAACAGCTTGGCCACCGATGCGATGCCGACCAGTTGGCCGTCACCGCTGGACACCATCTGGCCGGTGGCGCGGTCGAGTATCGCAACCGAGAGTGTGGCCCCTACAGCGGCGGCTTCGTCGGTGGCCTGCCGGATACGTGCCGGCAATCCGGCGAACGCCGCGGAGGGCTGTCCCCGCGACGACTCCGGCGCCATGATCGCCTGCACCAGCGGTGCAACGCGGCTCGTCCGGCCGACCGGTGACCGGGTGCTCGGTGCCCCGTACACCTTTGCCACCCCGCCCGCCACCAGCAAAGTGAGCACCGCTGTCGTCACGATGAGCAGCGTAGGGAACCGCGCTCGCATGCGTCTCCTCGGGCACCAATACGAAACACCTATGCGGGCTCACCACAACGACCATCCGCGCGGCCCGTCAGATTAACGTGCGTCCTTCGGTGCGTGTGGTCAGCCGCTCGTATATGTACCATTCAGCCTTGGTTTTCGGTCGGTAACTGCCCGGCGATTCGCTGCGATTTCACGCCCATGCCTGCCATCTGGCACAATTGGGCAGTTGTCTCCGGCACCAGATGCCCAAATCCATCGGCTCGGTTGACCGCTCACGCCACTTCAGGGTGAGCAGAAACTCGTGGCCGCGACCGCAAGGAAGTGTCTTCGAAATGAACACGCTGGACTTCGTCGACAAGGCGTCGCTGCGCGACGACATCCCGGTCTTCGGCCCCGGCGACACGGTCAACGTGCACGTCAAAGTGATCGAAGGTGCCAAAGAACGCATTCAGGTGTTCAAGGGTGTGGTGATCCGCCGGCAGGGCGGCGGCATCCGGGAGACGTTCACGGTGCGCAAGGAGAGCTACGGCGTCGGCGTTGAGCGCACCTTTCCGGTGCATTCGCCGAATATCGACCACATCGAGGTCGTGACCCGCGGTGACGTCCGTCGCGCCAAGCTCTACTACCTGCGGGAGCTTCGCGGCAAGAAGGCCAAGATCAAGGAGAAGCGCTGAGCGTCGGGCCGGTGTGGCTTGCGCCGGCGCAGACCGCCGTGGCTACCCTGATCCGGTGACCGAAACCACCGACTCGTCACCAGAGCCTCCACCCGATTCCGGTCCGGTCGAATCGAACCCCGCCACCAGCGAGGCGATCAGCTCGGACGCCCAGGAGAAGGAAAGCGGCACGAAACTGTCGGCGCCGCGCGAACTGGCGATTCTGGTGGCCATCGCGGTGGTTCTGTACTACGTCACGTTGACGTTTGTGGCCCGGCCCTATCTCATCCCGTCGGAATCGATGGAACCCACGTTGCAAGGCTCGCACGGCGTCGGTGACCGCATCATGGTGGATAAGGTCACCTACCGCTTCGGCTCACCGCGGCCGGGTGACGTCATCGTGTTCAAGGGGCCACCGTCGTGGAACGTCGGCTATAAGTCGATCCGCTCGGACAACACCGCGGTGCGCTGGGTACAAAATGCGTTGTCGTTTGTGGGCTTCGTACCCCCGGACGAGAACGACCTGGTCAAACGTGTCATCGCGGTGGGCGGGCAGACCGTGCAGTGCCGCAACGACACGGGGTTGACCGTCGACGGCAAGCGGCTGGGCGAGCCGTATCTGGATCCGGGGACGATGATGCCCAACCCTGACGTGCCGCTGCCGCCGTGCCCGGGTACCGGGGGTGCCGACGTCGAGTTCGGTCCGGTCGCCGTCCCGCAGGGCCGGTTATGGGTGATGGGCGATAACCGCACGCATTCGGCGGACTCGCGGGCGCACTGCACCAGCATCCCGGCCGACGCGCTGAAGGGCCTGCTGTGCACCGGTGACCCGATGTCGGGCACCGTGCCGGTGGGCAACGTCATTGGCAACGCCAGGTTCATCTTGTGGCCGCCGGCGCGCTGGGGTGTCGTGCGCGCGGTGAATCCGCAGCAGAATCAGTAGACATGGCCACCACCTGGCCGCCTCGGACGGTGATTCGTAAATCCTCAGGGTTGCGCACCCTGGAGTCGGCGCTGTACCGCGGCGGTCTGGGGCCGGTCGCCGGGGTCGACGAGGTCGGCCGCGGCGCCTGCGCCGGCCCGCTGGTGGTCGCGGCTTGTGTGCTGGGGCCCGGCCGGTTGGACAGCCTTGCGCTTCTTGATGATTCGAAGAAGCTCACCGAGAAGATGCGAGAGGCGCTGTATCCGCGGATTCGCCGCTATGCACTGGCCTACCACGTGGTGTACATCGGATCGACCGAGGTCGACCGGCGCGGTGTGCACGCGGCCAATATCGAGGGCATGCGCCGCGCGGTGGCCGGACTCTCGCTGCGGCCGGGCTACGTACTGTCCGACGGGTTCCGGGTGCCGGGACTGCCGATGCCGTCGCTGCCGGTGGTCGGTGGTGACGCGGCGGCTGCCTGTATCGCCGCGGCCAGTGTGCTGGCCAAAGTCAGCCGGGACCGATTGATGGTGGCGATGGACGGCGAGCACCCCGGCTACGGCTTCGCTGAGCACAAGGGCTACTGCACACCCGGGCATGGCGCAGCGCTGGGCGAGCTGGGTCCATGCCCTGAGCACCGCTATTCGTTTATCAACGTCCGGCGGGTGGCGACCGGAGCGGGCACCCGGGTGGTGGCCGAATTCAAGCCGGGCCCGCCGGACGAGGGTGGTGAATATCGGTGAGGAAAGATGGGACCAGACCCGCCCGGTACCGACGGGGGCCGTGTGGTGGCTCGTGGGACGAGGCGGGCAAATTGGCACAGCAGAAGGACGGCTGAGCAGGATGAGTGCCGAAGATCTCGAAAAGTACGAAACCGAGATGGAGCTCTCGCTGTACCGCGAATACAAGGACATCGTCGGTCAGTTCAGCTACGTCGTGGAAACCGAGCGACGGTTCTATTTGGCGAACAGCGTCGAGATGGTGCCGCGCAACGCCGACGGCGAGGTGTACTTCGAGTTGAGGCTGGCCGACGCGTGGGTGTGGGACATGTACCGGCCGGCCCGATTCGTCAAGCAGGTACGGGTGGTCACCTTCAAGGACGTCAACATCGAAGAGGTGGAAAAACCCGAGCTGCGGCTGCCCGAGTAGGTCAGGCCGGCCCGCGCTAGGGGACTGACAGAGGAACGAAGTCATATGACTGCGGAAGACCGCGATGCCGCCGGGGAACCGATAATTGAGTCGACTAACCGAGCCTGGCTCACTCCCGGTGTCGGTGCGGTCGGGGTGGCAAGCTTCTTCTCGGATACCGGCCATGAGGTGACGACGTCGGTTCTGCCGACATTCCTGACCGGCACCTTGGGGGCTTCGGCAGCCGCCCTCGGGATCATTGATGGGATCAGCGATGCCCTCATCGGTGTGATGAAGCTGATCGGCGGTCCGTTGGCGAACGATCCTGATCGGCGGGGACCCACCGCTTCGGGTGGTTACCTGGGGACGGCGCTGGCGACTGGAGCGATCGGTGCGGCGGCGACGGTGTGGCAAGCCGGTGTTCTGCGCGCCATCGCCTGGTTATCCCGGGGCCTACGGTCACCGGCGCGCGACGCTCTGCTGGCGTCGCTGAGCCCGGAATCCGCGCACGGCCGGGCATTCGGGCTCGAACGAGCAGGCGACAACCTGGGCGCGGTGGCGGGTCCTTTGCTGGCGGCCGGATTGGTGGCCTGGGTGGGTGTGCGGCCCGCGCTCTACTTGGCGGCTATCCCGGGCCTGTTCGCAGCGGTGGCGATCATCGTGGCCGCTCGAGAGGCCCGCCACCGGGTGCGCGCCGACGGGGCCCCGGTGGCGCGGCGACTTGAGTTTGGTGCGTTGCGCGACGCCGGCATGCTGCGAGCCCTGCTGCCGGTGGCACTGTTCGAATTCGGCAACGTCGCCACGACCATGCTGATACTTCGCGCCACGCAGTTGTTGACCTCACCGCAGCGGTCGGTGACCGCGGCGACATCGCTCGCGATCCTGATCTATGCCGGCCATAACGTGGTCGCGACGGTAGCGTCGCTGAGCGCGGGGCGGTGGTATGACCGAACCGGGCCGCGGGCGGTATTCGCGACCGGCGCGGCGGTGTACGTGATCGCCTACGGCGTGTTCGCCGCCGGGGGACATAGCCCCGTCGTAATAGCGCTGGCCTTCGCGGCAGCCGGGGCCGGCATCGGACTTGCCGAACCGACTCAATCGGCGGTGATTTCCCAACTCCTTCCCGACCGGCTTCGCGGCAGCGGATTCGGCGTACTGGGCGCGGTACAGGCAACCGGCGATCTGATGGCGACGGTGGTGGTGGGGGTGCTGTACACGGTGGCTTCGCCCGCGGTCGCTTTCGGCTACGCCGCCGCATGGATGGCGGCGGCCGTCATCGCTTCCGGGATGCTGCGGCCCGCGGCACGCCGGCCGTGAGTTAGTCCCTTCTGTCATCCAGCGGCAGGCGAGCGCGGTACCACGCTGCTGGTGCGCATCTTCGCCGCAACGTTGCTGACACCGCGCCCAGCCAATGTGCCCAGCAGGGCTTCGCCGAACATGCCTGAGCCGGGCATGGTTTGCGGGACGGCCGCGACGGCACCGGTGCCGGGTAGGGCTACCGCGGGGCTGGTCGGGAGCGTGGTGGTCGCGGCCCAGGTTTGTGGTACCGACAAGGTACCGACCAAGCTGGCCCGGCCCATTCCCGCCGATACCGCCGGAGCACCGATGCTGGCCGGACCGGCAGGCGCCAGCGGCCCACTCGACCCGGTAAAAAACGGACCGATCCCTTGAGCGGCATCGCGCCTGGCGTTGATCGCAATGGCGTTATTCGTCACCCCGATGGAGGACCCCGAGAACGACGAACTCGAGGTCGACGCGGCTGCGCTGGTGACGGACGGGATTTGCAGCAGCAGGTCTGCCGGAGACGGCAGGGTCGGGGCTGGTGGGTCGGCGGCGGGGGCGGCGAGTTGCTGCATCGCTGTGGGTATTTGCGTGAGCAGCTGCGGGGTGGCTTGCCCCGGGCCTGCGGCGGACTGGGCAGCCGCAGCGGTTTGCGCGGCCGCCCCGGCCGGGTCCGTGGTCCGCGGCGGGTCGGTGAACGGCGTCAGCCTCGACGCGGTCGACGAGGACGCCGCATAGCCGTACATCGCGGCGGCGTCCTGGGCCCACATCCGGTCGTAGTCGGCTTCGGTGGCCGCGATCTTCGGGCTGTTCTGGCCGAAAAAGTTGCTCGCGATCAGCGACATCAATTGGGTGCGGTTAGCCGCGATGAGCGGCGGGGGTACCGTCATCGCGAACCCCGTCTGGTACGCGCCCGCGGCGGTCTTGGCTTGGACCGAGGTCTGTTCGGCCTGCACGGCAGTGCTCTGCATCCAAGCCACATACGGCGCGATCGCATTCGTCATCATCATCGATGACGGGCCCTGCCATCCGGAAGTGGTCAGGCCGGTGATGACCGAGCCGTAGGCCGCGGCCGACGAGTTCAGTTCCTGGGCGAGTTGGTCCCATGCGAAGGCAGCGGCCAGCATTGGGCCCGAGCCGGGACCGAAATACATTCTGGCCGAGTTGATCTCTGGAGGAAGTGCTCCGAAGTCCATGTCTGGCATCCTTTCTTACCTGGTGGTATCGAGATTGGCGTTGTTGAGTGGTCTTCGCGTTATCCGGCTGCCGGTGAGCGCACGATGATGGGCTTGCTCTTTTGACGAGGACCGTCGAACCCGTGCCGCGAAAGCGTTCCTAAAACCGACTGGCTGAACACACTGCCGGGAACTGGTGACATATCCGTGGCCCCCGCCGAGGTGGCGGCAACACCGGAGTCCGGTAATCCCATTGCGACCATTCGGATCTCCGGCGCGGTCGTTGCCCAGTTGGGCGGCACCGACAAGGAACCGACCATGCTCGCCCGCGCCATTCCCGCTGACGGCGCTGATCCGCCAAGCCGCGACGGAGCGGCCGACACGAGTCGGCCGCCGGATTCGGCAGCCTTGTCCGCGTCCCGCGCCTCCTGGAAGGCGAGCCGCGTGTCCTGGATGAGAATGCTGCGCCCGGTGTTTCCGGCGTTACTGGAAGAGAGCGCTGTGTTGATGACGTTCGGCACATGCTCCACCGCGTTCACCAACGTCATTGCCGAGGAGGGCGCCGCGGGGTCCGCGAGTTGCTGCAGCGCGGTGGGCGTGGTGGACATCAGGTGCGACAGCGTCGTCGGCTGGGTCGCACCAGCATTGCTGGCGGCTTGGGCGACCGCGCCGGGTTGGGCGGCCAGTCCAGCCGGGTCGGTGGTCGGCCGCGGCGGCGAAAATGGGCTCAACTGGCTAGCGGCCGCCGACGATCCGGCGTAGCCGTACATGGCGGTGGCGTCTTGGACCCACATCTCGGCGTAATGAGCCTCGGTAGCCGCGATCGCCGGCGTGTTCTGCCCGAAGAAATTCGTTGCGACCAAAGCCATCAGCAGGCTGCGGTTAGCGGCGATCACCGGCGGAGGCACCGTCATCGCGAACGCGAGCTCGTAAGCCGCCGCCACCTCCATGGCCTGGGCGGCCGTCTGCTCGGCCTGCGCGCCCGTGCTGTGTAGCCAAGCCACATACGGTGCGGCCGCCGTAGCCATCGACAAGGATGCCGGACCCGACCAGCCGGCGCTGATCAGCTCCGAAACCACCGACCCGTATCCGTTTGCGGCGATGAATAGTTCGGCCGCCAGCGCATTCCACGCTGCAGCCGCGGCCATCATCGGACCCGCGCCGGGGCCGAAATACATTCGGGCTGAGTTGATCTCCGGTGGTAACGCGCCGAAATCCAGCACTTGTGCGCCTGTTCAGCCGGTGGCGATAGCGTTAGCTGCCTCGGTGGCCGCATAAGAGCCCGCGCTGGTGCCCAGCGTGTTCACGAACATCTCGTGGATCGCCGTGGCTTGGGCGCTGACCGCCTGGTACATCTGCGCGTGTACGGCGAACTGCGCTGCGGTGAGCGCCGATACCTCGTCGGCAGCCGCAGGGATCACGCCAGTTGTCGGGGCCGCCGCAGCCGCATTCTGAGTACTCATTGCCGAGCCAATACTCTGCAAGGTGCCCGCCGCCGACACCAACGTTTCCGGATGTGTGGTTACGAAAGACATGAAAACCCCTCCCTCAGAGGTGGTATTACCAATGACTGTGGATGAAATCGCTTGAGTTAGCCCGCCAGGAAGCTACGGCGGTTTAGGTGGGCGCGTCGGCGACGCGCGAGCCAAGCCATTGGATGAGCGGGACGAGTAAACCCACTGTGACATCAGGGTTTTCAATACGACGACACTGTCACCGGCGCCGAGCACATTGGTCGACGCGGCATATCGCCGGAAGGAAATTGCGGGATCCGCCACCGATCACACCTCCACCGTGTCGTTCACGCGGTAGAAGCTATTAGCCAGGGGTGGCGGTTATGGCGAGCTTCATCGCCTGAATGTGAGGCTACAGGAGGGTTGAGTTGGCCCGCAAGCTTTCTTGCGGCATTGACCGGCGGCACGCCATCATGGATACAGCAGTGAGCTCGCTCAAATCGCGGATGTCGCGGCGGGCCGCTGGATTTCGTGAGAGAAGGCCGTCGTGAGTTCGCCCTTGCGCCCGATCGGGAACGCGGCGCAGTTCGACATCATGTTCTGGTTGCCGCCAGGCGGCACCGACAACGACGTGTGGGCCAGTACGTGGGCGGAGTTGGCTGATCTCGATCCGGACGCTGTCGACCCGGTGCTCATCTTGCTTGCCGACGCCGACGTCGGCGGTTACGTGGCAACCCCGGGTGGCCGCTCGTCATGTGCGGGCAGCGAAGCGGTTCGCCGGCTCTGGGTGGATTCGCTGCAGTATCATCGCGCCGAAGACGTATTGATGGCCTTCTTGCGCAACCGAACTCAGTGCAACCGACCGTAATTGGCCGTCCGAAGCCCGGTCAGCCGGTCATGATATGCCCGAGGAACGCACATCGCTAACACTCTCCGAGGTTGCGCCCATGGCAGTGATCGCAATCGACACTGCGTCGAGGACGCCCGGCACCAGCCGGTAATAGGCCCATTTGCCGCGCTGCTCCCGCTCGATCAGGCCGGCGTCGACAAGGACCTTTAAGTGGTGCGAGACGGTCGGCTGTGACAATCCCACTGGTTCGGTCAAATTGCACACACACGCCTCGGCACCCTCGTGTGCGGCGATCAACGAGACCAACCGGAGCCGGGTCGGTTCGCCGAGCGCCTTCAGCACCGCGGCCAGCCGCTCGGCCGCGGCAGCATCCAGCACGTTGCCGGTAATCGGGCTGCAGCACGCTGAGAGGTGAACCGCCAAGGTCATGCCTTCAATTCTGCCACACGTATTGACAGGTATCGATGTATCCACCAGGCTATGTTCCATAGATAACCATCGATGTGAGGTACGGATGACCAACGACGCTGACCTACGCGAGCACGTCCGGACCCGCTATGCGCAGGCCGCGACCGCGGTGAGAGCCGGCGAACTTTTAACGGCGGAGAACTGCTGCGGGTCGTCATGCGGCCCTGGGAACCTCAACGAGACCTTCGGCGCGGCGTTGTACGACGCCGCCGAGCACTCCGAGTTACCGCCCGAGGCCGTCGCGGCGAGCCTGGGCTGCGGCAACCCGACCGCGGTCGCCGAGTTGCATCCGGGCGAACGCGTGCTCGACCTGGGCTCCGGCGGCGGCATCGACGTATTGCTGTCCGCGCGGCGGGTCGGGCCGAGCGGGTTCGCCTACGGCGTCGATATGACCGACGAGATGCTCGCCCTCGCCGAGGCGAACAAAACCAAAGCCGGCGCAACCAACGTCGAATTCCGCAAGGGCACCATCGAGGACATCCCCCTGCCCGACGCCGCCGTCGATGTGGTGATCTCCAATTGCGTCGTCAACCTGTCGGTCGACAAGCCCACCGTGGTTGCCGAGATGTTCCGAGTTCTGGTCCCCGGGGGCAGGATCGGGATCTCCGACGTCGTCGCCGAAGACCACCTCACCCCGGCCGACCGCGCCGAACGTGGCTCTTATGTCGGCTGTATCGCCGGGGCGCTGTCCAGGCAGGAGTACCTTGACGGGCTCGCCGCAGCCGGATTCGCCGATGCCTCAGTCACATTCACCCATCAAGTCGCCGACGGGATGCACGCGGCGATCATCCGCGCCACCAAGCCCGCCGGCTGATACCCCTGTGGATCAAGACGTAACTGGGGATAACTGACCGCTGACCCGGCGTGACGGGCCCGTCATGTCGGCGCCGTCGCGCAGGGTGTCCGCATGACCACGTTGACGCCGGCCGAACTGGGAGCGCTCGGCGAGCAGTTGGCCACCGATCACCTGACTGGGCTGGGACTGCAGATCCTGACCCGCAACTGGCGGTGTCGCTACGGCGAGTTGGACATCATTGCGGTCGACCCGGCCAGCCACACGGTGGTGTTCGTCGAAGTGAAAACCCGCACCGGCGACGGGTTCGGCGGGCTGGCCTACGCGGTGACCGACCAGAAGCTGCGACGGCTGCGTCGGCTGGCCACGCTGTGGCTTGCCGGCCAGCACCGACGGTGGACGGCGATCCGGATCGACGTGATCGGGGTGCGCATCGGTCGGCGCCGCACCCCGGAAATCACTCACCTGCAAGGGGTGGGCTGATGGCGCTCGGGCGTGCCTTCTCGGTTGCGGTACGCGGGCTCGACGGCGAGATCGTGGAGATCGAGGCCGACATCACCTCGGGTCTGCCGGGAGTGCACCTGGTTGGCTTGCCCGACGCCGCGTTACAGGAATCACGCGACCGGGTGCGCGCCGCGATCACCAACTGCGGTAACACCTGGCCGACAGCGCGGCTGACGCTGGCGCTGTCTCCGGCCACCCTGCCGAAAATGGGCTCGGTTTACGACCTGGCATTGGCCGCAGCGGTGCTCTCAGCGCAGCGAAAAACTCCGTGGCGGCGGCTGCAGACGGTCGTACTGCTTGGCGAGTTGGCGCTGGACGGCCGGGTCCGGCCGGTGCGCGGCGTGCTGCCGGCCGTGTTGGCCGCCAAGAGCGAGGGTTGGCCGGCCGTCGTGGTCCCGGCGGGCAACCTGGCCGAAGCCAGCCTGGTCGACGGCATCGAGATCTGGGGCGTGCGCAGCCTGGCACAGTTGCAGGCCTGGCTCGGCGGATCGGCGCAATTGGACGAACGGATTGCCGGGACGGTTGCGGCGCCGGAGTCGCAGGCGGATCTGGCCGACGTGGTAGGGCAGGCGCAGGCCCGTTTCGCAGTTGAGGTGGCGGCTGCGGGCGCGCATCACCTCATGCTCACCGGCCCGCCTGGTGTCGGAAAAACGATGCTGGCACAACGCCTTCCGGGCCTGCTGCCACCGCTCTCGGATAGCGAATCGCTGGAGGTCACTGCGATCCATTCGGTGGCCGGCTTACTGTCGGATGCCACGCCGCTGGTCACCAGGCCGCCGTTCGTGGCGCCGCACCCCAGCTCCAGCGTCGCCGCGCTGGTCGGCGGCGGGTCGGGGCTGGCGCGGCCCGGCGCGGTCAGCCGGGCCCACCGCGGGGTCCTCTTCCTCGACGAGTGTGCTGAAATCGGCGTCAGCGCACTGGAAGCGTTGCGAACACCATTGGAGGACGGGGAGATTCGCCTTGCCCGCCGCGACGGCGTGGCGCGCTATCCGGCCCGCTTTCAACTGGTGCTGGCGGCGAACCCGTGTCCGTGTGCACCGGCCGACCCGCGAGACTGTATCTGCGCCGCGGCGGCCAAACGCCGCTATCTCGGCCGGCTGTCCGGGCCACTGCTGGACCGCGTCGACCTTCGGGTCGAAATGCATTCGGTGCGGGCGGGAGCGTTCTCGGCGACGGCGGCCGAGTCGACCGAGCAGGTGCGCGGCCGGGTGGCGTCCGCACGTCATGCGGCGGCCGAGCGCTGGCGTTCCCACGGATTCACCACGAACGCCGAGGTCAGCGGACCGCTACTACGGCGAAAATTTCGGCTCTGCGGCGCGGCGATGGAGCCGCTGCGCACTGCGCTGGACCGTGGGCTACTGAGCATCCGCGGCGTCGACCGCACGTTGCGGGTCGCCTGGACACTCGCCGATCTTGCCGGCAGCACAACACCCGGGCTCGACGAGGTGGCCGCCGCGTTGAGTTTTCGCCAACCCGGAGCGGCGCGATGAGCGACCCGACGCTGCGGGCATGGGCCTACCTGTCACGAGTGGCCGAACCGCCGTGCGCCGAACTCGCAGCGCTGGTGCACCGCGTTGGGCCGGTGGATGCCGCCGAACGGGTCCGACGCGGGCAGGTCGACGACACGCTGACGCGCCATACCGAAGCCAGGCGCGAAATAGACCGGGCTGCAGAGGATCTCGAATTGCTGGATCGGCGCGGCGGTCGGCTCGTCACCGCCGACGACGACGAGTGGCCGGTGCTGGCCTTCACCGCGTTCGGCAGCGACACGGTTGCGGCCAAACCGCAGGCCAGGTCGCCGATGGTGTTGTGGGCGGTGGGGCCCGAACCGCTGGATGAGATCGCGCAGCGGGCGGCCGCCGTCGTCGGCACCCGGGCGGCCACCGCCTACGGCGAGCACGTGGCGGCGGACCTGTCGGCCGGCCTAACCGAGCGTGACGTGGCGGTGGTGTCCGGCGGGGCCTACGGAATCGACGGTGCGGCCCACCGCGCCGCGCTCGCCTCCGACGGCATCACCGTCGCGGTTCTGGCCGGTGGCATCGACATTCTTTATCCCGCAGGGCATTCCGGGCTGCTGCATCGCATCGGCGGCCACGGTTTGCTGGTCACCGAGTATCCGCCGGGTGTACGCCCGGCACGGCACCGCTTCCTGACCCGCAACCGCTTGGTGGCGGCGTTCGCGGGTGCGGCGGTGGTGGTGGAGGCCGGTCTGCGCAGCGGCGCGGCGAACACCGCCGCGTGGGCCCGGGCGCTGGGCCGGGTGGTGGGCGCGGTGCCGGGGCCGGTGACCTCCTCGGCATCGGCGGGGTGCCATGCGCTGTTGCGCGACGGCGCACTGGTGGTCACCCGCGCCGAGGACATCGTCGAGTTGGTGGGTCGCATCGGAGAGCTGGCGACCGAACAGCCACGGCCGGCCACAGCGCTCGACGGGCTCAGCGACGCCGAGCGGCAGGTCTACGAGGCGCTGCCGGGCCGCCGGACGGCCACCGTCGACCAGATCGCTGTCGCCGCCGGGTTGGCGCCCGTCCGGGTACTCGGCCCGCTGGCGATGCTGGAGGTCGCCGGGCTGGCCGAGCGCCACGACGGCGGGTGGCGCATCGTCCGCCGGCCGAAGGCGTGAACGGCGCGCTCGTATAGTCGACGGTGTGGCCGGTCGACCAGTGCACACCTTTGAAGTGGTACGTACCGACGAACTCACTCCGCACATGGTGCGGGTGGTGCTCGGCGGCAACGGCTTCGACACCTTCACGCCCAGCGAGTTCACCGACTCCTACGTCAAGCTGCTACTCGTCTCCGACGACGTCGATGTGGCCGGCTTGCCGCACCCGTTGACGCTGGACAGCTTCACCGACCTGCCCGCCGAACGCCAGCCCGCCATCCGCACCATGACAGTGCGCCACGCCGATCCGGCCGCCCGCGAGATCACCATCGACGTCGTCGTGCACGGCGAGCATGGCGCGGCCGGACTCTGGGCCGTCGACGCCCAACCCGGCCAGCCGGCCTACCTCATGGGGCCAAGCGGCGCCTACAGCCCGGATCCGGCCGCCGGTTGGCATCTGTTCGCCGGTGACGAATCCGCGCTACCGGCCATCGCTGTTGCGCTGGAAGCTTTGCCCGCCAATGCAATCGGCAAAGCCTTCATCGAAGTCGCCGGCCCCGACGACGAAATCCCCCTGACCGCGCCGGAAGGCGTGCAGGTGAATTGGATTTTCCGGGGCGGGCGCGCCGATCTGGTGCCCGAAGATCGGGCCGGCGACCACGCCCCGCTGATCGAAGCGGTGAAAACAGGCCCGTGGTTGTCCGGGCAGGTGCACGTGTTCATCCATGGCGAGGCGCAGGCGGTCATGCACAACCTTCGGCCCTACCTCCGCAAAGACCGCGAAGTGGACGCGAAGTGGGCATCGATTTCCGGCTACTGGCGGCGCGGTCGCACCGAAGAGCTGTTCCGGCAGTGGAAGAAGGAACTCGCCGAGGCTGAAGCGGCGGGCTGATCGTCGGCTGGCATGCTCAGCACATGGCATTTGGCGACTATCAGTTCGAGATCTACCTGCAAGGTCTGGCCGGGGTGACACCTGGCCTGCCGATGGCCTTTGCGGAGTTGGCAGCCAAGGCGCAGGCGGCCATGCCGCCGTCGGTGTGGTCCTATGTCGCGGGCGGCGCGGGTGACGAGCGAACGCAGCGGGCAAACTGTGAGGCCTTCGAGCGCTGGGGGCTGATCCCGCGGATGTTCGTCGGCGCCAAAGACCGTGACCTCTCCGTGGAGCTGTTCGGTATGACGCTGCCCTCACCGGTGTTCATGGCGCCCATCGGCGTCATCGGGATCTGCGCCCAGGACGGCCACGGAGACCTGGCCACCGCCCGGGCGGCCGCGGTGACCGGCGTGCCGATGGTGGTGTCGACGCTGACGGCCGACCCGCTGGAAGAGGTCGCCACCGAGTTCGGCGACACCCCCGGGTTTTTCCAGCTGTACACGCCGACCGAGCGTGAGCTGGCTGCCAGTCTGGTGCATCGCGCGGAGGCGGCCGGCTACCGGGGCATCATCGTCACGCTCGACACCTGGGTGCCCGGCTGGCGGCCCCGCGACCTGAGCACCGCCAACTTCCCGCAACTGCGCGGCCATTGCCTGAGCAACTACACCAGTGACCCGGTGTTTCGGGCGGGGTTGCAACAGCGGCCGGAAGACGACCCGCGGGCCGTGGTACTGCGCTGGGCGCAGGTCTTCGGCAATCCCCTCACCTGGGACGACCTTCCGTGGCTGCGGTCGCTGACCAGTCTGCCGCTGATCGTCAAGGGCATCTGCCACCCCGAGGATGCCCGGCGGGCCAAGGACGCCGGCGTCGACGGCATCTACTGCTCCAACCACGGCGGTCGGCAAGCCAATGGCGGTCTGCCCGCGCTGGAGTGCCTGCCGGAGGTGGTCGACGCGGCCGACGGGCTGCCGGTGCTGTTCGACTCCGGGATCCGCAGCGGCGCCGACATCGTCAAAGCGCTGGCGCTGGGCGCCACGGCGGTGGGCATCGGCCGCCCGTACGCCTACGGCCTGGCGCTCGGCGGGGTCGACGGTGTCGTACATGTGCTGCGTGCGCTGTTGGCGGAAGCCGACCTGACGATGGCCGTCGACGGCTATCCGACGCTGCGCGATCTGACCCGCGACACGCTGCGGCGCGTCAGCTGAGCCAGACCGCGGCCGTCTGCGACCGTGGGGGAGTGCAGGCGATTTTCGACGAGTTCGACGACTATCTGGCGCTGCAGCGCGGTCGCTCGGCGCACACTCGTCGCGCTTATCTCGGTGATCTGCGGTCGTTGTTCGCTTTCCTCGACGAACGCGCGCCGGGGGCGGGTCTGGCCGGGCTGAGTCTGCCGCTGTTGCGGTCGTGGCTGGCCGCGGCCGCCGGCGCCGGTGCGGCCCGCACGACGTTGGCCCGGCGCACCTCGGCGGTCAAGGCGTTCACCGCCTGGGCCGTGCAGCGTGGTCTGCTGAGCACCGACCCGGCGGCACGTCTGCAGCAGCCGAAAGCGCGTCGCGCGCTGCCGGCGGTGCTCCGCCAGGATCAGGCGCTCGCCGCCATGGCAGCAGCCAAATCCGGTTCGCAGCAAGGTGACCCGCTGGCCCTGCGGGACCGGCTGGTCGTCGAGCTGCTTTATGCCACCGGCATCCGGGTCAGCGAACTGTGCGGCCTGGACATCGACGATGTCGACACCGCGCGCCGGCTGCTGCGCGTCCTCGGCAAGGGTGACAAGCAGCGCGCCGCCCCGTTCGGCGAGCCGGCCGCCGAGGCCCTGGGTGCCTGGCTGGCCGACGGGCGTCCCGCACTGGCCACCGTCGAGTCGGGACCGGCGCTGTTACTGGGTGCTCGCGGCCGTCGGCTCGACGTGCGGCAAGCCCGCACCGTCGTGCATCAGACCGTTGCCGCGGTCAATGGCGCTCCGGATATGGGTCCGCATGGGCTGCGGCACAGCGCGGCCACCCACCTGCTGGAGGGCGGGGCCGATCTGCGCATCGTCCAAGAGCTGCTCGGCCATTCCAGCCTGGCCACCACGCAGCTGTACACCCATGTCACGGTGGCCCGGTTACGCAAGGTGCACGACCAGGCCCATCCACGGGCCTGATACGGCATGCGTATGCCGGTGAATACGCATCATGATGCGTCTCCGGTATCATCGACATCATGCGGACAACTGTGGTGATCGATAGCGACGTAGCCAGCGAGATCGAGCGTCTTCGCCGCGAAGGACTGGGCATCAGTGAGGCCCTGAACCTTCTGGCGCGTCGAGGGATGGCCAAAGAGGCCGCCGCCAAGGCAATCAAGTATCAGCACCGCACCTCGAAGATCGGCCTGAAAGTCGACGTCACGAACGTCGCCGACGTACTTGATCTGCTCGACGATGATCGTTGACGCGAACCTGCTGTTGTATGCAGTCGATGCGAGCAGCGCCCAGAACGCAATGGCCGCAGCTTGGCTGGAAGAAACACTCGACGGCGATAGCCGAGTCGGGCTTCCCTGGCAGACGATTGGTGCGTTCCTCCGGATCGTCACACATCCGCGAGTCACCGACAACCCCTTGTCGGCCGCCGACGCGTGCAGATACGTGGAAGATTGGCTCGCAGTCCCCGTGGTGTGGATTCCACCCGCAACGGAGACCACTGCCCGCATTTACGCAAGGCTATGTGCACGAGTCGAGATCACCGGCAATCTAGTCCCTGACGCACAACTGGCTGCTCTGGCGATTGAACATGGCATCGAAATAGCCTCTGCAGACACAGATTTCATGCGGTTTCCGGGCCTTCGCTGGACCAACCCGCTTGCGCACGTCTAAGCGATCCGCGCAGCGGCTTCAGCCGGATCGGCGTCGAAGCCAACAACCCCAGCGGATCGACATAGTCGGCGGCCGCGGCCGAGCCCCACATCGCACCCCAGTGCAGGCAGGCTGTGGCCGCACAACCCGGGTGGCCGCTCGCCAACTCGCCGATCACCGTCTCGGCGGTCACCCGCTGTCCGACCCGAACATCGGAGCGCACCGGCTCGTAGCTGGTGCGCAACCCGCCCGGATGGGCCAGCGACACCACCGGCCGCCCGGCCAGCAGCCCGGCGAACACCACGGTCGCGATGCCCGCCGCATACACCGGCTGGCCGGGCGCTCCGGCCAGATCAACGCCCCGATGTCCCGGGTTCCAGGTGGGTGACGGGGCATCGAAGCCGCGCACGACCGCCGGACGGGGCCGCAACGGCCAGTTCAACCGCACGTCGTCGGCAACCGCCGGGCCGGCGCAGAGCAGCGCTGCCGTCAGCAGGATCGCAAAAGACCGCACCTGCTGAGTTCACTGCGGCGCAGCCAGGCCCGCCAGCCAGGCTGTGGACAAAGCACCAGCTACCAGCGTGTAAACTGCTCATCGCGGTCCACACCAGTGGGCTGACTTCGCGTGTCTGCCGCCGACCGGATGCCGCGCGGTCCCGCCTTCGGGCGGGTCTGGCATCCCGCAGACGCCAGGGCCCGGCCTCACCCGATGCCGGGCGACAACCGACACATGAAAGCTGGCATCGCCATGGCCGTGGTGACCATGAAGCAGCTGCTTGACAGCGGCACCCACTTCGGGCATCAGACCCGTCGCTGGAATCCCAAGATGAAGCGGTTCATCTTCACCGACCGCAACGGCATCTACATCATCGACCTGCAGCAGACGCTGACCTTCATCGACAAGGCGTACGAGTTCGTCAAGGAAACCGTCGCCCACGGTGGGTCGGTGCTGTTCGTCGGGACCAAGAAGCAGGCGCAGGAGTCGATTGCCGCCGAGGCCACCCGCGTTGGCATGCCGTATGTCAATCAGCGCTGGCTGGGCGGCATGCTGACCAACTTCTCCACCGTGCACAAACGGCTGCAGCGCCTCAAGGAGCTCGAGGCGATGGAGCAGACCGGGGGCTTCGAGGGCCGCACCAAAAAGGAGATTCTCGGCCTGACCCGGGAGAAGAACAAACTGGAGCGCAGCCTCGGCGGCATCCGGGACATGAACAAGGTGCCCTCGGCGGTCTGGGTGGTCGACACGAACAAGGAGCACATCGCCGTCGGCGAGGCCCGCAAACTGGGCATTCCGGTGATCGCGATCCTGGACACCAACTGCGACCCTGACGAGGTCGATTACCCGATCCCGGGCAACGACGACGCGATCCGCTCGGCGGCGCTGTTGACCAAGGTGATCGCCTCGGCGGTGGCCGAAGGCCTGCAGGCCCGCGCCGGCCTGGGCCGCGGCGACGGCAAGCCCGAGACCGAGGCCGCCGAGCCGCTGGCCGAGTGGGAGCAGGAGCTGCTGGCCTCGGCAACCGCGACAGCGACGGGACCAGCCGCGGGCCCGGGCGACGCCGACACCACCACCACGGAAGGCTGAGATGGCGAACTACACCGCTGCCGACGTCAAGCGGCTTCGTGAGTTGACCGGGGCCGGCATGCTCGACTGCAAGAACGCGCTGGCCGAGACCGACGGTGACTTCGACAAGGCCGTCGAGGCGCTGCGGATCAAAGGCGCCAAGGACGTCGGCAAGCGCGCCGAGCGAGCCACCGCGGAGGGGCTGGTGGCCGCCAGGGACGGCGCGCTGATCGAGCTGAACTCCGAGACCGACTTTGTCGCGAAGAACGCCGAATTCCAAGCGCTGGCCGATGAGGTGGTCAGCGCCGCCGCATCCTCGAAGGCCGCCGACGTCGACGGTCTCAAAGCGGCCAAAGTCGGGGACAAAACCGTCGAGCAGGCCATCGCCGAGCTGTCCGCCAAGATCGGCGAGAAGCTCGAATTGCGCCGGGTGGCCCACTTCGACGGCACCGTCGAGACCTACCTGCACAAGCGGGCGGCCGACCTACCGCCGGCGGTGGGCGTGCTCGTTGAGTACACGGGTTCCGACAAAGATGCCGCGCACGCCGTCGCGCTGCAGATCGCGGCGCTCAAGGCCCGCTACCTGAGCCGCGACGACGTGCCCGCCGACGTCGTGGCCAGCGAACGGCGCATCGCCGAGGAGACCGCGAAGACCGAGGGCAAGCCGGAGCAGGCGCTGCCCAAGATCGTCGAGGGCCGGCTGAACGGCTTCTTCAAGGATTCCGTGCTGCTCGAGCAGCCGTCGGTGTCCGACAACAAGAAGACCGTCAAGGCGCTGCTCGATGAGGCCGGCGTCGCCGTGACGCGATTCGTCCGCTTCGAGGTCGGCCAGGCCTAAACCCTTTGCGCCGAGCGTGAAGGTGTTGCGAATTTCGGCACGGTTTTTCGCGCTGGTTTCACGCTCGGCGACAAAGCAGACCTTGCTAACGTCCATCTCATGCAACATGTTCATGCATTCGGTGACGACGCCCTCGGTGATCTCGACGCGGTCGGTGTGGCCGACGCCGTCAAGTCCGGTCGGGTAGGCCGCGTCGAGGTCGTCGAGGCCGCGATTGCCCGCGCCGAAGCCGTCAATCCGGCGCTGAACGGCTTGGCGTATCCGGCGTTCGACCGGGCGCGCGCCGACGCCTCGGCGCCAGCCAGGGACGGGTTTTTCAGCGGGGTGCCGACGTTCGTCAAGGACAACATTGATGTCGCCGAAATGCCGACGATGCGGGGAACCGACGCCTGGACGCCGCGTGCGGCTGCCCTCGACGGCGAATTCACCCGGGTCTATCTGGGCACCGCGCTAACCCCGCTCGGCAAGTCGCAGATGTCGGAATACGGCTTTTCCGCCTCCGCCGAACATCCTCGATTGGGACCGGTGCGCAACCCGTGGAACACCGACCATACCGCCGGGGCCTCGTCGTCGGGTTCCGCGGCGTTCGTCGCCGCCGGCGTGGTGCCGATCGCGCACGCCAACGACGGTGGCGGCTCGATCCGGATTCCCGCGTCCTGCAATGGCCTTGTCGGCCTGAAGCCGTCGCGTGGCCGGTTACCGGTGGACAAAGAAATGCGCCGGATGCCGGTTCGTCTGGTCGCCAACGGGGTGCTCACTCGGTCGGTGCGGGACACCGCGGCCTTCTATCGAGAAGCCGAGCGCATGTGGCGTCCACGCAAGCTGCCGCCGATCGGCGACGTGCGGCACGCCGGCAAGCAGCGGCTGAAAATCGCGGTCATCACCCGCTCGCTCGAGCGTGAATGCAGCCCCGAACTGCGTGAGCTGACATTGAAATCTGCCGGGCTGCTCGAAGAGCTCGGTCACCACGTCGACCACGTCGAAAATCCCCCGGTGCCTTCCAGTTTCGCCACCGACTTCGTACTGTATTGGGCGCTGCTGGCAATGGGTCAGATAAGTGCCAGCCGCCGCCAGTTTGGCGACGATTTCGATCGCACGCGGCTGGACAATCTGACACTGGGCCTGGATCGCCGGGCCCGGAGCAATCTGCACCGCCTCCCGCTTGCGATCCTGCGCCTGCGCGGCATTCGGCGGCGCACGGCGCGCTTCGCCCAAACCTACGATGCCGTGCTCACGCCGACGGTGGCCGATGAGCCGCCGCGGATCGGCTATCTCGACCCCACCGCCGACTATCGGCAGGTCATCGAGCGACTGCAGGACTGGGTGGCGTTCACGCCGCTGCACAACGTCACCGGCGAACCGTCGATTTCGCTGCCGCTGACGCAATCGGCGGAGGGCCTGCCGGTGGGAATGATGCTCTCGGCCGACATCGGCCAGGAGGCGCGGCTGCTGGAACTCGGCTACGAACTCGAAGAGGCTCGGCCGTGGGCGCGCATCCGGGTCGGCGCCTAGCGGGCGTCGGCGCCGTTTGTCTCAGCCGCATCAACCATCTTGACATATATCAGGTTCATTGATATATAAGACGTCATGACTGATGCACAGAAACTTGAGTTCGACACCGCCTACCGGGGCGAAGCCGCCGAGTTCGGGTTGGGAGTCCGACCGCCATGGAGTATCGGCGAGCCGCAACCGGAGATCGCGGCGCTGGTCGAGCAGGGCAAGGTGCACGGCAACGTACTCGACGCCGGCTGCGGCGAGGCGGCGGTGTCGCTATATCTGGCCGAACGGGGTTACACCACGGTCGGACTGGACTCGGCACCCACCGCGATCGAGCTGGCCAAGGCCCAGGCGGCCGGGCGCGGGTTGACCAGCGCCAGCTTCGAAGTCGCCGACATCTCCTCGTTCACCGGCTACGACAACCGGTTCGACACGATTATCGACAGCACGCTGTTTCACTCGATGCCGGTCGAGCTGCGCGACGGATATCAGCGGTCGATCGTTCGTGCCGCCGCGCCCGGTGCGTCGTATTTCGTGCTGGTCTTCGACCGTGCCGGAATGCCTACGGGTCCGGCCAACCCGGTCACCGAAGACGAGTTGCGCGAGCTGGTGTCCGAGTACTGGGTGATCGACGAGATCCGGCCGGCCCGCATTCACGCTAACTTCCCCGACGGCCTTCCCGCCGAATTCCCGGTGGCCGACCTGCGCGACGAGGGCAACGGGCGTAAGTCCGTGCCCGCCTGGCTGCTGTCGGCGCACCTCGGCTGAGCGACGGGCGTCCTTACGCACCGTACGGCGGATGTCGTCACCGCAAACGCAACGTTGTGGGTTGTCAGGCGTCGACATGGGGTAACCGGCGTGCGGGACCGGACCTCGAAGGAGCGGCTGTGGGTGACGTCAGCGACATGACCAAGCGGGCGCAGCAGGAAGCTGAAGCGTATCGCGGAGACAACCCACGACCGCTGGGCGGCTACGTCGCCGTGCTGGTTGTGTACGGCACTGCCGTCGCGCAACGGCCTCCCCGCGTCACTATTTGACGCGGGGAGTCGTCGTTAACGGATCGGGGTACTCGATCGGGATGAACGCTACGGATGGCAGGCCCGCCAAACTGCGGCAGCAGGCGCGGCAACAGGCCGATCAGGCGCGGGCTGCGATGGACGAGCGCCGTGGTGGCCAGCGGGGTGGCCTCAGCGGCTGGGTGGCGAGCCGCGCAGGCAAGTGGGATCTGGCCGGCCAGGACGAAGCCTCGTTGCACCGCCAGAAATTCTTCTGGAATCTGTTGGTGGACTATTGGTTCCGGATGGAGATCGACGGCTGGGAGAACGTCGGCGAGCCGCCGGTGTTGCTGGTGGGCATCCACTCCGGTGCTCCGTTCGTCTGGGACGCGTGGACGGTCGGCTTACAGTGGTGGCGACGATTCGGTGCGGACCGAATCTTGCACGGCACCGCACACGATGTGCTGATGGCCATCCCGGGGTTCGGCCAGTTTTTCCGTTCGATGGGTGTGTTGCCCGCGGCACCGGACGCGATCGCGACGGCGCTGGCCGAGGGGCGCGATGTCGCCGTGTGGCCCGGGGGTGAGGTGGACTCGCTGCGGCCGTAGAGTGAACGCGACCGAGCGAACCTGGCCGGCCGAAAAGGCTTCGTGAAGATGGCGATTCGCGCCGGAGTGCCGATCGTGCCGATCGCCACAGTCGGCGGTGCGGACGCTATGCCGGTGCTGATCCGCGGTGACCGGCTGTCCCGTGCTTTGCGGCTCGACCGGTTGTTGCGGCTCAAGGTATTCCCACTGGCGATCTCGTTGCCATGGGGCATCGCGCCGGCGGCGCTGCCGCAGTTACCGTTGCCGGCCAAGATCAGAACGCGATTCATGCCGGCGATCGAGCTGGATCACGACCCCGCGTGCGCCGACGACGACGAGTACGTCGACCGCAAATACCACGAGGTCCAAATCAGCATTCAGCGCGGAATGGACGCTTTGGCGCGTAAGCGCGCGCTACCGGTTTTCGGATGAGGCGGCTACGACACCTGACCTGCATGCCGGACAAGGTAATTCGGCAACTTGAACTCGGTCAGCGCGGCCCACGACGGCAGACAAGCCCGGCCCATACCGGACCGGGCCTGCCTTTGTATCTGGCTACTGGTTGGACTGTTCGCGTTTCTCGGCTGCCGCGGCGCTGGCACGGGCCGCATCGGCTTCGACCTCTTTCTTCGCCGCGTCGCGCTGCGCTTCGGCTTTGTCCTGCTGAGCCCTGCCCTCGCGGGTGAGATCGTCCTGGCCCAGCACGTTGCCGGCGGCTTCCTTGGCCTTGCCTTTGACGCCTTCGACGACGCCCTTCACGCCTTCGGCGGGTCCACTCTGGTTGTCTTCGGCCATGGATTCCTCTCCTCCTATTGGCTTGTGTCAGTGAGCCATCTTGCTCGGTACCGGCCGTTGATTCGGCCGCTCTCGGTGCGGCACGAAGACATGTCCTGCTCTTCTCGCCGCGTCGGGGCGGATTCCCCTGGCTCGCGATGCTCAAACCTCGGCTGTGATGGTGATCGGTATCCGAAACATCCTCGACGGCAATGTGGTACAGGACTCGGACCTGATGTGCCTGGGTAACCGCACCGCGCGCGGCTACTGACCGTGCCGTTAAATCAGGTGAAACGCTGAACATTAAGCTTGCACCCCGGGCATGCTGGGTGATGCCCATGGGGCAGGATGGAAGATGCCGTGTCGGGGCGCCGGGATGGCGCTCTTAAGCGAGGAGTCTGATGACAGAGTCGGAGCCGACGAGCACCGAGGGTGTACAGGCGTTCTCACCGGACAACGGATATGTAGCCGGCGGAGCGACGAGTCGGTCCAGGTACGCGCGGGTGTTGCTCAAACTCGGTGGTGAGATGTTCGGCGGCGGGCACGTCGGGCTGGATCCCGATGTGGTCGCCCAGGTCGCCCGCCAGATCGCCGAAGTGGTGCGCAGCGGCGTGCAGGTGGCCGTAGTCATCGGCGGCGGCAACTTCTTCCGCGGCGCGCAGCTTCAGCAGCGCGGTATGGAGCGCAGTCGCTCGGACTATATGGGCATGCTCGGTACTGTCATGAATAGTCTTGCGCTGCAAGACTTTTTGGAGCGAGAAGGCATCGCCACCCGAGTTCAGACCGCGATCACGATGGGTCAGGTGGCAGAACCCTACATTCCGCTGCGCGCCCGCCGGCATCTGGAGAAGGGGCGGGTGGTGATCTTCGGTGCGGGCATGGGGCTGCCCTATTTCTCCACCGACACCACGGCCGCGCAGCGGGCACTGGAGATCGGCGCCGACGTGGTGCTGATGGCCAAGGCGGTCGACGGTGTGTTCGCCGAGGATCCGCGGGTGAATCCCCAGGCCGAGCTGCTCACCGTGATCACCCACCGCGAAGTCATCGATCGCGGGCTGCAGGTGGCCGACGCCACGGCGTTCAGCTTGTGTATGGACAATGGCATGCCGATCCTGGTGTTCAACCTCCTGACCGATGGCAATATCGCCCGCGCGGTCGCGGGTGAGAAGATCGGGACGCTGGTCACCACCTAAGGGAGGATGCCGCGCCCGCTTGCTGGGGATGCAGGGATGAGGAGGAGCCGCGCAGATGATTGACGAGACTCTCTTCGATGCCGAAGAGAAGATGGAAAAAGCCGTTTCGGTGGCCCGTGACGACCTGGCGACGATCCGCACCGGCCGGGCCAACCCGGGCATGTTCTCCCGGATAGTCATCGACTATTACGGTTCCGCCACCCCGATCACCCAGCTGGCCAGCATCAATGTCCCCGAGGCGCGCCTGGTGGTCATCAAGCCCTACGAGGCCAATCAGCTGCACGCCATCGAGACGGCCATTCGCAACTCCGACCTGGGCGTGAACCCCACCAACGACGGCACGCTGATCCGGGTCGCCGTGCCACAACTGACCGAGGAACGTCGCCGCGAACTGGTCAAGCAGGCCAAGCACAAAGGGGAGGAAGCCAGAGTTTCGGTGCGCAACGTCCGCCG
Organism: Mycobacterium sp.; assembly: GCF_050700595.1. Classification (GTDB taxonomy): domain Bacteria; phylum Actinomycetota; class Actinomycetes; order Mycobacteriales; family Mycobacteriaceae; genus Mycobacterium. The sequence continues at coordinate 45,292 of NZ_JBOHHI010000232.1, forward strand.
CAGAGCCATGGAGGAACTGCACCGCATCCGTAAAGACGGGGAGGCCGGCGAGGACGACGTCGGTCGGGCGGAGAAGGAGCTTGACAAGACCACGCACCAGTACGTCACCCAGATCGACGAGCTGGTCAAACACAAAGAAGGGGAGCTGCTGGAGGTCTAGCGGCCGTTCAGCAAACGATGTCCGTGGCAGACACTGATACCGGTGCAGGCGTCCCCGCGCAGGGGTCGGTGCGGGGATCGCCGCAGACCACGTCGCGCACCGGGCGCAATCTGCCGGTGGCGATCCTGGTGGGTGCCGTCTTGGGCGGCGGGGTCATCGCCATCTTGATGTATGCGCGGTACGGGTTCGTCGGCATCCTTGCGGCCGGCGTCCTGCTGGGCACGCTGGAGGTGACGCGGCGGTTGCGGGCCGCCGGATATGTGATCCCGGTGATCCCGCTGGTGGTCGGTGGACAGGCCACCTTGTGGTTGACGTGGCCGTTCGGTACGCGCGGCGCCCTGGCCGGGTTCGGCGGCACCGTCGTGGTGTGCATGGTCTGGCGGCTGCTGAGCCGCCACGGCCGACGAGCGGCATCTGGTACCGATGCCTCGCCGGCGAATTACTTACGCGATGTGTCGGCGACGATTTTCCTGGCGGCCTGGGTTCCGCTGTTCGCCTCGTTCGCCGCGTTGCTGGTCTACCAGCCTGACGGCGCTGGGCGGGCGTTTTCCCTCGCCGTCGGCGTTGTCAGTTCGGATGTCGGCGGGTACGCCGCGGGGGTTCTGGTCGGCAAGCATCCGATGGTTCCGGCGATCAGCCCGAAGAAATCCTGGGAAGGCCTGGTCGGCTCGCTGGTGTTCGGGGTGACCGTGACCACGCTCAGCGTTGTCTATCTGGCCGGGAAGCCCGTCTGGATCGGCGTACTGCTGGGTCTGTCTCTTGTCATCACGGCGACCCTGGGCGACCTGGTGGAATCCCAGGTCAAGCGCGACCTCGGGATCAAGGACATGGGCAGCCTGCTCCCCGGGCACGGCGGAGTGCTGGACCGCTTCGACGGCTTTCTGCCGTCGGCGGTGGTGGCCTGGGTCATCCTCACGCTGGTGCCCTGACCGGCTTGCACCTGGACACGTGGCCGTGATGAAGCAACAACTGGTATTCGAGGCTCCTCGCCGCGGGTTGCCGCCAAAGCATCTGGCCGACCTCGACGAGGCGGGCCGTGCCGCCGCCGTCGCCGAACTCGGCCTGCCGGCGTTTCGGGCCAAACAGCTCGCACACCAGTACTACGGGCGGCTGATCGCCGACCCGCGGCAGATGACCGATTTACCGGCGGCGGTTCGCGACCGGGTGGCCGAGGTGCTGTTCCCGGAGTTGCTGACCGCTGCCCGTGACATCTCCTGCGATGCCGGGCAGACCCGTAAGACGCTGTGGCGGGCGGCCGACGGCACCAGCTTCGAATCGGTGCTGATGCGTTATCCGCGACGCCACACGGTGTGTATTTCGTCGCAGGCAGGCTGTGGGATGGCCTGTCCGTTCTGCGCGACGGGGCAGGGTGGGCTGAACCGTAACCTGTCGACCGCCGAGATCGTCGAACAGGTGCGGGCCGCCGCCGCGGCGCTGCGCGACGACTGGGGCGATCGGTTGTCCAATGTGGTTTTCATGGGCATGGGCGAGCCGCTGGCCAACTACCCCAGGGTGGTGGCCGCGGTGCGCTGCATCACCGGGGCGCCGCCAGATGGGTTCGGCATCTCGGCGCGGTCGGTGACCGTGTCGACCGTCGGCCTGGCACCGGCGATCCGCAAGCTGGCCGACGAACGGCTCGGTGTGACGCTGGCCCTGTCGCTGCACGCGCCCGACGACGAACTGCGAAACACGCTGGTGCCCATCAACAATCGGTGGAAGGTCGGCGAGGCTCTGCAGGCCGCCCGCTACTACGCCGACGTGACACGGCGGCGAGTATCGGTCGAATACGCGCTGATCCGCGACGTCAACGACCAGCCGTGGCGGGCCGACCTGCTGGGTAAGCTGCTGCATCGTGCGCTGGGTCGGCTGGCGCATGTGAACGTCATCCCGCTCAACCCGACGCCGGGCAGCGACTGGGATGCCAGCCCCAAACCCGTGCAGCGCGAATTTGTCCGGCGGATCCGCGGCCGCGGCGTGTCCTGCACGGTGCGAGACACCCGCGGCCGCGAGATTGCGGCCGCGTGCGGCCAGTTGGCCGCCGACGGGTGAACCGAATCGCCCGGGTTTACGTCACCAAGACGTAGCCTTCGCGAAGGGGTTCGTGATGAGAATTCGCCTTTTGTCCCCGGTGAAAGCGTTTGCGGCGAGCGTCGTTGCGACCGCACTGCTCTTCGGTCTGAGCGCGGCACCTGCTGCGCTGGCGGCCGACGATCGTCTGCAATTCACCGGTACCACGCTCAGCGGTGCTCCTTTCGACGGCGCGAGTTTGCAGGGCAAGCCGGCCGTGCTGTGGTTCTGGACACCATGGTGTCCGTTCTGCAATGCCGAGGCCCCGGGCGTAAGCCAGGTGGCGGCGGCGAATCCGACGGTCACCTTCGTGGGTATTGCGGCGCACTCGGGTGGGGCGGCGATGCAGAACTTCGTCTCCAAATACAACCTCAACTTCACAAACCTCAATGACGCCGACGGGTCAATCTGGGCGCGCTACAACGTGCCCTGGCAGCCGGCATATGTGTTCTATCGGGCAGACGGCAGCTCCACGTTCGTGAACAACCCCACGTCGGCCATGTCCCCGCAGGAGCTGTCGGACCGGGTGACTGCGCTCACGGCGTAAGCCGCCTGCATGGACCAACGTCTGATCGGCTTGGCCTTCGCCGCCGGATTGGTCGCTGCGCTGAATCCGTGCGGTTTTGCCATGCTGCCCGGTTATTTGGTTCTGGTGGTCCGTAGAGAGGGAAGCGAGGGAAGTAGGACCGGTACGCCGACGGTGTTGGCTTCGGTCGGTCGCGCCCTGACGGCCACGGTGGGGATGGCACTGGGGTTTTTGACGGTGTTCGGCGTGTTCGCAGCGCTCACCATATCAGCGGCCACGGCGGTGCAGCGATACCTGCCCTACCTCACCGTGGTAGTCGGTATCGTCCTTGTTGCCCTTGGGATTTGGCTGTTATTAGGCCGTGAGGTCACACTGTTGACACCGGGTGCAGCGCGATGGGCGCCGACCGTCCGGCTCGGGTCGATGTACGGCTACGGCGTCAGCTATGCGATCGCTTCGCTGTCGTGCACCATCGGCCCGTTTCTGGCCGTCACGGCGGCGGGCTTTCGCCGCGGCTCGCTTGCCCAGGGGGTGTCGATCTATCTCGCCTACATCGCCGGCCTCAGCCTCGTCGTTGGTGTGCTGGCGGTCGCTGCCGCTTTCGCGAGTTCGACGCTGGTGACCCGGCTGAGGCGAGTTCTGCCGTTCGTCAACCGGATCGGCGGCGTGCTGCTGGTCCTGGTCGGGCTGTACGTGGGTTATTACGGCCTCTACGAGGTGCGTCTGCTCGACGCCCATGGCAACCCGGGAGATTCGGTGATCGCGGCCGCAGGCCGCCTGCAAGGCATGCTGGCCGGCTGGGTGCACCGACATGGCGCATGGCCGTGGGTGCTGGCGTTCGCTGTGCTGATGGTCGGCGCGCTCGCCACCGCCTGGTATCGACGGGCCCGGCGGTAGTTGATAGCTGCGTCGCGTCTCGGCCGCCGACGGGTGATCGCTACCTGAGCCGGCCTCGCCGTCGGCCCCACCAGTCGCGCACGGTGACGAAGAGCACCAGCGCGGCGAAGCTGATCAAAAACCAGTCCTCGACGTGGCCGACGTGGTTGCCGCGAATCATCAACAGCAGAAATCCGGCGATGCACAGCCCCACGATGTGCCAGGTCCGGTGGTTGATCCGGCTCCAGCCCCATTTTGCGGACGGCACTTCGGCGGTGTCGACGCCGGCGTCGCGGTTCACCTCGGTACCGACCACGGCGACTCCTTCGGTTGCGACTGGCTTGCAGACTGATGACGCCTCGACATTCTGGCACATCCCGGTTTGCCCGTCGGCTGGCTCGGGGTTCGCAGACGCGACATCCGCGGCACAATAGGTGGGTGACGAACCGCCGCCGCAAGGTCCTGGTGCTGGGCAGTACCGGCTCCATCGGCACCCAGGCACTGGAGGTCATCGCCGCCAATCCGGATCGCTTCGAGCTGGTCGGGCTGGCCGCCGGCGGCGCCAGTCCCGACCTGCTCGCACGCCAGCGCGCCGAGACCGGGGTGACCAATGTCGCCGTCGCCGACGAGCGCGCGGCCCAGGCGATCGGCCAGGTCAGCTACTGCGGACCCGAGGCGGTCACCCGGCTGGTCGAGAACACCGACGCCGACGTCGTCCTCAACGCGCTGGTCGGTGCGCTGGGCCTGCGCCCGACGCTGGCCGCGCTGGCGAGCGGGGCCACGCTGGCGCTGGCCAACAAGGAGTCGCTGATCGCCGGCGGCCCGCTGGTGCTGCAGGCGGCAGCACCGGGGCAGATCGTGCCGGTCGACTCCGAGCACTCCGCGCTGGCCCAATGCCTGCGCGGCGGTACCGGCGGCGAGGTCGCCAAACTGGTGCTCACCGCCTCCGGCGGACCATTCCGCGGCTGGTCGGCGGCCGACCTCGAAAACGTCACCCCGGAGCAGGCCGGCGCGCATCCCACCTGGTCGATGGGGCCGATGAACACGCTGAACTCCGCGTCGCTGGTCAACAAGGGGCTCGAGCTGATCGAAACCCACCTGCTGTTCGGCATCGGCTACCAGCGCATCGAGGTCGTCGTCCACCCGCAGTCAATCGTGCATTCGATGGTCACGTTCACCGACGGGTCGACGATCGCGCAGGCCAGCCCGCCGGACATGAGACTGCCCATCTCGTTGGCGCTGGGCTGGCCGGACCGGGTACCCGGCGCGGCCGCCGCCTGCGACTTCTCCACGGCGTCGAGCTGGGACTTCGAGCCGCTGGACGCCGACGTTTTCCCCGCCGTCGAGTTGGCCCGCCGGGCCGGCCAGGCCGGCGGTTGCCTGACCGCGGTCTACAACGCCGCCAACGAAGAGGCCGCCGCGGCTTTTTTCGCCGGTCGGATCGGGTTCCCCGCGATCGTGCGCACCATCGCCGACGTGTTGCACGCCGCCGACCAATGGGCGGTCCCACCCGCTACCGTGGATGACGTACTCGACGCGCAGCGGTGGGCCCGCGAACGGGCGCGGCACGCGGTCGAAACGGGCGGTCCGAGAAAGGTGACACCAACCCGATGATGTTCGTTGTCGGCATCGTGCTGTTCGCGGTTGCCATCCTGGTCTCGGTCGCGCTGCACGAGTGCGGCCATATGTGGGTGGGGCGTGCCACCGGCATGCGGGTGCGGCGCTACTTCGTCGGCTTCGGCCCGACGCTGTGGTCGACGCGGCGCGGCGGCACCGAATACGGCCTCAAGGCGATTCCGGCGGGCGGCTTCTGCGACATCGCCGGGATGACGGCCATGGAGGAGCTGGCACCCGACGAGCGGGACCGCGCCATGTACAAGCAGAAAACCTGGAAGCGCACCGCAGTGTTGCTGGCCGGCCCCGGGATGAACTTCGTCATCGGCCTGCTGCTGATCTATGTCATGGCGGTAGTCTGGGGCCTGCCCAACCTGCATCCGCTCACCTCGGCTGTAGTTGGTGAAACCGCCTGTGTCACACCAGAAATCACCAAAGGCCAGTTCGCGCAATGCAACGGTGTCGGACCCGCGTACCAGGCTGGGATCCGCCCCGGCGACATCGTCGTCAAAGTCGGCGACACCCCGGTGGGCAACTTCGCCGAGATGGCTGCCGCGATCCGCAATCACACCGGGCCCACCCCGATCGTCGTCGAGCGCGACGGCACCCGGATGACCCTGTCCGTCGACGTCACACCTGCGCAACGGTGGATCGGGGGCAGCGACACACCGTCGAAAGTCGGCATGATCGGTGTGGCGCCGAAGATCTACCCGCCCATGCACTACAACGTGGCCACCGCCGTTCCGGCCGCCTTCGTCTTCACCGGCGATTTGAGCGTTGAACTCGGTAAGGCGCTGGCCACCATCCCGACCAAGGTCGGTGCGCTGGTGCAGGCGATAGGCGGCGGCCCGCGCAGCGAAGATACCCCGATCAGCATCGTCGGCGCATCGATCATCGGCGGCGATACCGTCGACCACGGAGTGTGGGAGGCGTTCTGGTTCTTCCTGGCCCAGCTGAACTTCATCTTGGGCGCACTCAACCTGCTGCCGTTGCTGCCGTTCGACGGCGGCCACATCGCCATCGCGTTCTACGAGAAGATCCGCAACATGATCCGCTCGACCCGTGGCATGGTCGCGGCCGCGCCGGTGAACTATCTCAAACTCATGCCGGCCACCTACGTAGTCTTGGTGCTGGTCGTCGGCTACATGCTGTTGACGGTGACCGCCGATCTGGTCAACCCGATCAGGCTGTTCCAGTAGGAACCCACCCCACTAGGAGAGGCAATGACCGTCGGCTTAGGAATGCCGGCATCACCCGAAGCCACGTTGGCGCCGCGGCGCAAGACGCGTCAGCTGATGGTCGGCGAGATCGGGGTGGGCAGCGATTACCCGATTTCGGTGCAGTCGATGTGCACCACCAAGACCCACGACGTCAACGCGACACTGCAGCAGATCGCCGAGTTAACCGCCACTGGTTGCGACATCGTGCGGGTGGCCTGCCCGCGCCAGGAGGACGCCGACGCGCTGGGCGAGATTGCCCGGCACAGCCAGATTCCGGTGATCGCCGACATCCACTTCCAGCCCAAATACATCTTCGCCGCGATCAATGCGGGGTGCGCGGCGGTGCGGGTCAACCCGGGCAACATCAAGGAATTCGACGGGCGGGTCGGCGAGGTGGCCAAGGCCGCCGGTGCGGCCGGTGTCCCGATCCGCATCGGCGTCAACGCCGGCTCGCTGGATAAGCGGTTCATGGAGAAGTACGGCAAGGCCACCCCGGAGGCGCTGGTGGAGTCGGCGCTGTGGGAGGCATCGCTGTTCGAAGAACACGGCTTCGGCGACATCAAGATCAGTGTCAAGCACAACGATCCGGTCGTGATGGTCAAGGCCTACGAGCTGCTGGCCGCCCAGTGCGACTACCCGCTGCACCTGGGCGTCACCGAGGCCGGGCCGGCCTTCCAGGGCACGATCAAATCCGCGGTCGCGTTCGGCGCCCTGTTGTCGCGGGGCATCGGCGACACCATCCGGGTGTCGCTGTCGGCGCCGCCGGTCGAGGAGGTCAAGGTCGGCAACCAGATCCTGGAGTCGCTGAACCTGCGGCCCCGGTCGCTGGAGATCGTGTCCTGTCCGTCGTGCGGGCGCGCGCAGGTCGATGTCTACACGCTGGCCAACGAGGTCAGCGCGGGTCTGGAGGGGCTCGAGGTGCCGTTGCGCGTCGCGGTGATGGGCTGCGTCGTCAACGGCCCGGGGGAGGCGCGCGAGGCCGACCTCGGCGTCGCGTCGGGCAACGGCAAGGGACAAATCTTCGTGCGCGGCAAGGTGATCAAGACGGTACCCGAGTCGCAGATCGTCGAGACACTGATCGAGGAGGCCATGCGGCTGGCCGGCGAAATGGGTCAGGAACGGGGAATCGAACACGGCCCGGACGCGACTGCGAGCGGTCCGCCGGTTGTGACCGTAAGCTGATGGGGGTCTGTTCGGACCGCCTGCTCGCAGAAAGAGTCACTATGTCGGCTCCGCCCATCCCTAGTGCGGTCGACGAGCGACGGGTGTCGGTGGTGCGCGATGCCGCCGCGGTGCACCGCGTCCTCGACCACGACCCGATCGGCTCGTGCATGGTTGCCGCGCGGATCGCCGATCACGGCATCGATCCGGGCGCGCTCGGCGCCGAACTGTGGACCCGGCGCGGCGCCGCCGAGTCGTTGTGTTACGCCGGTCCCAACCTGATTCCGCTGCGGGGCGGGTCGGCCGACTTGGACACGTTCGCCGATGCGGCGATGCGCGCGTCGCGGCGTTGCTCCTCGCTGGTGGGTCGGGCCGAGTTGGTGATGCCGTTGTGGCAGCGGCTCGAGCCGGCGTGGGGTCCGGCCCGCGATGTCCGTGACCGTCAGCCACTGATGGCGTTGGACTCGATGCCCAGCTGCGAGATCGACCCGGGCGTGCGGCAGGTGCGGCTCAGCGAGATCGACGCCTACCTGGTGGCGGCCGTCGACATGTTCATCGGTGAGGTGGGCGTCGACCCGCGACTGGGCGACGGGGGCCGCAGTTACCGCCGCCGGGTGGCCAACCTCATCAGCGCGGGTCGAGCATGGGCCCGGTTCGAGCACGGTCGGGTCGTTTTCAAAGCAGAAGTGGGATCGCAATCTCCGGCGGTCGGCCAGATCCAAGGGGTCTGGGTTCACCCCGAACGGCGTGGCCGGGGTCTGGGCACGGCCGGCACCGCGACCCTGGCCGCGGTGATCGTCGGCACCGGGCGCATCGCGAGCCTCTACGTCAACGCCTTCAATACGGTGGCCCGGGCCTCGTACTCCCGGGTCGGCTTCGCCGAGGTCGGCACCTTCGCCACCGTGCTGCTGGACTGAGCGGTCGAGTGTGAATCCCTGGCGCCGGGTGTGCATCCTGGGCGGGTTTCGCGGCGTGTAGGCACCCTGAGCTCACACTCGAAGCCCTGAGCTCACACTCGCGAGCAAAGCTGACGTCACGGTTTGGTCTCGGTGCGCCTCCGACCATCGACTGCCTACCGTTCGTAACATCAGCCTCAATGGCAACTCTAAGATCACTAGTCACAGTTTTCTCCGCCGTGCTTCTCGCGGTTGCTGCTTTGCCGGCCTGCACTCCGCGCCCGGACGGCCCCGGCCCGGCGGCCGAACGGTTCTTCGCAGCACTGGCCACGGGCGACACCGCGGCGGCCGCCGAGCTCACCGACGACGCCAGCGATGCCCGGGAGGCACTCAACGCGGCATGGGCCGGACTGCAGGCCACCCACCTGGACGCGCAGATCCTCGGCTCGCACTACACCGAGGACACCGGCACCGTGGGCTACCGCTACACCTGGCAGCTACCGAAGAACCGCAGCTGGACTTACGACGGCCAGCTGAAGATGGTGCGCGACGAGGGGCGCTGGCAGGTGCGCTGGACTACCACCGGATTGCATCCGCGGCTCGGCGAGCATCAGACGTTCGCGCTGCGGGCCGACCCGCCGCGGCGTGCCGGGGTCAACGAAGTCGGCGGTACCGACGTGCTGGCGCCCGGGTACCTCTACCACTACTCATTGGATGCTCGGCGCGCCGGTGAGCAGCTGATCCAGACGGCCCATGCGGTGGTGGAGGCCCTGCATCCCTTTGATGACACCCTCGACCCGCAACTACTCGCCGAACAGGCCAGCTCCTCGCCGACCCCGTTGGACCTGGTCACGCTGCGCATCGACGACAACAACAACGTCGCGGCCGCGATCGGCGAGCTGCCCGGCGTGGTGATCACCCCGCAGGCCGAGCTGTTGCCGACCGACGATCGGTTCGCGCCCGCGCTGATCAGCGAGGTGAAAAAGGCGGTGGTCAACGAACTCGACGGCCAGGCCGGCTGGCGGGCGGTCAGCGTGAACCAGAACGGCGTCGACGTCGCGGTGCTGCACGAGGTGGAGCCGTCACCGGCGCCGTCGATCTCGATCAGCCTGGATCGTGCCGTGCAGGACGCCGCTCAGCACGCCGTGGACACCCAACCCGGTAAGGCGATGATCGTGGCGATCAGGCCGTCGACCGGCGAGATGTTGGCCGTCGCACAAAACAACGCCGCAAACGCCGACGGCCCGGTCGCCACCACCGGCCTGTACCCGCCGGGTTCGACGTTCAAGATGGTCACCGCGGGTGCGGCCCTCGAGCGGGATATGGCCACCCCGAACACCCTGCTGGGCTGTCCCGGCGAGATCGACATCGGGCATCGCAGGATTCCCAACTACGGCGGGTTCGATCTGGGCGTGGTGCCGATGTCGCGGGCGTTCGCCAGCTCGTGCAACACCACGTTCGCCGAACTGGCCAGCCGGATGCCGCCCCGCGGTTTGACGCAGGCCGCCGCCCGCTATGGCATTGGACTGGACTACCAGGTGGACGGCATCACCACGGTGACCGGCTCGGTGCCGCCGACGGTCGATCGGGCCGAACGCACCGAAGACGGCTTCGGCCAGGGCAAGGTGCTGGTCAGCCCGTTCGGCATGGCGCTGGTCGCGGCCACGGTGGACGCCGGGAAAACCCCGGTACCGAAACTCATCGAGGGACACCCGACGACCATCGCCGGCGATACCGCGCCGATCAGCGAGAAGATGCTCGGCGGGCTGCGTCCGATGATGCGGCTGGTGGTGACCAACGGCACCGGCAAGGACATCGCCGACTGCGGTGTGGTGTTCGGGAAGACCGGTGAAGCCGAAATTCCCGGTGGATCGCATTCCTGGTTCGCCGGGTACCGCGGTGACATGGCGTTTGCGGCGCTGATCGTCGGGGGCGGCAGCTCGGAGTACGCGGTCCGGATGGCCAAGCGGATGTTGCAGGGGCTACCCGGCGACTATCTGGCCTGATTGCCCAGCGACGCGCACAGTCGGCGGCGGTAAATTGGTACCGCTATGACGCGCCCCGACCAACTGACCGAGCTCCGCGTGTCGGATGCCGACCGCAACGGCACGCTGCGCCGCCTGCACAACGCGGTCGCGCTCGGGCTGATCGATATCGATGAGTTCGAGCAACGCTCGTCGCGGGTGTCGTATGCGCGCACCCGCAATGACCTGGACAGCCTGGTGACAGATTTACCCGGACCGGGTGCGATCGTCACCTGCGCGGCCGATCGGGTCGAGCTGCGCGGCTGGGTGGGATCGCTCAAGCGTCGCGGCGAGTGGATGGTGCCGACGCGGCTGGCCCTGGTGCGCAGGCTGGGGTCGTGCGAATTGGACCTGGTGCATGCCCGGTTCGCCGGGCCGGTGGTCGTCATCGAACTCGACATGAAGTTCGGTTCGGTCGAGATCCGGCTGCCCGACGGCGCCAGCGCCTCCATCGACGACGTCGAGGTCTATGTCGGCAGCGCGAGCGACCGCCGTAAGAACGCGCCCGCCGAGGGGATACCGCACGTGGTGCTGACCGGCCGGGTGGTGTGCGGCTCGGTCGTGATCCGCGGGCCGCGGCGGTCATTGCTGCGCCGGCGCTGAGGAGATGGCACGCCAGTAAGCTTGCGACATGCCTGTGCGTAGTGCGTTGTCCCCCGGCGTGCTGTCCCCGACACTGCCGGTACCCACGTCGATTCCGCGCCCGGAATACGTCGGTAAGCCGACCGCGGCCGAGGGTAGCGAGCCGTGGGTGCAGACACCCGAGGTGATCGAGAAGATGCGCATCGCCAGCCGGATCGCAGCCGGCGCGCTCGCCGCGGCGGGCAAGGCGGTCGCGCCCGGGGTGACGACCGACGAGTTGGACCGCATCGCACACGACTACATGGTCGAGGCCGGCGCCTATCCCTCGACGCTGGGCTACAAGGGTTACCCGAAGTCGTGCTGCACGTCGCTGAACGAAGTCATCTGCCACGGCATTCCGGACTCGACTGTGATCGAGGACGGAGACATCGTCAACATCGACGTCACCGCCTACATCGACGGCGTCCACGGCGACACCAACGCGACATTTCTGGCCGGCGATGTTTCCGAGGAGCATCGGCTGCTCGTCGAGCGCACCCGGGAGGCGACGATGCGGGCGATCAAGGCCGTCAAACCGGGCCGGTCGTTGTCGGTGGTCGGCCGGGTCATCGAGTCGTACGCAAACCGCTTCGGATACAACGTGGTTCGCGACTTCACCGGGCACGGCATCGGCACCACGTTCCACAACGGGCTGGTGGTGCTGCACTACGACCAGCCCTCGGTCAGTACAGTCCTCGAGCCTGCGATGACGTTCACCATCGAGCCGATGATCAACCTCGGCGCGGTCGACTACGAAATCTGGGACGACGGCTGGACGGTGGTCACCAAGGATCGCAAGTGGACCGCGCAGTTCGAGCACACACTGCTGGTCACCGACACCGGCGCCGAAATCCTCACATGTCTCTAGCGCTCGCCACGCAAAAGTGAGTGGCGCGCTGCTGGTCGCCGGCACCAGTTCCGACGCCGGGAAGTCCATGGTGGTCGCGGGACTGTGCCGGCTGCTGGCCCGCAAGGGTATTCGGGTCGCGCCATTCAAGGCGCAGAACATGTCGAACAACTCCGCGGTCACCGTCGAAGGCGGCGAGATCGGCCGGGCGCAGGCGGTGCAGGCTCGCGCGGCCGGCCTGGCGCCCAGCGTCAGGTTCAACCCGATCCTGCTCAAACCCGGTAGCGACCGAACATCGCAGCTGGTGATCCGCGGGCAGGTGGCCGACTCGGTCACCGCGGCCGACTACTGGGCGCATCGCGATCGGCTCTGCGGCGTCGTAACCGACGAACTAGCAAGCCTGCAAGCCGAATTCGACGCGGTGATCTGCGAGGGCGCGGGCTCGCCGGCCGAAGTCAATTTGCGCGCAACCGATGTGGCCAACATGGGACTGGCCCGGGCAGCGCGCCTGCCGGTGATTCTGGTCGGCGACATCGACCGCGGCGGGCTGTTGGCTCATCTGTTCGGGACGGTGGCGGTGCTCGAACCCGACGATCAGGCGCTCATCGCCGGGTTCATCGTCAACAAATTCCGCGGCGACCCCGCACTGCTGGCGCCCGGCCTGCGACAACTGGCCGACCTCACCGGACGTCCCACCTACGGGGTGCTGCCCTATGCCGACGAAGTTTGGCTGGACGCCGAGGACTCGGTCTCGGTGCTGGCCCACCGGGTGCTGGGCACACCGCAACCGCCGCGGGGACGACAATGGCTGCGCGTCGCCGCGCTGCGTCTGCCGCGGATCTCCAACTCCACCGACGTCGAGGCGCTGGCGTGTGAGCCCGGGGTGCTGGTGCGCTGGGTGACCGAACCCGCCGACCTCGCCGACGCCGACGTGATCGTGCTGCCCGGCAGTAAGGCCACCATCGCCGACCTGCGCTGGGTGCACGAGCGCGGGCTAGCCCAGGCCGTCGTCGGCCACGCGGCCGCGGGCCGGGTGGTGCTGGGGATCTGCGGTGGCTTCCAGATGCTGTGCCGCTCGATCGACGATCCGGTCGAAACCCGATCCGGGCGTGTCGACGGGCTGGGCCTGCTGAACGCCGACATCGTGTTCACCCCCGACAAGGTGCTGCGCCGCTGGCCGCCGAATGGTTATGAGATCCACCACGGGCGGGTGGTGCGCTGCGCCGAGACCACCTGGTTCGAGGCGGACGGAGCGCCGCAGGGGTACTGCCGCGCTTCTGTGTACGGCACGCATTGGCACGGGCTGTTCGACAACGACGTGTTCCGGCGGGAGTGGTTGCGCCGCGCGGCCGCCGCGGCGGGCCGGGACGGCTTCGTCGTGGCCGACGACGTCGACGTGTCGGCGCGCCGTGACGCCCAGCTCGATCTGATGGCGGATCTGTTGGCCGTGCACGTCGACATCGACGCCGTCGCCGGCCTGCTGCATGACGGACCTCCGCCGCGGCCGACGCTCGTCGTCGGCCGGAAACCAGCATGAGAAAGTGCGAAAACGCTCACCGCCCAGGCCGATTAGCTGTAATTTGCACGAATGCCTTCGACGATGATGACCACCATCGACGGCTTCGCGATCGAGGTCGGCGTCGCAGGTCCGGAAAACGGCTCCGCCGTGCTGGTGCTCGGCGCCGCGCAGCGCGCGCCGGCCGCCTACGACCCGGTGTGCGAGCGGCTGCATACCGCGTCGCTGCGCACGATCGTCATCGGTCCTGATCCGCGGTTGAGCGCCAAGTCGGTGGTCGGCATTCTCGACGTGCTCGACATCGACTGGGCGGTGCTGGTCGGTGATCGCATCGGGGCCGAGCTGGCCTGGGAGTTGGCGGCGACCCGGTTGGACCGCTTCACCGGTCTGGTGGTTATCGACCGCGGGCATCCACGGATGGCCGATCTGGCCGGCGTCATCCGCGACGAGCACTGCCCACCGGTGGAGATCAACACCACCGCGCTGGTCAGTACCCCGGCCGCGCAGGCGGTGGCCCGGGCCAGCCAGCGATATGTCTTGGGTGAGTTCCGCGTGGTGGAGCTGCTGGGCCGGCGCAATGTCGCGGAGTCGACGGCGCAGCTGGCCGCCGAGATCGTGCTGCGCACCAGCACCTGGTGACCGACGTCTGGCGAAATGCTGTCCCAGGATGACCTCGCGCGGCTGGTCGCCGCCGGTGATATCGACACGGTTATCGTCGCGTTCACCGACATGCAGGGCCGGCTGGTGGGGAAGCGGGTGTCGGGCCGGTATTTCGTCGATGAGGTGGCCACTCGCGGCGCCGAGTGCTGCAGTTACCTGCTCGCCGTCGACGTCGAGATGAACCCCGTCGCCGGTTACCCGATGTCGAGCTGGGGCACGGGTTACGGCGACATGGTGATGAGGCCGGACCTGGCCACGCTTCGGCTGATGCCCTGGCTGCCCGGTACGGCGCTGGTAGTGGCCGATCTGGTCTGGCACGACGGCGGGCCTGTCGCCGCCGCTCCGCGCCGTGTGCTGCGCTGCCAGCTTGACCGGTTGAGTCGGCACGGCCTGCGCGCCTATGTCGCCACCGAGCTCGAGTTCCTGGTGTTCGACGAGACCTACCGCCAGGCGTGGGCCAGCGGCTACCGCGGGCTGATGCCGGCCAGCGACTACAACATGGACTATTCGGTGCTGGCCTCGACCCGCATCGAGCCGCTGCTACGCGATATCCGAAGTCAAATGCAGGCCGCCGGTCTGCGCTGGCACAGCGCCAAGGGGGAGTGCAATAGGGGTCAGCAGGAGATCGTGTTCAACTATGACGATGCGCTGGTCACCTGCGACAACCACAGCGTCTACAAGAACGGCGCCAAGGAGATCGCCGGCCAGCACGGCAAATGCTTGACATTCATGGCGAAATACGACGAACGGGAAGGCAGCAGCTGTCACATCCACATTTCGCTTCGGTCGGCGGACGGCTCCGCGACGTTCGCCGACGACAGCCAACCGGACGGCATGTCGGCGACGTTCCGCAGTTTCGTCGCGGGCCAGTTGGCCACGGTGCGGGAGCTGACGTTGTTCTATGCGCCGAACATCAACTCTTACAAGCGGTTCGCGGACCGCAGCTTCGCACCTACGGTGGTTGCGTGGGGACCCGATAACCGGACGTGCGCGCTGCGCGTCGTCGGTCGTGGGCGCGACCTGCGGATGGAATGCCGGGTGCCCGGCGGCGATGTCAACCAGTACCTGGCGGTCGCAGCCCTGATCGCCGGTGGGTTGCACGGTATCGAACAGGGCCTGCAGCTGCCGGAGCCTTGCATCGGCAATGCCTACGACAGCGACGCCGAACGGCTACCCGGCACACTGACCGAGGCCGCCGCGCTCTTCGGTGGATCAGCCGTCGCGCGGCAGGCGTTCGGCGAGGACGTCGTGACGCACTACCTGAACAATGCGCGTGCCGAGGCCGCGGCGTTCAACGCCGCGGTCACCGATTGGGAGCGGAGGCGTGGCTTTGAGCGCCTCTAGGCCGCCGGTAATCGGCATGACGACCTATCTGGATCAGGCCCAGACGGGCATTTGGGACGTTCGGGCCAGCTTTTTGCCCGCCGCCTACTTTCAGGGCGTCACGCTGACCGGCGGGGTGGCAACGCTGCTGCCGCCGCAGCCGGTGGACGTCGACATCGCCAACCGGGTGCTCGACGGCCTGGACGGCCTGTTGCTCACCGGAGGTAAGGACGTCGATCCCGCCGCCTACGGGCAGCAGCGGCACCCGACCACCGATGAGCCCGGCACGCAGCGCGACGACTGGGAATTCGCGCTGCTGCGCGAGGCGCTCAAGCGGGAGCTGCCGGTGTTGGGCATCTGTCGCGGCGCTCAGGTACTCAACGTCGCGTTCGGCGGAACGCTGCATCAGCATCTGCCCGACGTCATCGGGCACGACGGGCATCGGGCCGGCAACGCCGTTTTCACCACGCTGAGCGCGCGCACGGTGCCCGGCACCCGGCTGGCGGGGCTGCTGGGGGAGAACGCCGACGTGCGGTGCTATCACCATCAGGCCATCGCCGAGGTCGGCGACGGCCTGGTTGTCAGCGCATGGGACGCCGACGGTGTGATCGAGGCGCTCGAACTGCCCGGGGAGCGTTTCGTGCTGGCCGTACAGTGGCATCCGGAGGAAAGCCTCGACGATCTGCGGCTCTTCGCGGCGGTCGTGGATGCGGCACGGCCGTATGCCAGCGAGCGAGTGAGCAGATGAGCTCAGATCTGAGCCAGCGGCTTTCGGGCAAGGTCGCCGTCGTCACCGGCGCAGGCGGCGGCATCGGCCTGGCGTCGGCACGACGGCTGCATGTCGAAGGAGCCACCATCGCCGTCGGCGACATCGACCAGCGGGCTGGCGCGGCGGCTGCCGACGAATTGGGCGGTTTGTTTGTGCCGGTGGATGTTTCGGATGAAGCCGCCGTCAACACGCTGTTCGATACCGCGGCGGAACGCTATGGGTCGGTCGATATCGCGGTCAACAACGCCGGCATCTCGCCACCGGAGGACGAGCTGATCGAGAACACCGAGCAGCCCGTGTGGCAGCGGGTGCAAGACGTCAACCTGAAATCGGTGTACCTGTGCTGCCGGGCGGCGTTGCGGCACATGGTGCCTGCCGGCCGTGGTTCGATCGTCAACGTCGCCTCGTTCGTTGCGGTGATGGGGTCGGCGACATCGCAGATCTCCTACACCGCGTCCAAGGGCGGGGTGCTGGCCATGACCCGCGAGCTCGGCGTCCAGTTCGCCCGCGAGGGCATCCGGGTCAACGCCCTGTGCCCGGGGCCGGTCAGCACGCCGCTGCTGCGCGAGCTGTTCGCCAAGGATCCCGAGCGGGCCGCGCGCCGCCTGGTCCACGTGCCCATGGGCCGGTTCGGCGAGCCCGAGGAGATCGCCGCCGCCGTGGCCTTCCTGGCCAGCGACGACTCCTCGTTCATGACCGCGTCGTCGTTCCTGGTGGACGGTGGCATCAGCGGGGCCTACGTGACGCCTTTGTAGGCTGGCGTCATGCCACCACCGATACGTCCGCTGATCGGGATCAGCTCCTACCGCGAAACGGCCCGCTGGAGCACCTGGGACAGGCTCGCCGTCCTGCTCCCCGAGCGCTACGCGGCCAGCGTGGCCGCGGCCGGGGCCATCCCGGTGCTGCTGCCGCCGCTGGCCGGGATCGAGGCCGTGACCGGCCGCCTGGACGGCCTGGTGCTGTCCGGCGGCGGGGACATCGACCCGGCCCGCTACGGCGCGCCGCGCGACCCCAGCTCCGGGCCGGCCAACCCGGCCCGCGACGACGCCGAGCTGGCCCTGGTCAGCGCCGCGCTGGAGCAGCGGCTGCCGGTGCTCGGCATCTGCCGCGGCATGCAGGTCATGAACGTGGCCCTGGGCGGCACGCTGCACCAGCACCTGCCCGACCTGGTCGGCAACGACAGCCACTCTCCCGAGGCCAGCGGCTACGGGCAGCACGAGGTCCGGGTCGCGCCGGGCAGCCGGCTGGCCTCGATCCTGCACCGCACCGACCTGACCGACCACCTGCCGGTCGTCGTGCCCACCCATCACCACCAGGCCGTCGACCAGCTCGGCAGCGGGCTGACCGCCACCGCGTGGACCGCCGACGGCATCATCGAGGCGGCCGAGCTGAGCCCGGCGCAGCATCCGTTCGCGGTGGCCGTCCAGTGGCACCCCGAGGCCGGAGAGGACCTGAGCCTGTTCACGGCTTTGGCCGCCGCGGCCGCCGTGCCGGCCTCGGAGCCCGTCAGGGCCTGACCCGGCCCACCCCCGGGCGGCCGAGGCCCGTTAGCCTGCTCTGCCATGGCCTCAGACACAAGCGACGATCGGCAGAACCCGGCCGGCGAGGGCACCGGGGCAGACGCCAAGCCGGAAGAGCCGCAGGACGACCTGGTCACCACCCACCACGAGATCACGGTCGACAGCGCGGCGGGGCGCCCTAGAAGCACTGCGCTGCCGTACACGGTCCAGGCCGGGCGGGTCGTGCTGCGCAAGGAGCAGATCGGCGACGACGAGTTCGCCGGGGCCAAGGCGACCGCCGAGGTGTTCGTGGTCGCCTACACCGCTGATAACGCCGACAGCGCCGCCGCCAAGGCCCGACGCCCTGTGACGTTCGCGTTCAACGGCGGCCCCGGCTCCTCGAGCGTCTGGCTGCACCTGGGCCTGCTCGGCCCGCGCCGGGTGATGATGGGCGACGCCGGCGCGCTGCTGCCGCCGCCCTACGGCCTGGCCGACAACTCCCAGACCCTGCTGCGCCACTCCGACCTGGTGTTCATCGACCCGGTCTCGACCGGCTTCTCCCGCGCCGTCAAGGGCGGCAAGTCCGGCGACTTCCACGGCTTCGGCGCGGACATCGAGTCGGTCGGCGAGGTCATCCGGCTGTGGACGACCCGCGAGGACCGCTGGATGTCGCCCAAGTACCTGTGCGGCGAGTCCTACGGCACCACCAGGGCGGCGGGCCTGGCCCGTCATCTGCAGGAACGCTACGGGATGTACCTGAACGGCCTGATGCTGATCTCCGCCTTCCTGGACGGCGGCACGACCGAGTTCAACGCGGGCAACGACGACGCCTACGTGTACTACCTGCCCACCTACGCCGCGATCGCGCACTACCACGGGCGGCACGGCGACCGGCCGCTGCGCGAGGTGCTGGACGACGCGCAGGCCTACGCCGGCGGCGAGTACCTGCAGGTGCTCAGCCGCGGCGCCCGGCTGACCGCCGGGGAGCGGTCGGCCGCGGTGGCCCGGGTGGCCGCGCTGACCGGGCTGTCGGAGGACTACGTCGACCGGGTCAACCTGCGGCCCGAGCACATCCGCTTCTTCACCGAGCTGCTGCGCGCGCAGCGGCGCACCGTGGGCCGCCTGGACGGCCGGTTCACCGGCTGGGACGCGGACTACGGGCGGGAGCAGTGGGCCAGCGACCCGTCCATGGACGCCATCATCGGCCCCTACTCGGCGGCCCTGAACCACTACGTGCGCGGCGAGCTGGAGTACCACAGCGACCTGCCGTATGAGGTGCTGAGCAGCCACGTGCACCCGTGGTCGTACAAGGAGTTCGAGGCCGCCCACGTGTACGTGGCCGACAAGCTGGCCGCGGCCATGCGCACCAATCCGCACATGCGGGTCCGCGTGGACTGCGGCTACTACGACGGGGCCACCCCGTACGCCGCGTCCGAGCACACCTTCGCCCACCTGGAGATCCCGGCCGAGCTGGCTCAGAACATCGAGTTCGGCTACTTCGAGGCCGGTCACATGATGTACGTGCACGAGCCGAGCCGCCTCGAGCAGTCCGCCCAGCTCGCCCGGTTCGTGACGGTCGGCTAGCGGACCCTAGACTCACGAGCGTGAGCAGCGCTCCGGCCGTCGAGATCAGCGGCCTGGTCAAGCAGTACGGCAGAAAGGCCGCCGTGGCCGGCCTGTCGCTGACCGCCGCGCGCGCCCGGGTGACCGCGATCCTGGGCCCCAACGGGGCCGGCAAGACCACCACCATCGAGACCTGCGAGGGCTACCGGCGGCCCGACGGCGGCACCGTCCGGGTGCTGGGCCTCGACCCGGCGCGAGACGCCCGCGAGCTGCGGCCCAGGGTCGGCGTGATGCTCCAGTCCGGCGGCATCCCCACCGCGGCCAGGGCGGCCGAGTACCTGGGCGTGCTGGCCCGCTTCTACGCCCGCCCCATCGACCCGGACCTGCTGATCGCCCGGCTCGGGCTGGAGTCCTGCGGGCGCACCCCCTACCGGCGGCTGTCCGGCGGCCAGCAGCAGCGGCTGTCCCTGGCCGCCGCCGTGATCGGCCGCCCGGAGCTGGTGTTCCTGGACGAGCCCACGGCCGGCCTGGACCCCCAGGCCCGGCACGCCACCTGGGAGCTGATCGAGGACCTGCGGGCCGCGGGCACCGCGGTGATCCTGGCCACGCACTACATGGAGGAGGCCGAGCGGCTGGCCGACCACATCGTGATCGTGGACCACGGCGAGGTCGCCGTGGCCGGGACGCTGGCCGAGCTGTGCGGCTCGTCCGGGCAGCTGCGGTTCCGGGCCGAGCCCGGCCTGGACCTCGACGCGCTCGTCTCGGCGCTGCCCGCGGGCAGCGCGGCCAAGGAGTCGCCGGCCGGCCACTACATGATCGAGGTGACCGACGGCGTCGATCCCCGGCTGGTGGCCTCGGTCACGGCCTGGTGCGCCGACCACGGCATCCTGGCCCAGAGCCTGCGGATCGAGAGCCGCACGCTGGAGGACGTGTTCCTGGAGCTGACCGGACGGGAGTTGCGGTCGTGACCGACTTCGCCGGCCCCGCCGAGAGGGGGCCAGGGGTGACCGGGCCTGACGTGACCGGGCCCGGGGTGACCGGGCCGGGAGCGACCGGGCCGGGAGCGACCGGATCCCGGGTGCCCGGTGCCAGCCGGCCCGGCGACGCCGCGGGCTGGCCGCCGCCCGCGCCGGGCGCGGCGCCGCTGGCCCGCATGATCCGGGCCGAGGCCGGCCTGGAGCTGCGCTTCCTGCTGCGCAACGGCGAGCAGCTGCTGCTGACGCTGATCATCCCGGTGCTGCTGCTCCTGGCCTTCGGCCACGAGCCGCTGGTGGCCATCCACGGCAGCCGGATCGACTTCGTGGTGCCCGGCATCCTGGCCCTGGCCGTGCTGTCCACCGCGTTCACCAGCCAGGCCATCTCCACCGGGTTCGAGCGCCGGTACGGGGTGCTCAAGCGGCTCGGCGCCACCCCGCTGTCACGCGGCGGGCTGATCGGGGCCAAGACCCTGACCGTGCTGGCCGTCGAGGTCCTCCAGGTGGTGATCATCTGCGCGCTCGGCGCGGTGCTCGGCTGGCGGCCGGACACCAGCCCGGCCGGGGTGGCGTTCGCGGTCGCGCTGCTGCTGGCCGGGACGGCGGCGTTCAGCGGGCTGGCCCTGCTGCTGGCCGGGACGCTGCGCGCGGAGGCCACGCTGGCCGCCGCGAACCTCATCTACCTGGTCATGCTGGGCATCGGCGGCGTGCTGTTCCCGCTGGCCAGGTTCCCGGCCGGGATCCGGCCCGAGCTGCGGCTGCTGCCCGCCGGCGCGCTGGCCGACGGCCTGCGCGCGACGCTGGCCCACGGCGGCGGCCTGCCCGGCCTGGACCTGCTGGTACTGCTGGCCTGGGCGGTGGCCGCCATCGCCATCGCGGCCCGCACGTTCCGCTGGGAGTAGCGCGAAGGCGACCCGCCGGGAGTAGCGCAAAGGCGGACCCGGCCGTTCATGACCACGGAAATCGGTCCGCGATAGTCGCGGCTGGACTTCCGCGATCATGAAGCCACGGCTCGGCCGGTGTCATCAACGGGACATCCAGTACATGGCCGGCGTTTGGGTTAGGGGACGCTCGATGTAACGGTGATCGCCGGGCGCTTCTACGATGGGGCTCGTGCCCGCACACCTCGACTCGCCTCATCCGGTCCCGGCGGCCGCCCCGGCGACGGCCCGCGGCGGCTGGCCCGGCTGGGTCCGGAAGGCGGCGGACACGGTGCTGGCGCCCTCCGCCGTGGCCATGCGCCGGTACGCGCTGGCCGGAGTGCTGGCGTCGGTGTTCATCATCCTGACCGGCGCCGCGGTCCGGCTCAGCCAGTCCGGGCTGGGCTGCCCGGACTGGCCGCAGTGCACCGCGCACAGCCTGGTGGCCGGCGGCGTCCACGGCGACTCGCTGGTCCACCGGTGGATCGAGTTCGGCAACCGGCTGGTGACTGACGCCATATTCGTGATCGCCGTGCTGGTCTTCGTGGCCGCCTGGCGGTACAAGTCCGGCCCCGAGGGCCGGCGGCGCCGCGACCTGGTCTGGCTGGCCGCCGCCCAGCCGGGGGCGATCGTGGCCCAGGCGATCATCGGCGGCATCGTCGTGCTGACCAAGCTCAACCCGGGCTGGGTCTCGGTGCACTACCTGGCCTCGGCGGCGCTGGTCGCGGCGGCGGTGGCGCTGTACGTCCGGTGCCAGGAGGGCACCGGCCCGGCCCGGCCGCTGGCCCGGCCGGAGGTCCGGCTGATCTCGCTGGCCGTGATCGGCGCCGTGGCGCTGATGCTGGCGGCCGGCACGGTGGTGACCGGGACCGGGCCGCTGGCCGGGGCCCGGTCGGTGCCCAGGTACCCGCTGCCGATGACCGGGGTGACCCAGCTGCATGCCGACATCGGCTGGCTGCTGGGCGGCCTGGTCATCGCGCTGGTCCTGGCGCTGCGGCTGTCCTCAGCGCCGCGCCGGGCAGTCTGGCTGGGCTGGCTGCTGCTGGTCCTGGTCGGGGTGCAGGGCAGCATCGGCTACGGGCAGTACTTCAGCGGCCTGCCGGCGGGCGTGGTCTGGGTGCACGAGGTCGGCGCGGCCGCGATCTGGGTCACCGCGCTGCTGCTCCCCTACGCCCTGCGTGAGCGGGCCCCGGGCTTCACCGACGGTTCACAGGCACGCCCGGCCGCCAGAAACCCAGCCGGGATAGGGTCAATCGGTGGGGAGGAGCCGCCGCGCACGGCCGTCCCGTCCCCGACGTTGTTTTCCGCTTCTGAGCCATCCGCATCCGATCGAGACAGAGCAGAGGGGGCCTGAGCCGACGTGAGCAGTGACACGCCTGGAGCCGGGCTGGAATGGTCGCAGGCTGACAAGCGGGCCGTAGACCTGGTCCGGGTCCTGGCGATGGACGCGGTCCAGAAGGTCGGCAACGGCCACCCGGGCACGGCCATGAGCCTGGCCCCCGCGGCCTACCTGCTCTACCAGCGCGTGATGCGGCACGACCCGGCCGACCCGGCGTGGCCGGGGCGGGACCGGTTCGTGCTGTCCTGCGGCCACTCCAGCCTGACCCTCTACATCCAGCTCTACCTGTCCGGGTACCCCGGCATGACGCTGGCCGACCTGGAGGCGCTGCGCACCTGGGGCAGCCACACCCCCGGCCACCCCGAGCACTGGCACACGCCCGGCGTGGAGGCCACCACCGGCCCGCTGGGCCAGGGCCTGGGCATGGCGGTCGGCATGGC
>NZ_JBOHHI010000233.1:0-16941 GCF_050700595.1 Mycobacterium sp.
TTCGAGTCTCTCACGCGGCTCCATTCCTGTCGGCACTGAGGGATAGTGTCGTCTTATGTCAATGACCTGTCTCGGGTGCGGAGTCGATTTCGAAGGCCGTCGGCTAACGCGTGTCGAACATCTGGCTGCGGTCGAGTCTTCTGAGTAGTAGGGAGATTTGGCTGAGGTATACGAAGCCTTCGTGCGCGGTGAGGGTGGCTTCGTAGTGGCGGTCGATGCGGCGGCAGTGGTTTATTCAGCCGTTGGTGGGTTCGACCATCCATCGTCGCGGCTGGACGATAAACCCGTGGCCGGGTTGGGCCCGGACACCACCTCGACACTGACACCCGCCCTGCTGGCGGCGGCGGCGACGGTCTGGTCGGTGTAGCCCGTGTCGACCCATCCGTGGCTGATGGTCGGGGCGATCGGTGTGGCCTTACGCAGGAGCTTGGGAAAGGCGGCCCGGTCCTGCACGTCAGCGTGGGGTGACGACGGCGGCGACCAGCACACCGGCAGAGTCGACGAGCACGTGTCGTTTCACGCCGTCGACCTTCTTCGCTCCGTCGAACCCGCGCGGCCCAGCCACCAGGGACGCTTTCACCGACGATGAGTCCACCACGGCGGCGGTGGGCCGTCGGCGACGGCCGGATTGGGTGCGGACCTCGCCGCGGACCGTGGTAAGGATTCGCGTCCAGGTGTGGTTGCGGCACCAGCGCAGGAAGTGCTTGTGCGCGGCCGACCAGGACACGGTGAACTCGTGCGGCAGATGCCGCCAGGCGCAGCCGGTGCGCAGCACATACAGGATGGCGTCGAGGTATTCGCGCCACCGTTGCGGTGGGCACGGCCGCCCACCTTTGGTGTGGTGAGACACCAGGAATCGGGCGATGCGCGCCCACGCGCTGTCGGACACATCGGAGCGGTACCGGCGCCGGCCAAGCGGTTTTGGGTGACATGACTATCGATGGTGTTCCACGGGTCCGACACAATCGTTGCTGTTCATCGTGTTGTCGGTGTTGTGTGGGACGCTGATCGGTAATGGCGCGGCACACCACATTCCGGTTCTGTCTCGACCCGACGGTCGAGCAGTACGCGGTGCTGGCCCGGCATGCCGGGGCGTCGCGGTTCGCGTTCAACCAGTGCCTACGGATCGTGAAAACCGCCCTTACTCGAGGCAAGACCGACGCGGATGTTGACGTGCCCTGGACAGGGTTTGATCTGATCAACGCGTTCAACGCGTGGAAGAAAACCGAAGACGCCGGGCGGGTCTTCACCGTCGATGGTCTCGGCGTCACCGAGACCATGGTGACGGGCCTGTCCTGGCGGCGTGAGGTGTGTCAGCAGGTGTTCGAGGAAGCCGCTGTCGACCTGGGTAAAGGCCTGAAATCGTGGTCGGATTCACGCTCGGGCAAGCGCAAAGGGAAACGGGTCGGCTTCCCGCGGTTCAAGAAGAAGACCGGCGACGTCGCGTCGTTTCGGCTGCGCAACAAGCATCTCAAGGGCAAACCAGCCGCGATCCGGGTAGGGGATAACAACCGGCCCCGGTCGGTCACACTGCCCGGCATCGGAGCCGTCGGGGTGCACGATGACACCCGCCGGTTGCGGCGCATGCTCGCCAAGCACCGCGCGAAAATCCTGTTCGCCACCATCAGCCATCACGGGGCCGGTGGTGGATCGCGCTCAACGTGGAGGCCGCCGATCTGCACTCTGCCCACCAGCACCGGACCCGACCCGACGATGCTGGCGGCTGGGTGGGGGTGGACCGCGGCCTGTCGGCATTCGCCGTCGCCGCCACCGCCGACGGCACCGAAGTCGCCCGCATCGCCGACGCGCCCAAAGCGCTGGCCACGGGCATCAAGCAGCAACGACGGTTGTCGAAGTCGTTGTCACGTAAGAAGAAAGGATCACACCACCGCAAGGATGCCGCCGCCCGGCTGGGGCGCCATCACCACCGTGTCGCCAACGTGCGCCACCATTTCCTACACCAGGTATCCAATGAGTTGGTCAAGACCCACGACCTGCTCGTTATCGAGAACCTCAACGTGGCAGGTATGTTGGCCAATCACCGGCTGGCCCGGGCGATCTCGGATGCCGGCTGGTCGGAGTTCGCCCGACTGGTGAAGTACAAGCAGGCGTGGCGGCGCGGCCAGCTCGTCGAAGCCGACCGCTGGTATCCCTCAACCCGCCTGTGCCCCGAATGCGGGGCGGTCAATCGTGCGATGACGCTGGCGGATCGGGTGTTCACCTGCGGTTGCGGGTACACCGCCGACAGAGACACCAACGCGGCCAGGAATCTGGCCCGCTGGGGCCACACCCATCACGACTCCCACCGAACCCCGGACCCCCAAGCAGGAGGCCGGGCCACCAATGTCCGCCGACGGGACGGCGCTGGCCAACACCCCCGTGTTGGCGAAACCAGCCCGAAAGACGCGGAAACCGACGTTCACACCGCCTCAGCGGCCTGAACCGACGACGCCCGAGAAGGGCGGTGCCCAACACTCACCAGAGTTGTTCGACACGCTTTAAAGGTGTTCTGCACCAATGCATGCAATGCAATGCATGCCAACAGTCACACCGCCGACGCTTGCTCTTTGCGGCTCATTTGTCCCAACTGTGACAGCCAGCTGCCGACGTACAAGGCGAGGAATCGCGGTAGCGGTCGCCACTACCGGCGACAGCGGTACGCCGACGGCCGGTCCTACTGACGCTCCAGCCACCTGAGCATCCAACTAACGTTCGACCCGCTCGCATACCAAGGCGAGTGCTCTACCACTGAGCTAAGGAGCCGGTCTTACCGGTGCCAGCCTAAAGGCTCATTCGTCGACGATGCGCTGGGAACGCACGGCTCGCGGCGCGGAGCGGCGGGACGGGCGGCGGCCGGGCAGCGGGATGCGCTCGGCGATGCTGCTCAACGGATTGACGACCATGGTCAGCGCCATCACGGCGTCTTGCAGGGTCGCGATGGCCGGCTCCAGCGCCTCCATCCCGGGCGCCAGCCGGCTGAGGGTATCGGCGACGTTGGCGAGCTGTTCGAGCGGCCCGTGTCGCGCCGTCAGCTTGTCGATCAGGCCACCCTCGGCCAACAGCCGATCGGCGAGCCCGTCCTCGGCAAGCACCCGCTCGATCAGCCCGTCGTCGGCGACCAACTGATCGACCAGCCCACCGGGCTTGAGCGCCCGCTCCAAGCCACCGCCCTCGGCGGTGAGCCGGTCGAGCAGACCGCCGGGCGCGGTCAACAGGTCCACGACCCCGCCCGGTCGCAGCAGCCGATCCACCGGCCCGTCCGGCGCCAGCGCACGCCCCAGCGGCGCGTCGTCGTCGAGCAACCTGGCCAGCCGATTGGCCCGGGTGATCGCATCATCGATGCCCAGCATGTGCACGACCGCGTTTGACCCGGCCGGGCTGCCCGTCCCACCCAATGTGCGCTGCGCCAAGCCCAGCGCCGAGGTCGCAACGCCCAGGCCCGCATCGGCGGCGGCCAACCCCACCCGAATGGGCATGGTGGCGATGGCCGCCAGGCTGTTGTCGGCGTTCATTCCCCGAGTCTATGCACGCCGGCCTGCGCTAACGCCAGTACGGCGCAGATCAGGCTGGCAAGGAACTCACAGGAATCACACAGTTGCCTTGGAGGTAACGTTCAACCGGGTACGAGGGAATAGACAGTTATGGCATCGGTATCCACAGGCAACCAGGCCCCCGAGGCGCGGATCCTCGTCGTTGACGACGAGACCAACATCGTTGAGCTTCTCTCGGTGAGTCTCAAATTCCAGGGCTTCGAGGTCTATACCGCCACCAACGGGCCGGCGGCGCTGGATTTGGCCCGCGAAGTCAAACCGGACGCCGTGATTCTGGACGTGATGATGCCGGGGATGGATGGCTTCGGGGTGTTACGCCGGCTGCGCGCCGACGGTATCGACGCGCCTGCGCTGTTTTTGACCGCGCGCGACTCGTTGCAGGACAAGATCGCCGGGCTGACTCTCGGCGGCGACGACTACGTCACCAAGCCGTTCAGTCTGGAAGAAGTGGTCGCCAGGTTGCGGGTCATCCTGCGGCGCGTCGGCAAAGGCGTGGTAGAGCAGCGCAATGCCCGGCTGAGGTTCGCCGACATCGAGCTCGACGAGGACACCCACGAGGTGTGGAAGGCCGGCGAGCCGGTATCGCTGTCGCCCACGGAGTTCACCCTGCTGCGCTACTTCGTGATCAACGCGGGCACCGTGCTGAGCAAGCCGAAAATCCTCGACCACGTTTGGCGTTATGACTTCGGCGGTGACGTCAACGTCGTCGAGTCCTATGTCTCGTATCTGCGCCGCAAGATCGACACCGGCGAGAAACGCTTGCTGCACACGCTGCGTGGGGTCGGGTATGTGCTGCGCGAACCACGATGATCGCACGACGAGATAACGCCCGGTAGGCGAAGAATGCGGAGATGGTGAAACTCCGTCGGGTCGCATTCCCGCTTCGGGTCAGCCTCGTTGCCGCAACCCTGGTGCTGGTGGCGGGCGGGTTGGCGACTTCCGGGGTGGCGGTCACTTCGATCCTGCGCCACAGACTGATCGACCGGGTCGACCAGAACCTGCTCGACGCGTCCCACGGGTGGGCGCAGGCGCCGCGACGGATGACGGCGCTACCACCCGAGGGCCCGAACGCAGACCGCCCGCCGTCGAACTTCTATGTACGCAGCATCGGCCAGGACGGACGCACCTGGACGGTGGTCAACGATCGCAACGCCGAACCGGCACTGCCCGAAGACAACGACGTGGGTCGTGAGCCCGTGACGGTTGGCTCGGTTGACCGATCCGGCGTGCGATGGCGGGCGATGTCGGTGGTGGGTCCGCTGGGCCGATCGATCACCGTGGCTTTCGACCTTTCCGATGTGCAGCACACGGTCCGCTCACTGGTGTGGTTGCAGGTCGGCATCGGCGCAGCGGTGCTGTTGATCATCGGCCTGGCCAGTTATGCGGTGGTGCGCCGCAGCCTACGGCCGCTGACCGAAGTCGAACACACCGCCGCGGCGATCGCCGACGGCCAGCTGGACCGCCGCATAACCGAACGCGATCAACGGACCGAGGTGGGTCGGCTTTCGTTGGCGCTCAACGGAATGCTGGCGCAGATCCAGCGGGCGCTGGCGTCGTCGGAGTCTTCGGCGGAACAGGCGCGCAGGTCGGAGGAGCGGATGCGACGGTTCATCACCGACGCGAGCCACGAACTGCGCACGCCGCTGACCACCATCCGCGGTTTCGCGGAGTTGTATCGGCAGGGCGCCGCCAGCGACACCGAGATGCTGATGTCGCGGATCGAAAGCGAATCGCGCCGGATGGGTCTGCTGGTCGACGATCTGCTGCTGTTGGCGCGGCTGGATGCGCAACGGCCGCTGGAGCGGCATCGGGTGGACCTGTTGGCGCTGGCCAGTGACGCTGTACACGATGCTCAGGCGATCGCACCGGAGCGGAAGATCGTGATGGAGGTTTTCGACGGTCCCGGCACTCCGGAGGTGCTCGGCGACGAGGCTCGGCTACGTCAGGTGCTGGGCAATTTGGTGGCCAACGCTTTGCAACACACGCCGGGCAGCGCCGACGTCACCGTGCGGGTCGGCACCGAGGGCGACAACGCCGTGCTGGAGATCGCCGACGCGGGCCCCGGCATGAGTCGGCAGGATGCCGCGCGCATATTCGAGCGGTTCTTTCGCACCGACTCGTCACGGGCGCGGGCCAGTGGGGGAACCGGGCTGGGGTTGTCGATCGTGGACTCGTTGGTTTACGCCCACGGCGGCACGGTGACGGTGACGACTGCGCCCGGGCAGGGCTGCCGGTTTTACGTCGCCTTGCCACGCATCAAGGCAAAGGCTCCCACTTTGCGCGGAGATCCCGGAAATTAGCCTGGAACGACTACCCGAATATAAGGTTATGTGACGTCAAGCAAGGTCGCACGTGTGCATGGTTAGATCAGACAAGGGCCAATTCGATGACGACTCAGAATAACAATGGCGGTTCAGTCCACAGCGGTGATTCCGCGTCCGCGCTCGCTGCGCTGTATGCGGCCGAGCGGACCGACGTGCAAAACGTCCTGGGGCACGCACTGACGCTGATAAGCATATTCATGGCCTACGCTACAGTAATTGGCGTTGCCTGGGCGACGAAGCCGGATACAATACCGCACTTCTTGGCTCCCATTGTTCCTATACCCGCATTGTTAGCAGTAGTTTGGCACTCGCAATTGATCAGTCGAATATGGGCGCACAACCAGGCGATCTTCATACTCGAGCAGAGGTTGTTGGATCAGATTCCGAGCATCAAAGATCCCACAAGACGTTGGATCGGGCATACCAGCGGCCGGCTGGTAAATGAGATTCCGATATTGTTGAAAGAGAGAAGATTTGGGATGGCCGCCGCGAGCATTATCGCATATGGGGGACTATTCGCGATCGTGTTGGCTCTTGTAATTACAAGTCTCGTAGTGCCCATTATTATAAACCAGGATTGGCAAGGGCTGGCATGGGTGATGGCGGTTGTGTACACGGTCGTTCTGTTTATACTGGCCGCCTCGTATAAGGCTACGTTCGGCATCAGTATAGAGAAGATGGATGAGTGGGCGAAATCTGCTTATGGTGCCTTCCCCGACCAATTCAACACAATGCATGGCAATTAGGAATAATGGGATTCGGGCTCACGCCAGCTCGGCCAGCGCCGCCTTGATCTTGGCCCGTGCCTCGTCGAGGGACTCCGGCGTTGGATTGCGTTCGACGTGGGCGAAACCGAAATCGCTGAGGCTGCGGGTCGGGAAGACATGGATGTGCAGATGGGGGACCTCCAATCCGGCGATGATGACGCCGGCACGCCTGGTGCCGAATGCCCGGCACACGGCCTTTCCGATCAGCTGGGCCACCGCCATCACACGGCCGAACACCGCGCTATCGACGTCTTGCCAGTTATCGATCTCGGCGCGCGGCACCACCAGCGTGTGTCCCTGCGTCATCGGTTCGATGGTCAAAAACGCGACGGTCTCGTCGTCTTCGTATACGAACCGGCCTGGCAGCTCCCCGTTGATGATCTTGCTGAAGACGGTCGACATGCGCTCCAGCATATGGACCCGCGATCACCGCCGAGATTGCCGTCATGGTTGTGATTGCGGGGGGCCGACGGGTTCACTCCGGTGTGCCGAAGGTCATCGCGTCCAGGTTCCAGTAGCCGCGCATGTTGGCGATCAGTCCGGCGTCGTTGACGCGGTAGGTGAACACACCGCGGACCGAACTTGTGATTCCGTTGTCAAACTTGCTGTCCAGCACCAGGATATGCGCGATTTCGTTGGGTGAGCTGGACGGGAACGTCTCCTCGCAGGTGATCGTCAGCTGGTTGGCGGCGATATTGGTGTCGTAGAACCCGGCGACTCCCTCCTTGCCCCGCACACCGGCGCCATCCGGGTTGGTGACAGCCTTGCCGATCGGGTCCTCGACGACGACATCGTCGGCCATCAGCGCCAACCAGCCCTCCCGGTCATGCGCCTGCACGCATCGCCACGACGCCTGTGATGCAGCCAACGCGGGTGATTGCTGAACCGTTTCTTGCGACATTTGCACTCCTATCTCTAGATGGCGCAGGCGGCACGGGCGCCGTCCTCGGTGGCTTTGCGGATCAATCCCAGGCCGGTGCAGTCACCGGCGGCGTGCACTGCGGTGTCGGGCAGGGCAGTCACCAGCGTGTCGAACAACGCGGTGTCGGGCTCCGGGGTGCCGGCCACGACGACGGTGTCGGCGGCCAGCTGTCGTGTCGTGCCGCCACCGGGAGTGAACACCACCGCATCGTCAGTGATTCGTTCGATGGCCGCCCGGACGTGCACGGTGACACCGAGGCGGTCGAGCCGATCCATATGTTCGGTCTTGCGTTTATTGCCGACTTCAGGGGCGATGGCCTTGCCCGATTCCACGATGGACACCAGTCGCCCACGGCTGGCCAGGAATTCGGCGAGTTCGACGGCGACCAGGTCACCGCCGATGATGACGACGCGCCGGCCGACCGGCATCCAGGCGCGGGTGGCGATGCGTATCGCCTTCGGTGGCACGACCCGATGTGTCCACCGCGCCAACTGCTCACGCAATGCAGGCCCGGTGCGGACATGCGGGAGTTGATCCCCGGGGACCGCCGGGACCGCGATGCGGCCACCGGTGGCCACCACCACCGCGTCCGGGGCCAGGTCGACAACCTGGCTGGCTTCCACAGTGTGGCCCAGCTCGACTTTGACGCTGCTGCAGGTGATTTCACTGCGCAGGTACCGCAGGAACGGTTCGTTCTCCGGGTGCAGGATCGCCGCCCACCGCAACGCGCCGCCGAGTTGACCGCCGCGCTCGAACAGGGTGACCCGGTGGCCGCGCTTGGACGCGACCCGGGCGGCCTCCAAGCCGGCCGGGCCGCCGCCGACAACCACCAGCCGCTTGGCACGGGCACTGCGTGTCGTGGCCAGTTCGCGTTCCTTGCCGGTGCGCGGATTGACCGCGCAGTCGACCGAGAACCGCAGTTCCATGGCGTCGATGCAGTTTTCACACGAGATGCATTTACGGATGCGGTGCGCTTGCCCGGTCCGTAGTTTGCGCGGAATCGCGGGATCGGCGAGCAGCGGACGGCCCATCGCGATGAAATCGGCGCGCCCGTCGGCCAGGATCTGCTCGGCGCGGACCGGGTCGTGGATGCGGCCCACCGCGATGACCGGCACGTCGACCACCTCTTTGACCGCCGCTGCCGCCCCGACGTTGAGTTCGTCGCCGTCAGCTGCGCCGTTGACCATCTGGGTGACCAGCCGGTCGATGACTCCGCCGCTGACGTGGAAGGCATCAACCCCGGCGGCCACCAGTTCGGGTGCGACCTGCGCGGTTTCGTGGATCGGGCGGCCGCCGGCGACCCGCTCATATCCGGAAATTCGCAGCGTGATCGGCAGTGCGTCGCCGATTTCGGACCGGATCGCGGCCAGCGTCTCCAACACGATCCGGATGCGGCCGCGCGCCGAGTCGCCACGGTAGTCATCGGTGCGCCGGTTCCGTTGCGGCGCCAGGAAAGAGCCCAGCAACATGTAACCGTGCGCGGCGTGCAACTCGATACCGTCGTAGCCGGCTTCGGCGGCGCGGCGCACCGCCGCCTTGAACAGGTCGAGCACCTGCCTGAGCTGCTCCGTGCTGATCTCGGCCGACGGTCGCCCGGTCAAATACGACGGAATCACCGACGGGCCCAGCGATGTCACCCCGTGCATCTCCGGGCCCAGGCCGTCGGGTCCGGCGTGCACGATCTGTGGCTGGATCTTGGCGCCGTGTTCGTGCACCGTCTCCACCAGGGCCCGGTGTGCATCCACCGCCGCGTCGGTGCCCAGGTGCAGGCCGCCGGGTGTCTCCGGGTGCTGGTGGTCAACTCCGGTGGCGCCCACCGTGATCAGACCGACACCACCCTGCGCGCGGGCTGCGAAGTAGTCCCGGGTGCGCTGCGACGGCATCCCGTCGGGTGTGCCGTACATCGTTTCCATCGGCGACATCACCAGCCGGTTGCGCAGCGACATGGCGCCGATCCGTCCCGGCTGCAGCAGGTGGTGGAAGGTCTTCACCGTGGTCAGCCCAACCGCCACCGACGTCGACTGTGGGCCGACGCTTCGAGTGTGCGCTGACGGCTTCGAGCGTGCGCTGAGGGCGACTCTCGTCGGCGTGTCGCCGCCCTGGCCGCACAGTCAACGCGCACGGCCGCCATGGATGCACAGTCGCCAAACCACGTGTTCACCGCACGAAGCGGCCGGCGAACGCGCGCAGCGGCAGGTCGGCGCTGGTGACGATGCCGGGCTGTAGTTCCAGCTCGGGATGTCGGATGATCCGTTTTATCATCTCGGTCCCGACATTTCCGGAAGCCACCTGGAACACCCGTAGCGGGCCGGACACCGGCGACATGTGGCTACCAGTCGGCGTCGGTGTAGCGGATGACGCCGCGAATATTCTTGCCGTTCAGCATATCTTGGTAACCGTCGTTGATCTGCTCCAGCTTGTACTGGCGAGTGACCATGTCGTCGAGGTTGAGCTTGCCGGCCTTGTACATCGACAGCAGTTGCGGGATGTCGTACTGCGGGTTGCCACCGCCGAAGATGGTGCCCTGCAGGTTCATTTGCATCAGGGTCAGCATCGCCAGGTTCAGCGTCACTTGGTCGTCGAGCATGCTGCCGATCGCGGTTGCCACGCAGGTACCGCCCTTGGCGGTCATGATCATGTAGTTCTCGATGTCGGCGCCCTTGAGTTCGCCGACGGTGACGATCACCTTCTTGGCCATCAGGCCCTGGGTGAGCTCCATGATGCCCGCCAGCGCCGACTCGATGTCCGGATAGACATGGGTGGCACCGAATTTCAGGGCCTGATCGCGCTTCCACTCGACCGGGTCGATCGCGAAGATGTAGCGGGCGCCGGCGTTGACCGCTCCCTGCAGCGCCGACATGCCGACGCCGCCGATGCCGGCGATCGCGACGTCGTCACCGGGCCGGATGTCGGCGGTCCGGGTGGCCGAGCCGTAGCCGGTGGTGACACCGCAGCCGACCAGGCAGGCGACCTCGAACGGGATCGACGGATCGATCTTCACCACCGAGCTTTCATGCACGACCATGTACGGCGAGAAGGTGCCCAGCAGCGTCATCGGGTAGACGTCTTGGCCGCGGACCTGGATGCGGAAGCTGCCGTCGGATATCGCAGCGCCATTCAACAGGCCGGCACCCAGGTCGCACAGATTGCGCATCCCGGCCTGACATGACGGACACTTGCCGCAGGACGGGATGAACGACAGCACCACGTGGTCGCCTTCGGCGATGTCTTCCACCCCGGCACCCACTTGAGTGACGATGCCTGCACCCTCGTGGCCGCCGAGCACCGGGAAACCGGCCATCGGGATGCCGCCGGTCACCAGGTGATGATCGGAGTGGCACATTCCGGCCGCTTCCATCTGGATCTTGACCTCGTGTTTGTGCGGGTCGCCGATCTCGATTTCCTCGATCGACCATGGCTGGTTGAACTCCCAGATCAGCGCGCCCTTTGTTTTCACCGCGAACCTGCTTTCGACTTGTTGTCAGGACTTGAGCGTCAGCGTAGTGACGGGAGTCACCACAGCGGCACGGGGGTCTTACCCAGCGGGTAGTAGCCGGGCAGTTTCTCACCGGCGAGGCTGCGCTCGATACGCCGCTGCATGCCCGTGGACAGCCTGCCGGCCTTCATCAAATCCATGTACAGCGTCTGAACATGGCCGAAGTCGAAGAAGTCTCGCTGCCATTCGATGAGTTTGTCGGTGCCCAGCCGGAACCAGCTACCGCCGATCCCATAGATCTCTTGCGTATCGCCGTCCCCGTCGACGACGACCTGCTTCCAGAAACCGACGATCTCACCCTGCCGGTCGTCGATGAGGACCTTCTGGTACGGGTACTGCCAGTTCTCCAGACCCTGCATCTCCAAGCCGAGCGCGATATCGCGGATTTCATCGATCCCGATGCACATCACGTCTTCTTTGGGCCCGATGTTCCAGCCATAGGTGGCGTCGGGGGCGTAGAAGTCGGCCAGCGGCTTCCAGTCGCCCGCCTTTTCGCAGTCCTTATTTGCGCTGAGCCAGGACTGGACCCACTTTTCGAGCTCTTCGCGTGGGAATGACGCCATTGTCAGTCTTCTTTCTCTTCGATGGATAAAGCCTGCGTCGGGCACGCCCACACGGCTTGCTCGATCTGTTTACGGGCCTCTTCGGGCGGCTCGTCGTCGAGGATTTCGACCTGGCCTCGTTTGGGCACCCGGAAATAGTCGGGCGCCTCCAGTTCGCACATCGCATGTCCCTGGCACAGATCCAGGTCGGCTTTCACCTTGTAGCCCATCATTGGCCCCCAGTACGGCGGCGGTAGCGCACCCTGGCCGGCTGGGCCAGCTGCACCACCATCTTGGAGTGATCGTTGCGATAACTCTCCGATGGCTGGGCCATCTCGAATTCGTACTCGCGCAACAACACCGAGAAAATCGCCTTGATCTGCATGGTCGCGAACGCCGCACCCACACAGCGATGCCGGCCCGCGCCGAACGGAATCCAGGTCCACCGGTTGACCAGGTCTTCGGTGCGCGGCTCCTCGTAACGCTCCGGCACGAAGTCGTTCGGCTCAGGAAAGTCCTCCGGGATCCGGTTGGAGATCGCCGGTGAGGCCGCCACGAAATCGCCTTCGTGAATCGGATAGCCGCACACTTCGAATTCACCTTTGGCCACCCGCATCAGGATGATCAGCGGTGGATGCAGCCGCAGTGTCTCCTTCAGCACATTATCCAGCCGCGGAATCTGGCGCAGCGCATGGAAACTCACCGATTGACCGTCGGCGTAGAGCTCGTCAAGTTCTTTGATCACGTGCAAGTACACATCTGGGTGGCGGATCAGCTCGATCAGGGTCCACGACGCGGTGCCCGAGCTGGTGTGATGACCGGCGAACATCAGCGAGATGAACATCCCGGTGACCTCGTCGGCGGAGAAGCGCGGATCGCCGTCGTCGTCCTTGATCGACACCAACACGTCGAGCATGTCCCGATCGCTCTTATCGGCCGGTGGATTGGCGACCCGGTGATCCATGATTTCCTGAACGAGCGCCACCAACCCTATTCGGGCCTCGTCGCGGCGACGGAAGCTCTCGATCGGCAGATACGGGTCGACGTAGCACAACGGGTCGGTGCCGCGCTCCAACTCGTGGTAGAGGTGGGCGAACCGGGAGTCGAGTTGGTCGCGGAACTTACGCCCGATCAGACACGCGGTCGAGGTGTAGATGGTCAGCTCCGCGAACAAGTCCAGCAGATCGATTTCCCCGCTCTCGCCCCAGTTTTCGATCATTCTGCGCACTTCACGCTCGATGGTGACGGCGTGGCCCTTCATGTGCTCGCCGCGCAGCGCGGAGTTGTGCAGCATCTCCTTTCGCCGCTCCGGGCTGGCGTCGAACACCACGCCCTTGCCGAAGATCGGCGTCATGAACGGATAAGCTTCGGCTTGGTCGAGGTCGTCGTCGCCGGCCCGAAAGAAGAACTCATTGGCATTCGCGCCGGACAGCAACACGACCTGCTTGCCGGCCAGCGCAAACCTGCCGACGTCGCCACACTCGTCGCGGACCCGCTGCATCAGCTCGATCGGGTCGGTGCGGAATTCCTCGAGGTGGCCGTACTCTTCCTGTCCGCCCGAAACGCGTGGAACAACTTGGCGCTCTTGACCGGTCACGGTTCCTCCGGATACTTCAGTTGCTGGCGTTTCGCGGGTGCGCTCGACAGCGGCGCCTCGGGTTGAACCTCCATCGACGTGATGAACCCGCCGCGCGGTGTTTCGGCGACGAACGCGATCGCCCGGGCCAGGTCGGAGGCCCGTAGGAAATAGTCATGGCGGGCTTGGCCCCACTTGGCCCAGTCCTCGAGCATCGGCCCGATCGAGTCGGGTGGCAGACTCCAGCCCATCCCGGTTTTCGTCGGGCCCGGGTGCACGATCGAGGCGCGGACACCGGTTCCTTCGAGTTCCATTTGCAGGTTGGTGACCATGGCCAGCAACGCCGCCTTCGCTGCGCCGTAGGCGCCCATGTGCGGACGCTGGCGCAACGCGACGTCGGACCCGACGAAGATGAGGTCGCCGCGTTGGCGTTCCAACATGCCGGGGAGCACCGCGGTGGCCAGTCGATTGGCGCCGATGAGATGGATCTGCACCTGCGATTCGAAGACGTCGCTGCTGATCTGATCCAGCCGGCCGAACAACGTGTCACCGGCACCGGTGACCAGTAGCTCGATGTCGCCGAGGTGTTCGGTCGCCCGGTGCACAAATCCCTTGACCGACTCCGGATCGGTGACGTCGAGATACAGCGCGACGGCCTCCCCATCCCGGGCCCGGATCTGGTCGACGATCTCCTCGCATTTGTCGACACGACGGGCGCCCAGCGCGACCGGGAAGCCACGGGTGGCCAGCTCGATGGCCGTCGCCGCGCCGATACCCGACGACGCGCCCGCGACGATGGCGGGGCGGCGGGCCGGATGTGGTTGGAAGCGAGGCATTTACCCGGTCTCCATGGTGATCGGCAGGTAGGCGAACCCGCGCACATTGCTGGAGTGGACGCGCACGGCATTGGCCTCGTCCACCTGGTAGCCGCGGATCCGGTTGGACAGTTCGGTCAACGCGACCCGCGCCTCCATCCGGGCCAGGTGCGCGCCCAGGCAGAAGTGCGCGCCGCTGCCGAAACTGACCAGCTTCGAGCCGATCTCGCGGCCGATGCGGTACTCGTCGGCATCCTCGAAGACCCGGTCGTCGCGGTTGGCCGAGCCCGGCAGCAGCAACAGCACGTCACCTTCTGCCAACGGGGTGTCATACAGCGTGAGCTCGTGGGCGACTCTGCGGGCCAGGATCTGGCTGGAGGTGTCGTAGCGCAGCGTCTCCTCAACCCACAGCGGGACTTTCGAGTGATCGGCGTACACACCGGCCAGCTGGTCGGGATTCTTGAAGCCCCAGTAGACGGCGTTGGCCAGCAGCTTGGTGGTGGTCTCGTTGCCCGCGACCACCATCAAAAACAGGAAAGCCATGATCTCCTGATCGGTGAGGTGATCCCCGTCGATCTCGGCCTCCAGCAACGCCGACGTCAAGTCCTGGGACGGTTTCCTGCGGCGTTCGTTGACCATTTCGGCGTAGTAGACCATCAGGTCGGCGGATGCCTTGATCGCCGACTCCGGAACGTCGGCCAGACCGTCGTCGCGGTGCATGACGCCGTCGGCCAGCTCACGGATTCCGGCCCGGTCCGATGCGGGCACCCCCATCAGCTCGGAGATGACGTCCATCGGGAGCTTGCCGGCGAATTCGGCGATGAAGTCGAAGCTTTCGCACTGGAGGGCGGTGTCGAGGTGCATCTTGGCGAGCTCCGCCACCCGCGGTTCGAGTTCGCGGATCCGGCGCGGCGTGAAGCCCTTGGACACCAGCGTGCGAAGCCGCAGATGCCCGGGATCGTCCATCGCCAGAAACGACATCACCCGGTGCGCGTCGGGTGTGCGTGAAATCGGATCCAACGACACGCCATAGGCATTCGACAGCGCGGTGCTGTTACGGAAGCCCTGCAAAACGTCTTGGTGCCGCGACAACGCCCAGAACTTCAACTCGTCGTTGCGGTACAGCGGGGCCTCGTCACGCAGCCGCCGGTAGTACGGGTAGGGGTCCTCGTGGAAGTGGTAGTCGTAGGGATCGAGCACCAACTCGGGTGTCTCCACAGTCATTTGTCCTCTCCCAAGATCAGGTTCACGATGTAGGCCAGCCGGTCAGCGATCTGGTGATACGTGAAAACGCCGCTGGCGGCGTTGACCAGCGCGCCGAAGAACGTCATCTCGAGGGTGGCCACCGTGCGCGGATCGGCATCCGGGCCGATGGCCGATGCGATGCGGCGATGGATCTCGGCGCCGATCCGGTCCCGGACTTTGCGGACCGCAGGATCGGCACCACCGCCGAGCAGCGCCGTCGTGCAGGCCGCGGCGACCTCGGGTTCGTCGGCGACCACCAGAACCAAGTGCCGCAGCGCCTTGTCCACCCGGGTCGGCATCGGATCGTTGACGTCGGTGAAGTAGGGCACCTGGCGCACCAGGTCCAGGTAGACCTCGGCGATCAGATGGTTCTTCGACGAGAAGTAGGTGTAGGCGGTCGCCGGTGCCACCTTGGCGCGGGCGGCCACCGCGCGCATGGTCAAGTCGGCGTAGGACTTCTCCCGCAGCACCTCGATGCCGGCGGCCAGCACTTTGCCGAACGTCTCGACTTGGCGAGGATTGCGCGTCTTCGCCGTGATCGCTACCACTGCATCGCTGGACACTTGTCCAAGTTATCGGATGTCGGCGTGAGGAGGCAAGTCTACTGGGTAGATAGCCAGAAAAGACAGCCCACTTGCCCCGCCGACAACCCGGCGGCTATGGTTCGAGTGAACTATTCCGGACAAGTGTCCACCACCCGTGAGGCGGGAGAAGATGACGTTACTGGCCGACGGCGCAAGTGCTCTGCTGATCGACGGCACACTGTCGCCCGGTAGCGCGGGCACCTTCCCGACGATCAACCCGGCGACCGAGGACGTGCTCGGCACCGCCGCCGACGGTGACGCTCAAGACATGGGTCGCGCCATCGAGGGGGCCCGGCGAGCCTTCGACGAGACCGACTGGTCGGCCAACACCGCGTTGCGGGTCCGATGTGTGCGCCAACTGCGGGACGCGCTGCGCGACCACCTCGAAGAAATGCGAGAGTTGACCATCTCCGAGGTCGGCGCGCCGCGGATGCTTACCGCCAGCGCGCAACTGGAGAGTCCCGTTGACGATCTGGCGTTCTCGGCGGACACCGCCGAGTCCTACCGGTGGAACCAGGATCTGGGCGAGGCGTCACCAATGGGCATTCCCAGCAAGCGCACTATCGCGCGGGAAGCCGTCGGCGTGGTCGGCGCGATTACCCCGTGGAACTTTCCGCACCAGATCAACCTCGCCAAGCTGGGACCGGCACTGGCCGCCGGCAACACGGTGGTGCTCAAGCCCGCACCGGACACGCCGTGGTGCGCGGCGGTGCTGGGCGAGCTCATCGTCGAGCACACCGACTTTCCCCCGGGTGTGGTCAACATCGTGACCTCCAGCGACCACAGCCTCGGGGCGTTGTTGGCCAAAGACCCACGGGTGGACATGATTACGTTCACCGGCTCCACGGCGACCGGACGCAGTGTGATGTCCGACGCTGCCGCCACGATCAAGAAGGTGTTTTTGGAGCTTGGCGGCAAGTCGGCGTTCCTCGTGCTCGACGACGCCGATCTGGCCGGTGCCTGCTCGGTCTCGGCGTTCGCGGTGTGTATGCACGCCGGGCAGGGATGTGCGATCACTACCCGGTTGGTGGTGCCGCGGGCCCGCTACGACGAGGCGGTCGCTACCGCGGCGGCCACCATGTCATCGATCAAGCCCGGAGACCCCACCGATCCCGGCAC
>NZ_JBOHHI010000234.1:0-3619 GCF_050700595.1 Mycobacterium sp.
CACAACTGGCCCTATCTGGTCAACGAAGCGGCGGCCACGACGACGGTTGCGGCCGCCGCTTCCCCCTGCCCACTTGACAAGATGTCCCCCATATCAGCGGCGATCGCAAGCGCGGTAAGCCGGGCGCAGCGGGTCGCCGCCGACTAACTCAATCCGGGGAGTTGATGTGACCGATTCGGTGAATTCGTTCGAAGCCCGCGGCACTTTGAAGGCCGGCGCCGGTGATGGTCGCAGTTACCAGATCTACCGCCTGGACGCCGTGCCCGGCACGGAGAAACTTCCCTACGGCCTCAAAGTCCTCGCCGAGAACCTGCTGCGCAACGAGGACGGCAGCAACATCACCACGGACCACATCGAGGCCATCGCGAACTGGGATCGAGAGGCCGAGCCCAGCATCGAAATCCAGTACACGCCCGCCCGTGTCGTCATGCAGGACTTCACCGGCGTGCCGTGCATCGTCGACCTGGCCACCATGCGGGAGGCCATCGCCGACCTGGGCGGGGACCCCGACAAGGTCAATCCGCTGGCGCCGGCCGACCTGGTCATCGACCACTCGGTGATCGCGGACCTGTTCGGTCGGGCCGACGCTTTCGAGCGCAATGTCGAGATCGAATACCAGCGCAACGGCGAGCGCTACCAGTTCCTGCGCTGGGGTCAGGGCGCGTTCCAGGATTTCAAGGTGGTGCCGCCGGGCACCGGCATCGTGCACCAGGTCAACATCGAATACCTGGCCAGTGTCGTGATGCACCGCGACGGGGTGGCGTATCCCGACACCTGTGTCGGCACCGACTCGCACACCACGATGGTCAACGGACTGGGCGTGCTGGGCTGGGGTGTCGGCGGTATCGAGGCCGAGGCCGCGATGCTCGGCCAGCCGGTGTCGATGCTCATCCCACGGGTGGTCGGGTTCAAGCTGACCGGTGAAATCCAGCCCGGTGTCACCGCCACCGACGTCGTGTTGACCGTCACCGAGATGCTGCGCAAACATGGTGTGGTTGGCAAGTTCGTCGAGTTCTACGGCGAGGGTGTAGCCAAAGTGCCGCTGGCCAACCGCGCCACGCTGGGCAACATGAGTCCCGAATTCGGTTCCACCGCAGCGATTTTCCCCATCGACCAGGAGACCATCGACTACCTGCGATTTACCGGACGCAACGATGACCAGCTGGCGCTGGTCGAGGCGTACGCCAAAGAGCCGGGCGTGTGGCACGATCCGGCGCACGAGCCGGAGTTCTCCGAATATCTCGAGCTGAACCTGTCCGATGTGGTGCCGTCGATCGCGGGGCCCAAGCGTCCGCAGGACCGGATCTCGCTGTCCGACGCGAAGTCCACCTTTCGCAAGGCCCTCCCCAACTATGCCGGAGATGATCCGGACAAGGGAGGCCGTCCGAGCAATCCGGTTCAGGTGAAGTCCGATGAATTCGGCGAGTTCGTACTCGACCACGGTGCGGTCGTGATCGCCGCGGTCACGTCGTGCACCAATACCTCCAACCCGGAGGTGATGCTGGCTGCCGCGCTGCTGGCGCGCAACGCCGTGCAAAAAGGTCTGGTCTCCAAACCGTGGGTGAAGACGTCGATGGCGCCGGGCTCCCAAGTGGTCAGCGACTACTACGAAAAGGCCGGACTGTGGCCGTATCTGGAGAAGCTGGGGTTCTATTTGGTCGGCTATGGCTGCACGACCTGCATCGGCAACTCCGGCCCGCTGCCCGAGGAGATCTCCAAAGTGGTCAACGACAACGATCTTTCGGTGGCCGCGGTGCTGTCCGGCAACCGCAACTTCGAGGGCCGCATCAACCCGGACGTCAAGATGAACTACCTGGCGTCGCCGCCGCTGGTGATCGCCTACGCGCTGGCGGGCACCATGGACTTCGACTTCGAATCCCAGC
This sequence comes from Mycobacterium sp., assembly GCF_050700595.1. Lineage (GTDB taxonomy): Bacteria > Actinomycetota > Actinomycetes > Mycobacteriales > Mycobacteriaceae > Mycobacterium. Next base: position 1,884 of record NZ_JBOHHI010000234.1, read on the forward strand.
CGCTAGGCCAAGACAACGACGGCAACGACGTGTTCCTGCCCGATATCTGGCCGTCACAAAAGGATGTCTCCGACACCATCGGATCGGCGATCAACCAGGAGATGTTCACCAGGAACTACGCCGACGTGTTCAAGGGCGACGAGAGGTGGCGCAACCTGCCGACGCCCAGCGGTAACACCTTTGAGTGGAACCCGGATTCGACGTATGTACGCAAGCCGCCGTACTTCGACCAGATGCCGGCTGACCCCGAACCGGTCAGCGACATCACCGGCGCCCGGGTGCTGGCGCTACTCGGCGATTCGGTGACCACCGACCACATCTCCCCCGCCGGCGCGATCCAGGCCGGTACCCCGGCAGCGAAGTACCTCGACGAGCACGGCGTGCAGCGCAAGGATTACAACTCGTTTGGTTCACGGCGCGGCAACCACGAGGTGATGATCCGGGGCACGTTCGCCAACATCCGGCTGCGCAACCTGCTGCTCGGTGATGTCGCGGGCGGCTACACCCGCGACATCACCGCCGACGGCGGTCCCCAGGCCTTCATCTACGACGCGGCGCAAAACTATGCGGCGCAGAACATCCCGCTGGTGGTGTTGGGCGGCAAGGAGTACGGTTCGGGTTCGTCGCGAGACTGGGCGGCCAAGGGCACGCTGCTGCTGGGCGTGCGCGCGGTGATCGCCGAGTCGTTCGAGCGCATCCACCGGTCCAACCTGATCGGCATGGGCGTGATCCCGCTCCAATTCCCGCAAGGCAAGTCGGCCGAATCGTTGAGGCTAGACGGCACCGAGGTGTACGACATCACCGGGATCAAGGAGCTCAACGACGGCAAGACGCCAAAGACGGTGCACGTCAAGGCCAGCAAGGAAGGCGGGGATGCCGAAAAAGCTCCGATCGAGTTCGATGCGGTGGTACGCATCGACACCCCGGGTGAGGCGGACTACTACCGTAACGGCGGCATCTTGCAGTACGTGTTGCGCAACATGCTGAAGTCAAGCTAGGGTCCCGGTGCCCAAGGTCAGCCAGGACCATCTGGTGGCCCGGCGCCGTCAGATCCTCGACGGCGCTCGCCGTTGTTTCGCCGAGTACGGCTACGACAAGGCGACGGTGCGCCGCCTCGAACAGGCCACCGGGATGTCGCGCGGCGCGATCTTTCACCATTTCCGCGACAAGGACACCCTGTTCTTCGAATTGGCTCGCGAGGACGCCGAACGGATGGCCGCTGTGGCGTCGCGGGAGGGTCTGATCCAGGTGATGCGTGACATGCTCGCGGCTCCCGACCAGTTCGACTGGCTGGCCACACGTTTGGAGATCGCGCGCAAGTTGCGCAATGACCCCGTGTTCAGTCGTAGGTGGGCGGAGCGCTCCGCGGAACTGGCGGCGGCGACGGCGAACCGGCTGCGCCGACAGAAGCGGGCCGGGCGCTTGCGCGACGACGTCCCGGGCGACGTGCTGCAGTGTTACCTGGACCTGGTTTTGGACGGGTTGGTCGCACGGCTGGCGTCCGGTGAAGACCCGCAGCGCCTCGCCGCCGTGCTCGACCTGGTCGAGGGCTCGGTACGGCAGTGCTAGGCGTACGGCCCGCGCGAGCGTGCACGAACCCGGGAATGAGCGCGGGGCGTGTTCATATGGTCGTTGCAACGTGCCGATGATTTGTGGAGGTTGCTGTGGCAAGGGGTGACTGGATTCCCAGGTCGGTGAGGCGAGAATTTTTCGATTTGGTCTGTGGTGGCATGGCG
>NZ_JBOHHI010000235.1:0-20977 GCF_050700595.1 Mycobacterium sp.
TCAACGCGCCCGGTATCGCGACACGCGGTCGAACAAATGTTTGAAATTCGGACCAAATCGGGCTACATTCGCTTACATGAGCGACAGCAGCAGCGATACCCCGGGCACCGGCGCCGGTCGGCGCCAACGATCCGCGGATTCGGCACTGACCGAGCGACAGCGGAGCATCCTGGACGTCATCCGCGCATCGGTCACCAGTCGCGGGTATCCGCCCAGCATCCGGGAAATCGGCGATGCCGTGGGTCTCACCTCGACCTCGTCGGTCGCGCATCAACTGCGCACACTGGAGCGCAAGGGCTATTTGCGCCGGGACCCGAATCGGCCTCGCGCCGTAGACGTCCGCGGCGCCGATGCGTCGGCCGGGCGCACTGTTCTCACCGACGTGTCCGGTTCGGACGCCCTGCCGGAACCCACCTTCGTACCGGTGCTCGGGCGCATCGCGGCGGGCGGCCCGATCCTGGCCGAGGAAGCCGTCGAGGACGTCTTCCCGCTGCCGCGGGAGCTGGTCGGCGAGGGCGCCCTGTTCCTACTGAAGGTCGTCGGTGACTCCATGGTCGACGCGGCGATCTGCGACGGCGACTGGGTAGTGGTGCGTCAGCAGAACGTCGCCGACAACGGCGACATCGTCGCGGCGATGATCGACGGAGAAGCCACCGTCAAAACGTTCAAGCGCACCGGCGGACAGGTTTGGCTGATGCCGCACAACCCGGCATACGACCCCATCCCGGGAAACGACGCCGCTGTGCTGGGCAAGGTCGTCACCGTGATCCGCAAGGTGTGAGCCTGGGATTCAGATCCGGCGCTGCAGCTTCGGTTACTCCCCTTTGATGAAGCCGTTGACGCGCGCGATGTCCTCGCTGGCAAACCAGATTTCGGCGAATGCGTCGTCGTACATCGCGCTGTCAGGTGTGTAGTACAACCCGAAGCTGGCGTTGCCTTTGACCGGGTACCCGTCCGGCGCCCGGTGTGGGTCATCCAAGGGCAGGTGGATCGTTGGGTGCGCAGCCGCTTCTGGCGGCGGCATTTCCGATTCCGCGTCGGCATCTGCGGCAGCGTGTCGTCCGCTGCGCACCTCGGCCTCCGAGGGCACCCGGGTCGGCGCGGTGTCCACCGCGTCGGGGTCCTCGGCATCGACACCGTCATCGAACTCCGACAGCGCTGCGCCGCCGAGGGTTTCACCGGTCGACGGCGGCTCGCCAACGGCCCCGGGTGGCATCCAGCCGGTGCCCGGCGGGCGCATCGCCGTGCGCCCCGGGGGCCCGAGACGTTCACCGGAGAACATCGGCGGCCCAAGATCGGGCTCGGCGTCAATCGACCAGTGCCGAGCCGTATCGGGGTCGTCGTAGTCGGCTTCCAGGTCACGCTCGAACTCAGCGGCCATGGTGTCGCCGGAGCCGACGATCGGCCGCCTGCGCCGCCGGCGCTGGCGCTGCCAGCGCGGGATCAGCGCCAATATTGCGATCAGCAGCAGCGCCGGGATAACGCCCAGCCACCACCACCAGTGCGAGGCCTGCCCGGTGCCGGTGGCGGGCTGCGCCGACCCGGCCGGCTGGCTCTGCCCGGGCACCTGCACCCCGGACAACGACGACGCCAAGTTGGCCGGCTCGGTGCTGAATGTGTTCTTCGCCCGGTCCCAGGCGATCTTGCCGCCGGTGAACTTCTGCGAGACCACGTCCCGGTACACCGACTGGTCCTCCACCGGCGCGCCCAATTTGCCCTTCGGGCCGCCGAGTTTGTCCCAGGCGGCCTTCATCGCAGCGCGGACCACAAACGCGCCGTGGTCGGGCGTCCAGAAGATCACCGGTTTGTCGGCAGCGGAAAATGTGCTGATCCGGCTGGCCGGCGTAATGCCGCCGTCCGCCTCGTTGGCGGTGGGAAAGCCCAGGTCGCTGCCGACCGGGCCGCCGAGCGACTCGTACTTGGCCAGGATGGCGCCCTCGACGGCGTTGGCGCCGGTGGCGGGGCTGAAGAAGACCTTGCCGCCGGCGAAGTTCTGGGCAAGCCCGTCGTTGCCGACCGGGTATTGGCCGCCCTGTTTGGCGCCCAGCGGACCGGACGGGCCGCCGGCCGCGCGCCAGGCCACGTTGATGGCCGCAGTGGGATCGTTCGGAACCCGCGTGCCGGCCAGTTGCTGTGCTAACTCCGGGGGGACGGTGCTGAACACCTTGGTCAGCCTGTTCCACGACACCCGACCGCCGCTGAACGCCTGGGTGACCGCTTCGCCGTCGTAGGTTTCGTCGCCAACCGGGACGCCCAGCACGCTCCCCGAGCTGCCCAACTTGTCCCAGGCAGCGTTGATCGCGCCGCGCACGACGTGCGCCCCGTGCGCGGTCGTCCAGTAAATCACCGGCTTGTCGCTGGCCGAAAATGTGGCGACCCGACTGTCGGGTCCGGCCAGACCCGGCACTTCGTTCATGGTGGGAAAGCCCAGGTCGCTGCCGGCCGGACCGCCCAGCGATTCGTACTTGTCCAGCAGCGCGCCGTAGAGCGCCCTGGCGCCGGTGTCCGGGTTGAAGAACATCTTGCCGCCGGCGAAGTCCTGGGCGAACCCGGAGGCTATCGGGTAGACGTCACCGTGCTTGGCGCCCAGCTCGGAATCGTCGCCGCCGGCGGCCTGCCACGCCGCGGTGATGGCGTCGTCGGCGTCGCTTTCCGGGGATGCCGCGGCGGTGGGCGCCAGCACCATGACGCCCGCTGTGATCGTGGCCAGACCGAGCATGGCCCGTCCAAGCGCCTTGCCCACTCCATGCGCAGTCATATCGCAGACACTACGGAAACAGATACCGGCGGACGCCGAAATGAGGCTCGAACGCATCCGTGTCGTGCGGCGAGTGAGCTGCGTATGCACGGCGAGGTGCGTTAGCGTGCCGGGAACACCACCCGAGCGACACCCCCGGAAGGAAGCGCATCTGACATGGGTGTTTCCGGACTGGTCTGGGCGCTGACCGTCGCCGGGCTGGTCGGCTTGACGTTGTTCGACTACTTCTTCCACGTCCGCGCATTGCACGCGCCCACGCTGCGTGAGGCGGCTGTCTGGTCGGCGATCTACATCGCAATTGCGATGCTCTTCGGCGTAGGCGTGATGCTTGTCGGCGGGATCTCCAAGGGCTTCGAATATTTCGCCTGCTACCTGAGTAACGAAGCGCTCTCCGTCGACAACCTGCTCGTGTTCCTGGTGATCATCGGTAGCTTCGCCGTTCCCCGGATCGCGCAGCAGAAAGTGCTGTTGTTCGGCATCGTGGTCGCGATGCTGGCCCGCACCGTCTTCATCTTTCTGGGCGCCGCATTCATCAGCGTGGCCGGTTGGGCGTTCTATCTGTTCGCTGTCGTGCTGCTGATCGCCGCGGGCGGTCTGATCAAACCGACGGAGCCCGAAGACCGCACCGCGGACACGACCGTCATCCGGCTCGCCAAGCGGTTTTTACGCACCTCTGAGCACTACGACGGCGACCGATTATTCACCGTCGAGAACGGCAAACGGGTGATGACCCCGATGCTGCTGGCGATGCTCGCCGTCGGCGGCAGTGATCTGCTGTTCGCGTTCGACTCGATCCCCGCCCTGTTCGGTCTCAGCCGGAACGTCTATCTGGTGTTCACCGCTACCGCATTGTCGTTATTGGGTCTTCGGCAGTTGTATTTCCTGCTCGACGGCCTGCTCGACCGGTTGGTCTACTTGTTCTACGGTCTGGCCGCGATCCTCGGCTTCATCAGCCTCAAACTGCTGTTGCATGCGTTGCGTAAGAACAACGTTCCGTTCGTCAACGGAGGTAAGCCGGTCCCGGTCGTTGAGCCCGGTACCACGGTGTCGTTGATGGTGATCATCGTCATCCTCGTCATCACCATGGTGACGTCGCTGCTGTCCGCGCGCGGACGTGCGCAGAATGCGGTCGCCGGCGCCCGCCGGCACGCCACCGAGTACCTCGACCGGCACTACGAGGTCGATCTCGTCGAACGGCACCGGATTTTCGCCCGGCTACTCACCGAAGAACGCCAAATACGGGCGCTGCCAGCGAAATATCGGTCGCGGATCCGGCACGAGGACGAACTGATGGATCTACTCCAGCAAGCCCACCGGGCGCACGATGCGGACAACCACGATTAAACGCCGAGGCTACGACCGATGATCTCCTTCATGATCTCGGTGGTGCCGCCGTAAATGGTCTGTACCCGCGCGTCCAGATAGGCACGCGCGATGGGGTATTCACGCATGTAGCCGTAGCCGCCGTACAACTGCAGGCAGCGGTCGATCAGGTGCACCTGCTTTTCGGTCGAGTACCACTTGGCCATCGCGGCCAGCTCGGCGGTCAGTTTCTCCTCCAGATGTAGCCGAATGAATTCGTCGACCATGATCCGCACCATGGTGGTCTCCGTCGCCAGTTCGGCCAGCAGGAATCGGCTGTTCTGGAAGCTGCCGATCGCCCGCCCAAAAGCCTTGCGCTCCTTGGTGTATTGCAGGGTCTGCTCCAGCACCGTCTCCATCGCCGCGGCAGCCATGATCGCGATCGAGATCCGCTCCTGGGGCAGGTTCTGCATGAGATAGATGAACCCCGAGCCCTCCTCGCCGAGCAGGTTCTCCGCGGGGACTTTCACGTCGGTGAACGACAGCTCAGCGGTGTCCTGGGCGTCGAGGCCGATCTTGTCCAGGTGTCGACCGCGTTCGAATCCCTCCATGCCGCGTTCGACGACCAGCAACGAAAAGCCTTGCGCCCCTTTATCGGGGTCGGTCTGCGCCACCACGATTACCAGATCGGAGTTGATCCCATTGGTGATGAACGTCTTTGACCCGTTGAGCACATAGTGGTCGCCCTGCTTGACCGCGCGGGTCTTGATGCCTTGCAGGTCGCTACCGGTTCCCGGCTCGGTCATCGCGATCGCCGTGATCAATTCCCCGGTGCAGAACTTGGGCAGCCAGCGTTGTTTCTGCTCGTCGGTGGCCAACCTCAGCAAATATGGCGCCACCACGTCGTTGTGCAGCCCGAAGCCGATACCGCTGTAGCGGCCCGCGACGGTCTCCTCGGTGATGATGGCGTTGTAGCGAAAGTCGGGGTTGCCGCCGCCGCCGTACTCCTCTGGCACCGCCATGCCCAAAAAGCCCTGTTTACCTGCCTCTAGCCAGACCCCGCGGTCGACGATCTTGGCCGTCTCCCAGTCGTCGTGGTACGGCGCGACGTGGCGGTCCAGGAAGGCGCGGTAGGACTCGCGGAACAACTCGTGCTCCGGCTCGAACAGCGTGCGCTGGTATTTGGCGGCGCTAGCCATGACTGACCTCCGGCGATCGGGACTCTGCCGCCCAAGATATACCAACCGGCCGGTTGGTCGGACGTCGCGGGCCTACCCTCGATGGCATGGCCGAGACTCTCGCGGTGCAAGAACGCGGGCAAACGCTCGAGTTCTCGTTCGACGACATGCTGCGCTACGCCGGGCCGTACTCGCCGGCCGGGGTCGCCAATGCGTTCAAGGTCATGCAACGGGCGTTTGCGCTGCTGTCGCCGGAACGGCCACCGTCGCGGCGCTCGGTCGTCGTGCGGACCGCGTTTCAGGGACCGGGCGCGCGGGACGGATTCGAAGCCGTCATTCGCGCGGTGAGCGACGGTCGCTACACCGTCGATTTGACCCTGGCCCGCCCCGACCGCGGGCGGCGGCTGCAAAGCTTCGTGTTCGAGATCGGCGTCGAAGATCGCTCGGCGACGCTGTTGCTGTGCGACGGCTTCGTCAGCGACGAATTCATCGATCTGGCCGGCAAGTCCGGCCGCAGTGACACCCAAGAGAGCCGCCTCGACGAACTGAAGGCCGATCTGGCCCGGCGGATCCTCGCGGCACCCGCCGGCGAGGTCTACGACGTCGCCGAGTGAGCGCCGTTCACCGAATACTCGCGCAGGCTGGCGGCCAGGGCCACCGGCACCCGCGCCCTGATCCGGGTTCCGTCGCTGTTGTGCTCGGCCTGCTGCACGCGTCCGTCGGCGTGCAAACGCGCCACCAGATCACCGCGGTCATAGGGGATCATGACGTCGACAGCGGTGTCGGTTCGGGCGGCCAACTCGGCCATCCGCCGGCGTAACGCGTCGATGCCGTCACCGGTCCGGGCCGACACGAACACCGCCTCGGGCAGCGCGCGGCGCAACTTGGCCAGCGCCAAATCGCTTGCGGCATCGATCTTGTTGACCACCAGCAGTTCCGGTGCCGGATCACCGTGGTGATCGGCGATCACTTCGGAGATCACCTGGCGCACCGCGCTGATCTGGGCCAGCGGATTGGCGTCGGAGCCGTCGACGACGTGCACCAGCAGGTCGGCGTCGACGACCTCCTCCAGTGTCGAGCGGAACGCTTCCACCAATTGGGTGGGCAGGTGCCGCACGAAGCCGACGGTGTCGCTGACCACGAACGGCCGACCGTCCTCGAACTGTCCGCGGCGGGTGGTCGGCTCCAGGGTGGCGAACAGCGCGTCCTGCACCAGCACCCCGGCGCCGGTGAGCACGTTGAGCAGGCTGGATTTTCCGGCGTTGGTGTAACCGACGATCGCGATCGACGGCATGTCGCTCGCCAGCCGGCGGCTGCGCTGGGTGTCGCGCACCTGCTTCATCGCTTTGATGTCGCGGCGCAGCTTGGCCATCCGCTCGCGGATGCGGCGCCGGTCGGTCTCGATCTTGGTCTCACCGGGGCCGCGCAGACCCACCCCGCCGGTGCTGCCGCCGGCGCGGCCACCGGCCTGCCGCGACATCGACTCACCCCAGCCACGCAGCCGCGGCAGCATGTACTCCATCTGCGCCAACGACACCTGGGCCTTGCCTTCGGCGCTGGTGGCGTGCTGGGCGAAAATATCCAGGATCAGCGCGGTGCGGTCGATGACCTTGACCTTGACGGCCTTCTCCAGTGCGGTCAGCTGCGCCGGGGACAGCTCGCCGTCGCAGATGACGGTATCGGCGCCGGTCGCCAGTACCACCTCGCGCAGCTCGGCTGCCTTGCCGGAGCCGATGTAGGTCGACGCGTCGGGCTTGTCGCGGCGCTGGATCATTCCTTCGAGCACCTGCGAGCCGGCCGTTTCGGCCAACGCGGCCAACTCGGCCAGGCTGGCCTCGGCGTCGGCGGCGCTGCCTTCGGTCCACACGCCGGCGAGCACCACCCGCTCGAGGCGCAGTTGCCGGTACTCGACTTCGGAGATGTCGGTGAGTTCGGTGGACAGCCCGGCGACGCGGCGCAGCGCCGAACGGTCATCGAGCGCGAGTTCGCCCGTGCTGGGCGTCAATCGATCAGGAAATTCGGGAAATGTCATAGGTGATAACACCGATAATGCACGCCAAATCGGCGTTGCGCATCTGGTTTAACGCTGCTGGGCCCGCCACCACTGCTCGCTCAGCTCGCCGCGGGCCACCAGCACCGACGGACCGCGCAGGTGGCTGGTGGCCTCGGTGATCGTGACGACGACCTCGCCGCCGGGCACCCGCACCGAAAGCGTGCCGGTGGTTGCGCCGGTGTAGGCCAGCGCGGCGAGCGCAGCGGCGACGGTTCCCGTTCCGCAGGAGCGGGTTTCGCCCACCCCGCGCTCGTGCACGCGCATCGTGACCGCCCCGTCGGCCGGCGCGGTGAGGATCTCGACGTTGACCCCGTCGGGGAACTGGGCCTCGTCGAAGGCCACCGGCGCCGCGACGTCCAACGCCGCCAGCGCCTCGGTGCTCAGCGCCGGATCCACGCACGCCAGGTGCGGGTTGCCGACATCGACCGCGAGGCCGGCGAAGTGCCGACCCCCGACGACGGCCTCCCCGGTGCCGAGCCGGTTGGCCTTGCCCATGTCCACGGTGACGTCGGCACGGGTGGCGTCGACGTGGTGCAGCACGACCGGTCGCGGGCCGGCCAGCGATCCGACGACGAACTCGTCGCGCGACTCCAGCCCGCTGACCCGCAGGTAGTGCGCGAACACCCGCGCGCCGTTGCCGCACATCTGCGCGACCGACCCGTCGGCGTTGCGGTAGTCCAGGTACCAGTCGGCCGCGCCGACGCCGTCGGGCAGCCGATCCAGCACGCCGGTCGCCCGCGCCGCGCCGGCGGTGGTGACGCGCAACACCCCGTCGGCGCCCAGCCCGCGCCGCCGGTCGCACAGCGTGGCCACCGCCGCAGTGGTCAGCGCCAGCTGCGCGTCGAGATCGTCCAGCAGCACGAAATCGTTCTGGGTGCCGTGGCCCTTGGCGAACCTCACCTGCTCAGGATACGTGCCGCCACACCTGCAGCACCGCCTCGACAAGGCCCTCCGCGGCACCGTCGGACCAGTGGATCCGGTGGTCGCGACGGAACCACGACCGCTGCCGTCGCACGTAGCGGCGGGTGCCAACCAGGGTCTGCTGGTGCGCCTCGTCCAACGCCGGCGCTCCCCCATCGGCGTCCAGCGCCGCGATCACCTGCGCGTACCCCAGCGCCCGCGAGGCGGTGACACCCTCCCGCAACCCCCGGCCGAGCAATGCGATGACCTCCTCGACCAGACCGAGCTCGAACATCGCGTCGGTGCGCCGGACCAGTCTCTCGTCCAGAAGTTCGGTGGCGCAATCCAATCCGATGATCGCGGTATCCCACCGCGGCGCGCCGATGACAGGCGCCGACGCCGCGAATGGTTGCCCGGTGAGCTCGACCACCTCCAGCGCCCGCACGACACGTCGAGAATCGGTGGGCAGGATCGACGCCGCAGCGGCCGGATCGCGAGCGGCCAGCTCGGCATGTAGCGCCGTCGTCCCGACCTCGGCCAGCCGCTGCTCCCAGTTGGCCCGCACCGCCGGGTCGGTCGCCGGGAACGACCAGTCGTCGAGCAGCGATTGGATGTAGAGCATCGACCCGCCCACGATGACCGGCACGGCGCCGCGGGCCGCGATCGCCTCGATGTCGGCGGCGGCCTCTTGCTGGTAGCGGGCGGCGGTCGCGGTCTCAGTCACGTCGAGGACGTCGAGTTGGTGGTGCGCAATGCCGCGGCGCTGGGCGACCGCCAGCTTGGCGGTGCCGATATCCATGCCGCGGTAGAGCTGCATCGCATCGGCGTTCACGATTTCGCCGCCGAGCCGCTCGGCGACCTCGAGAGCCAGCTGCGACTTGCCGGTCCCGGTCGGGCCGACGATCGCCAGTGGCCTCACGGCTGCCAGATGCCGACGAAGTAACCCACCCCGTAGGGCGCTGCACGGCAGAGTTCTTTGGCCGAGCGCGGCGCGGGCTCGGCCAAACCGGCCAGCACCTGGAATGCCGCCCGCCCGACTACCTGGGCGGGCAACTGCGCTAACGCGGCGACGTCGCCAGTGGCCAGCGCATCGTCGAGGACACGCTGCACATCGAGGTCGCCGGGGTGATAGCCGCCGGGTGCGGCCGGGGCCAGTGTGGTGACGCCGTCGGCGACGACCAGCACCCCGACCGGATCGGCGGCCTGCTCGATCTCGACCCGCAATCGCCGACCGCGAGCGATCGCCGCATCCACGTCGAGGTGTGCTGAATGCACCCGGACTTCGGCGCTGGCATCGGGCTGGGCTTGGCCGCGTAGCCACGCGGTGAACAGCGCGCACAACGGCAACTCAGCCGGCTCAGCGGCACCAGGTGCCAGTCGGACCGGTACGTCGGCGCCGAAACCCGCGAACGTGCCGACGCTGCGCGGGCCGAAGACCGCATCCGCCCCGCCCACGCCGACAGCGACCCAGCGCGGCGGTAGCGCGGCGGCCGCGGCGATCACGGCGGTTCGCAGATCGGCGACCTCGGCGGCCGCGGCTCCGGCGAGTTCGGGGACCAGCACCGGTGCGGACGGGGTAATCGCGATGGCGCCCAACACGCCACCCAAACTAGCGCTGCGTCACCCAACCACACCGGGCGCCCGACAAGCCTCGTGTTACGACGGCACCGTGACGGGGTGGGTGCTTGTCCGATCGCGTCCGGGGCCGGCCGCGATGGTCGCGGCCTCGCCGCGGGCGAGAGCCACTGTGGCGGCGATCACCGTTGCGACCGCCGCGATCAGCACGAACGCGTCCGGGCCGTCGGTTTGCAGGCTTTCGCCCAACACGGTGACCCCCAGCGCCGACGCCACCACGGGCTTGGCCACCGTGATCGTCGGCAACGAGGCGGTGAGTGCACCGGCACGAAAAGCGGACTGCTGAAAGATCATCCCGGCCAGCGCGGTCCCGATCCATGCGTAGAACTCCGGCGTGCGCAGCACGGGCCCGATGCCCCCTTCGAGCACCTGGACGACTCCTTTGGTGAGCACCGCGAACACCGCCAACGACGACCCCGCCACCACCGCCAGCAGCACCGGCGCCGCCGGGCTGCCCGACGAGATTCGCGCAGCCAGCACGCACACCACCAACAGCGGACCCAAAACGATGGCCACCACGATCCAGGTTCCCAGCGGCGCGCGATTGCTACCCGCAGTCGGGTCGCCGACGGCGACAACCACGGCCAGTGCCACGGCCAGTAGCGCCGCCCACATCCACTCCCAGCGGGTCACCCGATGATGGGTAAATCGCGAGTAGATCGGCAGGGCGAACAGCAGCGCAGCCACCTGAAGAGACGTCACCAGCATCACCGAGGCCAACGCCAGGGCGACAGCCTGCAGCGTGTAGTTGGCAACGGCACCCGCGCCGCCCAACCACCATCGCGTGTCGCGCAACGACATGCGGAACAGTTCGAGGTGGCCGACCTGCTTGTCGGTGATCTCCTGCGCGGAGCGCTGGCGGATTACGTCGCCGAACGCGGAAGCCAATGCCGCGCACAGCGCGAGCAGCGCGGCGAAATCCGCCCTCCACATCCTCTGTGACCTCCTTGCCGAGGTTCGGCCCGGAAGCCGTTATGTACGTACCCAGTTCACTGACAGTTCACACGACACGCTTTTTCGCCGGATGACACGTGGCCGCGACGGCCGACTACGCGGGTTGTTGGGTGGCCGGCGCCACCCGATCCTTGGACGGCTGCGCCGTAGCGGCCTCACAGCGCGCAAGCGCCGCAGTCGCCACCACCATCACCACGACCCCCGCCCCCAGGACGACCAATCCGATCTTACCGGTATGGACGGTCTCGCCGAGGACGACGACGCCCAGTACGGCGGCGACGAGCGGTTCGGTGACCGTCAAAGTCGGTAACGACGCGGTCAGTGCCCCGGCCCGGAACGACGACTGCTCCCAACTGGTACCCGCTACGGCAACCACCGCCCAGGCGTAGAGCTCAGGAGTTCGCAACAGCTCCCAGAAGCCGTGCGAAAGCTGCGCGACGACCCCCTTGGTGAGCACCGCGAACAGGCCCCACAGCGAACCCGACACCAGCGCAAGCAGCACCGGTGCGGCGCGGCCCTCCACCAGTCGGGCGCCGATCACGCAGGCCACCAGCGCCGGGCCCAGCACGACCGCCACACCGATCCAGGTCTGAAGCGACGCCCGAGACTGGCCGGCCTGCGGATTGCCGACGATAACGATCACCGCCACCGCGGCGCCCAGCAGCACCGCCCATACCCCCTCCCACCGGGTCGGGGCGCGGTGGGACAGCCGGGCGCTGATCAGCAGCGCGAACAGCAACGAGCTCACCAGCAGCGCCTGCACCAGCAGCACCGAACCAAACCCGAGCGCGGCGGCCTGCAGACCCATCCCGCCGGCCGCTACCAGGCTGCCCAGCCACCAGCGGCGGTCACGCAACAACTTGGCGAACAGACCGATGTTGCCGACGGGTTCGTCGGTGACCTCATGGGCCGAACGTTGTTGCAGCACATCGCCGATCGCAATGAACAACGCCGCACCCAGGGCAAGCAGACTGGCGATGTCCGCGTGCGCCATGGATCTCCTCATCGATATGCGGCCGGCGTGACTACCACCAACTGTGCCACGCGGCTTCGGCGACCCGCGGCCGGCAAAGGCGAACGCGGGGTGCGCCGCGGGCCAAGCTGCTTGAATACTGGTGAGGGAACCGTCGGGATGCCACAGGCGCCTACGACGGCGGCAGTAGCTGGCGCCGCAATGCGCGGCAGGTGCGCGGGAACCCGCGCGGAGGGCAGGTGACGGTAGCTCATGACGGACGAAGAGCCCCGCAGCAGCGAAGCCAGACCGGTTCCACGTCCTGGACCGCGACCCGGACCCCGCCCGACACCCCGACCCTCGCCGCACCCGGTCGTGGCGCCACTGGCCACTGACCCGCACCGGTTCGGACGCGTCGACACCGACGGCACGGTGTGGCTGATCAGCGCGGCCGGTGAGCGGGTCGTCGGCTCTTGGCAGGCCGGTGACACCGAAGCGGCGTTCGCCCACTTCGGGCGGCGATTCGACGACCTGAGCACCGAAGTCGCATTGATGGAGGAACGGCTGGCCTCCGGCACCGGCGACGCCCGCAAGATCAAAGCCACCGCCGCGGCGCTGGCCGAGGCATTGCCGACGGCAAGCGTGCTCGGGGACGTCGACGCGCTGGCCACCCGGCTGGCCGGTATCCGCGAACATGCCGAATCCGTCGCCGTCGCCGACCGCGCCCGACGCGAGGCACACCGGGCGGCCCAGACCGCCCGCAAGGAAGCGCTGGCCGCGGAAGCCGAGGAGCTCGCCGCCACTGCGACGCAATGGAAAGCCGCCGGCGACCGACTACGCGCGATTCTCGATGAGTGGAAGACGATCGGCGGTCTGGACCGCAAGACCGACGACGCGCTGTGGCAGCGCTATTCGACGGCCCGCGAGACATTCAACCGCCGACGCGGATCCCATTTCGCGGAGCTGGACCGGGAGCGCGCGGGTGCTCGCCAGGCCAAGGAACACCTCTGCGAACAGGCCGAAGAACTGGCCGGATCCACCGACTGGAGCGCCACCAGCGCCGAGTTCCGCAAGCTGCTGGCCGAGTGGAAAGGCGCCGGGCGAGCGGCCCGCGACGTCGACGACGTGTTGTGGCACCGGTTCAAAGCCGCCCAGGACACCTTCTTCAAGGCACGTAATGCCACGACCGCCGAACGGGACGCGGAGTGGCAGGCCAACGCCACCGCCAAGGAGGCGTTGCTGAGCGAGGCCGAACAACTCGACACCACCACCCACGAGGCCGCGCGGGCAGCGCTGCGGTCGATCGCCGAGAAGTGGGACGCGATCGGCAAGGTGCCCCGCGAGCAGTCGGCCGAATTGGAGCGGCGGCTGCGCGCCGTCGAGAAGAAGGTGCGGGAGGCCGGCGAATCGGACTGGTCGGACCCCCAGGCGCAGGCCCGCGCCGAGCAGTTCCGGGCGCGTGCCGAGCAGTTTGAGCGCCAAGCGCAGAAGGCCGAGGCTGCCGGCCGTAGCAAGGACGCCGAGGAAGCCAAGGCGAATGCTGAGCAGTGGCGACAATGGGCCGATGCCGCCGCCGACGCGCTGAAGTCCTAAGGTCCTAGCCTTTGCCTTCTCGTCGAGTGTGTGGGCTATGTCCACAATTTCGCGCGTTTTTCGACCACAACCCACACAGTCGACGTGATTAGGAGGCTTCGTCGGGCGGCGGCTTGTCATCGGCGTCGTCGAGGGTGTCCAACAGCGTTCTCGACTGCTGGCTCGTGGCGGCGCGTCGGCGCTGCTCCTCGGCGGCCAGCTGAATGATCGTCCGCGACCACACCACCCGGGCCCAATGAAATGTCAGCAGCATCACGGTGACCCACCCGACGAGCAGGCCGATGCCGGGTCCGGGATGCCCGGCGGTCACGGTCTGCCGCGACCACACGGCCAAAAGACCGACACCGCTGGCCACCGCCGAGCCTGACAACGCCGACCAGGCCAGCACCCAGCGTCGGGTCAGCAACGCCAGCATCGAAAACCCGACACCGAAAACCAGCGCCAGCCAGCCGAATACACGCGATGGCAGTGTCACCGCAGCAGCTGCAGCGTCCCGGCCGCCGAACAGCACATCCCATCCGCGAACGTCGCCGGTGTGCGGCAGGATGAATGACACCAGCAACACGAACACCAGGATGGCCACGACCAAAGCCCTTGCGCCCGGATCGATTTCGTGGGCAATCCGCCGCTCTGCCGCCTCGAGATCAGCTCGGTAGGCCTCGAAATTCTCGTCGCTCATCGGCGGCCGATACCCGGCATACCCAGAGCGACACCGCCCGGACGCTGCCCCGCATCATGGGCGTCACCGGCGCGGGTGCGGCGGTGCGTGACGACGTCGCCGTCGGCGATGAGGTGGTGCGGCGCGGCGTCGGTGATCACCGTGGTGACGATGTCGCCAGGGCGCACATGCCGCGTGCCCGGCGCGAAATGCACCAGCCGTCCGTCGCGCGCGCGCCCACTCATCCGCGCGGTGCGGGCGTCCTTGCGTCCCTCACCGGTGGCCACCAGCACCTCGACGGTGCGTCCGATCTGGGCATGGTTTTCCTCCAGGGCGATCTGCTCCTGCAACGCCACCAGCCGCTCGTAACGTTCCTGCACCACCGCTCTCGGCAGCTGCCGATATTCGGCCGCGGGGGTGCCGGGGCGTTTGGAGTATTGGAAGGTGAACGCGCCGGAGAACCGCGCTCGCCGCACGACGTCGAGCGTGGCCGCGAAGTCGTCTTCGGTCTCGCCGGGAAACCCCACGATCAGATCGGTGGTGATCGCGGCGTGCGGCATCGCCGTCCGAACCCGGTCGATGATGCCGAGATAGCGTTCGGCACGGTAGGAACGCCGCATCGCCCGCAGAATCCGGTCCGAACCCGACTGCAGCGGCATGTGCAACGCCGGGCAGACGTTGGGAGTCTGCGCCATCGCTTCGATGACGTCGTCGGTGAATTCGGCCGGGTGCGGCGAGGTGAACCGCACCCGCTCCAGTCCGTCGATGCGCCCGCAGGCCCTCAGCAGTTCGGCGAAGGCACCACGATTTCGCGGCAGGGCCGGGTCGGCGAACGACACTCCGTAGGCGTTGACGTTTTGGCCCAGCAGCGTGATTTCCAGCACCCCGTCGGCGACCAGCGATGCCACCTCGGCCAGGATGTCGTCCGGGCTGCGGTCGACCTCTTTGCCGCGCAGCGACGGCACGATGCAGAACGTGCAGTTGTTGTTGCATCCGACCGAAATGGAAACCCATGCGGCATAGGCGGATTCGCGGGCAGTCGGCAGGTTTGACGGGAACTCCCGGAGTGCCTCAGCGATCTCGACCTGGGCGGTCCGGTTGTGGCGGGCCCGGTCGAGCAGCGCGGGCAGCGACCCGATGTTGTGGGTGCCGAACACGACATCGACCCACGGCGCCTTGCGCAGCACGGTGTCGCGGTCCTTCTGCGCCAGGCAGCCCCCGACGGCGATCTGCATCTGCGGGTCGCTGCGTTTGCGCGGCGCCAGATGGCTGAGATTGCCGTACAGCTTGTTGTCGGCGTTCTCCCGCACCGCGCAGGTGTTGAAGACCACCACGTCGGCGTCGACGCCCTCGGGCGCGCGCCGGTAGCCGGCGGCCTCCAGCAACCCGGCCAGCCGCTCGGAGTCGTGGACGTTCATCTGACACCCATAGGTGCGCACCTGATAGGTGCGCACAGCGCGTGGTGCCAGCGTCGAAGTCACGGGCCCATGGTACGGCGACGCCGCCCGGCATAGGGTCGGCCCATGTCGGATGCTTCGGCAGCAGCCTACGACGAGATTGGCGCCGGCTACGCGGCCTTCCGCAAGCCGGACCCGAGAATCGCCCGCGCGATCGACGCGGCGCTGGGCAACGCCCGGACGATTCTGAACGTCGGCGCCGGGGCCGGGTCTTATGAACCGGCCGATCGTGCAGTCGTCGCGGTTGAGCCGTCGCGGGTGATGATCGCCCAGCGTGCGCCCGCTCCGCCGGTGGCGATGGCGACGGCGGAGCACCTGCCGTTTCGCGACCAGTCGTTCGACGCCGCGATGGCTGTTCTCACAGTGCACCACTGGGCCGATCCGGTCGCCGGGTTGACGGAGATGCGCCGAGTGGCCCGACGACAGGTGGTGCTGACCTTCGACCCCGCAATACACAATCGGTTCTGGCTTGTTGCCGATTACATTCCCGCGGCCGGTGCCGTGGTGGCTACGGCGCCGCGGTTGTCGACAGTCGTGGAGAGCTTGGGCGCTGCGCGCGTGCAGCCGGTTCTCATTCCCCACGACTGCGTCGACGGCTTCGGGTTGTCGTATTGGCGTCGGCCGCAGATGTACCTCGATCCCGGTGTCCGTGCATGCATTTCGATGCTGGCGAAATGCGATCCGGTTAGCGTCGACGACGGGATCAGGCGGTTGTCCAGCGATCTGGCCTCCGGTGCGTGGAGTCGGCGCTACCACGATCTCTTGCAACAGGACTCGGTTGACCTCGGTTTGCGCATCGTGGTGGCCGGTGTGTCAGGCTGATCCGATGCTGCATACTTACCGTGCCCGCTGCCGATGGAACGGTTCAACTGGGCGTGGATACCACCACTACCCGCGGGAGCACGCTGCAAGCGCCGATCCGGCACAGGACTCCCTGGTGCTCTCCGCTGACCCAGCTTTCCTGGGTCAGCCTGACCACCTCAACCCCGAGCAGTTGCTGGTCATGGCAGCCTCCTCCTGCCAATTACTGTCCTTTCTGGCCGTCGCAGCGCGGGCAGGCGCAGACGTCCTCAGTTACAACGATGACGCCGAGGGTGTCATGCCCGAGCACAATCCGGTCAGCATCACCCGGATCACGCTGCGGCCACGGATCGTCGTGGCAGGCGGGCCGACGGTCGAACAGATCCATCACCTGGTCGAGGTGGCGCACCGGGAGTGCTACATCGGCAACTCGCTGCGTACCGAGGTCGACGTTGTGCCGCAGGTCGAGTTCACGGCGAACTAGACGCGCCGTCGTTCACGTTCGGCGGCCACCTCGCCACTGACCACGTCATAGGCCAGGGTCTGGCTGTAGCCGCGGCGCGCCAGCATCGCAACCAGCCGGCGGCACACCCGGGCCTCGTCGCCCTCGTCGTTCAGGGTCTCGCGGCGCAGCCTGGCCTGCACCAGCTGCTCGGCTCTCGCCCGCTCGGCAGCGGGTTTGATCCCGTCCAGCACCGCGGTGATCACGTCGTTGTCGACGCCCTTGGTGCGCAACTCAGCGGCCAACGCGCGCTTGCCTTTTCCGGCGTTCGCCCGCCGGGAGTGCACCCATTGCTCGGCGAAGTCGACATCGTCGACCAGGCCGACGGCGGCCAGCCGGTCCAGCACCCGGGTGCTGACGTCGTCGCGATAGCCGCGCTTGGCCAGCTGGCCTTCGAGCTCTGCCCGGGTTCGTGACCGCGCGGTGAGCAGGCGCAGGCATAACGCCCGCGCCTGCTCCTCGCGGGACGGCTCAGAAATCGACGGGGGCGGGCAAGACGCTGTCATCGGTCAATTCATCGGTTATCACCGCACCGATGCCAAGCTTCTCTTTGATCTTCTTCTCGATCTCGTTGGCCACCTCGATGTTCTCCATCAGGAAGCTGCGGGCGTTCTCCTTGCCCTGGCCGAGCTGCTCGCCCTCATAGGTGAACCAGGAGCCGGACTTGCGGATGAAGCCCTGGTCCACGCCCATGTCGATCAGCGAGCCTTCCTTGCTGATGCCCTTGCCGTAGAGGATGTCGAACTCGGCCTGTTTGAAAGGGGGTGAAACCTTGTTCTTGACGACCTTGACCCTTGTGCGGTTGCCCACCGCATCGGTGCCGTCCTTGAGCGTTTCGATTCGCCGCACGTCCAAGCGGACTGAGGCGTAGAACTTCAACGCCTTTCCGCCCGTTGTCGTTTCGGGTGAGTTGTGCACCATCACACCGTCGGCGAAGTAGTTATGCGATCCCTTGACCTCGATGTCGAAGCGATCCATCTTCTGATAGTCCGTCTTCGACTCGATCTCGGTGACGCGCGCCGGCATCAGTTGCATCGTGGGAGCAACAAATTGCGGCTCCACGCTGAACTGACCACGGAAGCGCGGCAGCAGCTTGTACGCCATGGATGGATGCACGTACGGCGCTATGAGTTCCTGGAATCTAGCAGTGGCCTGGGTAGAGAAGACCATCACCGAGTTACCAGCCGCACCAGCCTTTCGCAGTCGCACGTCCAGACCGCGGGTGTCGCATAGGTAGTCACGAAGACGTATCTGCGACCCTTCGCTCATTGCCTCAACACAGATCTCGATTCGCCCGCTACCACCTAGGGTGCGCTGCTGTAAGCCCCTAGAGCGGAGGCTGAACGAACCGTCGTCCATGTACCAAATGGCCAGCGCCAATGGAGTTAGCGCCTTGAGGTACTCCTCAGAGAGGAACTTCTTACCATCGCCCAAGTACACCGCGCTCATCAGCTCATGGAGCTCGGAGAGTGGAGTGAAGTCTGCGAATACAGCTCCCTTGCCATTACTGGTGCGGCAGTGCGGAACGTTCTCCAGCAAGGAGACTTTCCAATCAAGATATGCCGACTGTTTTGCCCCATGACCAATACGAAGCCGGGCCGATTCCGAATCTTGCCGCACCGGACGAGAAAGGCATCCGTCGCCCATCAAGGAACCCAGCACAACTTCCCATTGCTGATCACTGAGCAGACTCGGCTGGGCCAGCATCACACGGTCGCCGACCTGGATGTCTTCAGCTTCGCGCCAGCCGCCCGGAGTTCGGATGAGATGATTCCGAGTCATAGCCAAGCTAGCGTGGCCGCGACCCGTCCCGCCCCCTGCTCTATCAACTTTGAAGTGCAAGAACTCTTCGGCCTTGCCGTTGTTGAACCAGTTGGTCACCTTGCGCGGGACGATGCGACCGGACTCGAAGTCGTAGGACAAGACCTCGACATCCATCTTCTGGTTCACAATCTTGCCCAGCTTTTCAGTCGATCCGTCAGCAAGGGTGACGTTGGTATACCAGGACCCACACCCGAACATCACGCCGATTTTTTCCCGTAACTGGTTGATGAAGATCGCCGTGGTGCCCGAATTACTCAGCGCGCCAGTTATTTTCCGCAGCGCCTGGCTCATCAGCCGGGCCTGCAGGCCGACGTGGCTGTCACCCATTTCGCCTTCGATCTCGGCCCGCGGCACCAGCGCGGCCACCGAGTCGATGACCAGGATGTCCAGCGCACCGGAGCGGATCAGCATGTCGGCGATCTCCAGCGCCTGTTCACCGGTGTCGGGCTGGGACACCAGCAGCGAGTCGGTGTCCACGCCGAGCTTTTTGGCGTAGTCGGGGTCCAGGGCGTGCTCGGCGTCGATGAACGCCGCGATCCCGCCGGCGGCCTGGGCGTTGGCCACCGCATGCAGGGCGACGGTGGTCTTACCCGAAGACTCCGGGCCGTAGATCTCCACGATCCGGCCGCGCGGCAGGCCGCCGATGCCCAGGGCAACGTCGAGTGCGATCGAACCGGTCGGGATGACCGAGATCGGCTGACGCACCTCGTCGCCGAGGCGCATCACCGACCCTTTGCCGTAATTCTTCTCGATCTGGGCCATCGCCAGTTCGAGAGCTTTCTCGCGGTCAGGGGCTTGCGTCATGGTGGCTACCTCTCGGTGTAGTCGGTGTTCGATTGACCGGTATTGGTCAGTTGGCCGCCACGCTAGAGGCAGGGTCTGACAAGTGGCCTGACCAGCATCGGATCGTCGAACACTGCCCACAGTAGCGAACGTGTGTTCGATGGCAAGTAGGCGCGCCGTACTGTCGTCGACAAGCGGACAGGCACGCGATTTGTCACGCCGCCAGGTCGAACTCCACCTGCAATCGCTGGTAGGTCCTGACCGCCCGCAAGTCCCGAGTCAATAGCGTTACAAGTTCGACATCGGTCGGGGCTGGTTCGATCTCGATGCGCCCATCGCGCTCGGTGATCTCCACCTGCTCGTTTCCGCGCAGACCCAGGCGGTCGCGAATCCGCTTGGGGATTAGCAGGCGCCCTGCGGCGTCGATGGTAGATCGCATGGCACAGAATTTACATTTGCCTGAGCGTAGGCCACCCCGAGGAACCTTCACCACTGTTCGCGGGGGACGTCGAAGTCGACGCATAGCGCCCGCCACACGTCGCGCGGGTCCACGCCGTCCTCGATCGCCTGGGTGGCGGTACGCCCGTCGTACCCGCTCAGCACATGGTCGGCCAGCACCGAGGCGCCATAGGTGACGCCGAACCGCAGGGTGACCAGTTCGTGGAACTCCGTCAGGCGCACGTCGTACAACCTACCCAGCGAGCGCAAGCGCTTCGTGACACACCCACACCGGATCGGCGACCGCAGTGATGCCGGCGGCGGCCCGCCGGGCAGCTTCGTGGTAGCTCGGCGTCGACAACACCTCACCGACCGCGGCGACCAGCGCGTCGGCCGTCAGCGGCCGAACCAGCCGCCCGCTGCCCTGGCGCGCCACCCGGTTGGCCATCTCCCACTGGTCACCGCCGCCGGGGACGATCACCAGCGGCACACCGGCAAGCAGGGTCTTGGACACCATGCCGTGCCCGCCGCCACAGACCACCAGGTCGGTGTGCGCCAGCAGTTCGTCCTGGCGCCCCAGGCCGGCCACGACCCAGGGCGGCACGGTCAGATCGGGACCGTTCAGCCGCGACACCACCACTCGCGCGCCGGCGGGCAGCCCGGTTCCCGGCACCAGGCAGTCCAGTGCGGTCTGCGCCATACTCCGTGTCCCGGTCAACGCCGTCGACGGCGCCACCACCACCAGCGGCCCCTCCCCGGGCGGGATGGGCAGCACCTGCTCGGTCGGCTCGAAGTGCAGCGGACCCACCACGACGGCTTCGGCCGGCCAGTCCGGGCGGGGCACTTCCAACGCCGGCAGGGTGGCGATCAGCCGGCGCAACGGCCCCGGGTCGTGCGCCGGCAGGCCGATCTCGGCCCGCACCGCCGCGCGCTGACGCAGACCCGCGCGCCAGGACCGTGCCGTCAGCGCCCGCATTGCGGAGTCTCGCAGCCGCCCGCGAACGCCGGTTCCCGGCGCCAGCCCGCTGCCCAGCGGCGGCAGCCCCTTCGACGGCAAGTACAGCGGATGCGGGTTGAGCTCGATCCACGGGATTCCCATCAACTCAGCGGCCATGCCGCCGCACGCCGTGATGACATCGGACACCACCAGATCCGGCGCCAGGTCCCGCAGGCGCGGAACGTTCTGCAC
>NZ_JBOHHI010000236.1:0-7532 GCF_050700595.1 Mycobacterium sp.
CCAGAATGACGACCAGGTCGTCACGCTGGTTCTCCATCACCTGCAGGAGGATCTCGATCGCCTCCTGGCCGTAGTCGCGCTCGTTCTCCGGACGATAGAGGTAGTACGCCTCGTCGATGAACAGCACACCACCCATCGCCCGCTTGATGACTTCCTTGGTCTTCGGCGCGGTGTGGCCGATGTACTCGCCGACCAGGTCGTCGCGGGTGACATGGACCAGGTGTCCGCGGCGCAAGTAGCCGAGCCGGTGCAACAGGTCGGCCATCCGCATGGCTACCGTAGTCTTCCCGGTTCCCGGGCTGCCGGTGAAGCACATGTGCAGCGTGGGTTGCTCCGCAGTGATGCCGTACCGGGCACGCATCCGGTCCACCAGCAGCAAGGCCGCGATCTCGGCGATCCGGGTCTTTACCGGCGCCAAGCCGACGAGCTCAGCGTCCAGCTTGGACAGCACCTCGTCGACCCCGGCCTCTTTGCGGGCGGCCGCCAAGTCCACCACCGCGTCGGGCGGCAAAGGAGGCGCTGGCGCCTCCTCCGGTTCGGCGTCCAGCTGCGGGCCGGACTCAGAACGCGGCGTGTAGCCGAACGATCTGCGTGGGGTTTGGCTATCCGCCTGCGACATGGTCAGCGGTAACGGTCGCCGACCGGGTCTCGGGTCGCGTAGGCGACCGTCGTGTAGTTGATGTGCCGGTCATTGGCTTCGGTGCGGTCGAGCCGGAAGCCGGGCTCCTCGGCCGGCCGTTGCACGATGAACGACAACGCCACGGTCATCCGCCCGAGGCTGGCGTCGTAGGCGTTGAGCCGCACATAATAATTGGGTTTGGCCGCCCGGCACTCATTGAGCTCCATCAACACCCCCGCGGGGTCCTTGAGGTCGAACATCGGCAGACCCCACATCTCCCAGTAGGTGTTTCGCGGGTGCGGGTCGTCGGTGAACTCCACCGCCAACGGCCAACCGTTGGACAGGGCGTACTCGATCTGGGCGGTGATCTCCTCGTCGGTGAAATCCGGCAGATAGGAGAAGGTGCCTTGGGTGATGCGCATAGTGATCTCCTTCCCGCGCTCAGACGGGCGTCGGTGTCGCGACGAAGTCGGGAGTGTCGGTGGGCGCGTAGTTGAAGGTGATATCGCCCCAGGTCGCCAACGCGACGTCGAGTGCGTGGTTGCGGGACGCGGCCTTCTTGAGGATGTCTTCGCCCTCCTTGAAGTAGTCGCGGCCCTCGTTGCGGGCCTTGACCATCGTCTCGATCGCGACCCGGTTGGCTTCGGCGCCGGCGGAGATGCCCATCGGGTGACCGATGGTGCCGCCGCCGAATTGCAGCACCACGTCCTCGCCCAGGTAGTGCAAGAGCTGGTGGGCCTGGCCGGCGTGGATGCCGCCCGACGCGACCGGCATGACACCGGGCATCGACGCCCAGTCCTGGTCGAAGTAAATACCCTTGACCGGGTCGGCCTCCAGCCTGCCGAGCCGGCAGGTGTCGTAGTAGCCCGCAATGGCGTTCGGGTCGCCCTCCAGCTTGCCGACGACGGTGCCGGCGTGGATGTGGTCGACGCCGGCCAGCCGCATCCATTTCGCGATCACCCGGAAGTTGACACCGTGGTTCATCTGCCGGGTCCAGGTGGCGGCCCCGGCGCGGTGCAGGTGCAGGATGCACCCGTTGGCGCGGGCCCACTTGGCCATCGACTGGATCGCCGTGTAGCCGATCGTCAGGTCGACCATCACGATCACCGAGCCGATCTCCTTGGCGAAGGTGGCCCGCTCGTACATGTCCTCCATGGTGGCGGCGGTGACGTTGAGGTAGTGGCCCTTGATCTCGCCGGTGGCCGCCTGGGCCTTGTTGACCGCTTCCATGACGTACAGATACCGGTCTCGCCAGCGCATGAACGGCTGGGAGTTGATGTTCTCGTCGTCCTTGGTGAAATCCAGGCCGCCGCGCAGCGCCTCGTAGACGACGCGGCCATAGTTGCGCGCCGAGAGGCCCAGCTTGGGCTTGGTGGTGGCGCCCAGCAGCGGGCGGCCGAACTTGTTCAGGTACTCCCGCTCCATCACGATGCCGTGCGCCGGGCCCTGGAACGTCTTGACGTAGTGGGCCGGGATGCGCATGTCTTCGAGGCGTAGCGCCTTGAGTGCCTTGAAGCCGAACACGTTGCCGATGATCGAGCTGGTCAGGTTGGCGATCGAGCCCTCCTCGAACAGGTCGAGGTCATAGGCGATCCACGCGATGTATTGGTCGGGTTTGCCGGGCACCGGGTCGACCTTGAAACACTTGGCCTGGTAGTGCCCGAAGTCGGTCAGCCGGTCCGTCCACACCACCGTCCAGGTGGCGGTGCTGGACTCGCCGGCCACCGCCGCCGAGGCCTCTTCCGGGTCCACACCCGCTTGCGGCGTGACCCGGAACGCGCACAGGATGTCGGTGTCCTTCGGCACATAGTCCGGCATCCAATAACCCATTTCCTTATACGGGATGACTCCCGCGCTCCATCGATCAGTCATGGCAACGATGCTGCCACCGCAACACTGAACTTGTCTATCGAGAATTTGTAGCATTCACTTAAGTGATCGCTTAAGGTTTTCCACCCGCCGCATCCACCAGTTCGGTGTAGGAGCCTGGGCGCGCTGGTGCCTATCGTTGTGCCGAAACCACCAGACGAAAAGGCCGTCGAAAGGAGTCAGTGCGATGGGTACCTGCAAGGAGACCGCCGCGCAGCTGATGAAACACGGAAAGGGCATCCTGGCCGCCGACGAGAGCATTCCCACAATGTCGGCCCGTCTGGTTAAGGCTGGAGTCGAGCCGACCGAGGAGAACCGGCGGGCATACCGAGAAATACTGGTTAGCACACCGGGGCTTGACGACGGTGTTTCGGGCATCATCTTGTGCGATGAGACGCTGAATCAACGGTTCGGCGACGGCACGCCGTTCCCGCAAGCCGTGCACTCACGGGGCATCCTGCCAGGCATCAAGGTCGACACCGGCGCGAAGCCGTGTCCCGGCCTGCCCGGGGAAAAGATCACCGAGGGCCTCGACGGTCTTCCGGACCGGCTGGTGCACTACGCCGAGATGGGTGCGGCGTTCGCCAAGTGGCGCGCGGTGTTCACGATCACCAACACCACGCCCACCCCGGGAGCGATTCGCGCCAACGCCATCGCGTTGGCGCGCTACGCCGCCGCCTGCCAGGAGGTCGGGCTCGTTCCGATCGTGGAACCCGAGGTGCTGATGGATGGCAATCACAGCCGCGGTCGCTGCGCACGCGCCACCGCGGAGGTGCATGCCGCCGTCCGAACAGAACTCGCTGCGTTTAACGTCGACCTGGCCGGCGTCGTCCTCAAACCCAACATGATCGTGGAAGGACAGGATTACCCGGCCCGCTCCGCGCCGCGGCTAGTCGCCGATGCTAGCGTGCGGACGCTACGGGCCTGGCCGCGTGATCTCGCCGGTGTGGCGTTCCTGTCCGGAGGACAGGAACCTGAGCGAGCCACCGCGAACCTGGAGGCTATGCAGCGCCACCGAACGCCTTGGCCGCTGACGTTTTCCTTTGGCCGCGCCTTGGTATCGCCGGCGCTGACCGCCTGGCACGGCGACTCGAACCGCGTCGCCGACGGGCAGGCCGCACTGGCCAAACGCGTCACCGCCAATGCGGTGGCAGTGCTTGGCCAGCGCCACGCACTGCAATCCGCCTAACTTGGTTGATACCACGGGAGCAGTGTCGAAGGGACCCGTCCCCGTCCGCTGCTCCCGTGGTTATGTCCGTTACGACTCGCGTCGTCGGCGACTAGGTTCGATTTGCCCAGTCCCCGTGCTTAGTTTGCGGTGCACGGCAGCGGGATAGTTGCCGTCACCGCCGTCCCAGATCCGGGACGGGACCGGATATTGATCCGCCCGCCAACGAGTTCCGCGCGTTCGGCCATCGATAGCAAGCCGTAACCGCCCATTTCGTCACCCCCGAGCGGGTGTTTGAACGTGTCGAAGCCGACACCGTTATCGGCAATTTCCAGCCGCGCCGCGTCGCCATCCAGGGTGAATGTCAACCTGGCTACGGTCGCGCGAGCGTGTTTGACCATGTTTTGCAGGCATTCCTGAGCGATGCGGTACAGCGCCAGCTCGATGTGCTCGGGCAGCCGAGCATCGGCCAGCTCTACTTTCAAATCGACATCCGGGATGGAGCGGGCAAGGCTGGCCAGCCCGCCGGACAAGCCCAGATCGTCAAGCACCGGGGGCCGCAAACCGTCGATGGCCGCGCGCGCTTCCTGCAGGGTGAGGTCGACGAGTTCGCGGGCCTTCTCCAGCTGCTCGGCAATCTCACCGTGATCGGTACCGACCGCCTGACTGGCGGCATCAAGCCGGTACGACAGCGTGATCAGTCGCTGGGAGATGCCGTCGTGGATGTCGCCGGCCAAGCGTCGGCGTTCGATCTCCTGTGCCTGGATCACTTGCTCAGCGAAATTCTCGTGTGCTCGCTGCCGTGCGACCACTTGCCGATGTAACCGCGCCTGATGCAACGCACCAGCGAGCAACTGGCCGATAACCCGCAGCAGTTCCACGTCGCGGGCGGTGAACTCGCGCTCATTCACGGTATGCACATCGAGCACCCCAACGAGCCCACCGGGATCGGTCACCATCGGCACCGAAACCATTGAGGTGAAATTCAGCCCGCCCGGCGATTCAGTCGTCGGGTAGCGCCGATCGACTTCCTTTCCATGATTGATCACCAAGGGTTCGCGACGGCTAGCCACCCAGCCAGCGGTCCCCGATCCGAGCAGCGAACAGATCTTTCCGACCTGTCTGTCGAACGGAGGTGTGGCGCCGGCCAGCGTCAGTGACCGGTCGGTCTCATCGAGCACGTGAACAAAACAGACATCCGTACCGGTGGCGGCCGTGATCATTCGGGCCGCGGCAGCCGCCAGCGGCTCCACGCCCGGCCCGCTGGATGCGACCTGTATGAGTCTGCGGAGCAGGGCAAGTTCGCGGTCGGGGTCGACGAGATCGCGAACAGCATTTGCATTGCTCGGTGCCGTCGCGACCGAACGGGTCATCGGTAGATGCCTTCGCGGAGCGCGGTAGCGACCGCGCTAGTGCGGTCCGTGACTTCGAGCTTGCGGTAAATCGAGCGGAGGTGACTCTTGACCGTCTCGTCGGCAATCACCAGCTTGTGAGCGATGCCGTGATTGGATAGGCCAAGCACCGCGCAAGACAGGATCTCGCTTTCGCGTTGCGTCAGGCCCTGTCGTGCCCCGGGCCAAAATTCGTTGCTCTGCATCCGCGCCGCGACGTCGGCTGCGCGCACCGCCATGCCCGGGTCGATGGCCTTGGCCCCGTCGTGAATGAGTTCGAGCTGGTGGACCAGGTCGTCGCTGCTGATGCTCTTGAGCAGATAGCCCGCGGCCCCGACCCGCAACGCCTGGTACAGATATTGATCGTCGTCGTAGACCGACAGCATGACCACCTTGCACTCCGGAACGCGCTCACGCAGCTTCGGGCACAGCTCGAGTCCGCTGGAACCGCGCATCCGCACGTCACACAGCACGATGTCGGGCTTCAGGTCCTCAATGACGTCGATTGCACGTTCGGTGCCGACCGCCTGCCCGACGACATCCACCCGATCGGAAAATGGGGCGAGCATCGCCTTGAGGCCTTCGATGACCATCTCATGGTCATCGACTAGCACAAGTCGCACGGGTTTGGTGATCACGCTCACCATGGCATCACCATAGGCGGTGGCGAGGGGTTTCATTCGCTCGCAGGCATTTTTACCCCCCTTAATCCCCCGTTGAGGGGAATCGAGCCAGCCGTCGGTTTCTAACACTGCTGCCAAGGCCAGGAGGTTAGATGGACCAGCGCGCCCCGATTCTGGTCGCTTCGGTTCTGCCGGCAGATTTTTCCGCACTCGGACAGCAAGTTGAAGAGCTGGAGACGGCCGGGGTCGACCGGATTCAGT
This sequence comes from Mycobacterium sp., assembly GCF_050700595.1. Lineage (GTDB taxonomy): Bacteria > Actinomycetota > Actinomycetes > Mycobacteriales > Mycobacteriaceae > Mycobacterium. The sequence continues at coordinate 5,932 of NZ_JBOHHI010000236.1, forward strand.
GGGACGTAATGGACGGTCGCTTCGTTCCGAATCTGACGTTCGGTCCCGATGTGATCGCGGCGAACCGTGACAAGGTCAGGCTTGGTTTCGAGGCACACCTGATGGTCGAGGATCCCGATCCGATGCTGCGGCGGTGGGTCGACGCCGGTTGTGACATTGTCATTGTGCATGCGGAGGCGACGCGGCATCTGCACGCCACGCTGTCTGCGGTGACGGACCTCGGTGCGCGGGTCGGTGTTGCGCTCAACCCAGCCACACCGCTGGAGGCGGTGATGCACGTTCTGTACCTGATCGATCTGCTGCTGATCATGACGGTGAACCCCGGGTTCGGCGGGCAGCAGTACTTGTCTGGTATGGAGCCGAAGATTACGGCGGCCCGTGCCGAAATCGACCACCGCGGTTTGGATATCGAGCTTGAGGTGGACGGCGGCATCAATGGTGCAACCATCGGCGCGGCCAGCCGTGCGGGTGCGCGTGTGTTCTGCGCCGGTTCCGCTCTGTTCACCGGTCTCGGCACGATGACCCAGCGGGTGGCGGCGTTACGTGCTGCTGCCACCGCAGAGATAAACCACGTGTGACATCGCGGCGAAACCGAAGATGTATCGGCAGCAGCGGACAGCGCCGTATCGCCGCCGACCTACGCGCTCGTGGCTTCGGAGACCGTGCGGACGACATTGCCGCTCAAGTCCACCAGACGAAAACCGCGATGTTCGGCAAACGCATCCTCGACATCGAGCCAACGGCTGCTCGGCGAAGGAACCGTAGAGACCATCGTCACGGGCGACGACATGACCCGGCTCAAGCCGGACCCCGAGGTGTACCAGTGCGCGCTCGCAGAACTTGGCTTCGCTCCCGAAGAAGCGCTCGCGGTTGAGGATTCGGCTTTGGGACTGCGCGCCGCACTCGACGCCGGGATCGCGACAATCGTGGTCACCACCGACTACACGGCGGGTCAGGACTTCACCGGAACGGTGGCCGTACGGTCGTCGTACGGCGGGACCGAACCGCTGTCGACGCCGCTGTGCCAGCGACTACATCGGCGGTGGTGACCGCTCCCGACCCCACCGCGACGGTTAACTGCCTCCCACTTACCTGGCCTGACGAGCGCTGGTTACCGCCAGCAACCATGCACAGACACCGCATGCCAGGGGAATGACCTCCGGCGCAACACTTTTGACTGCGCGGTGTCAACTACATGCGCCGGATGCGAAGGTACCGTTTCAGGTCTGGAACGGACTGCACGCCGATCACTACCCCGGCGATGAGGATCAAGCCGAGGAGGACCGAGGTAGTCCTTCCTATTGCTGCCATGTCGGGCTCCTTGGTAGGTAATTGCACTTCACCTGGCATCGCGTACAGGTGACGGCCCGTGCCGGTCACGCGAGAGCGCGGCCGAGTCGCCGCCTGCCGCGCCGCCGGGGCGTGCCGGTGTTCGTCGGCGATCGACTCGTGCCGCATCCCGATTACCCCACCGATCACTCCGCGGCAGCGGACTGGGTCGGTGAGTGCAGGCGCTGCAGTGTCTTGCCTTCGCCGAGATACATGTGCACGCCGCAGGGCAGGCACGGGTCGAAGCTGCGTACCGTGCGCATGATGTCGAT
>NZ_JBOHHI010000237.1:0-47991 GCF_050700595.1 Mycobacterium sp.
AGCGGATGACACGCCGTACAGATCTAGCTAATACATGATTACACATTTCGAGTCCGTGGATGCATACCAGCAGCTCACAAAGCCCTGCATTGATAGACGACCTAAAACGGGGGGAACTTCGGGCTAGCCGCCGTCGGCAGGGTCGAGGAGCTGTACTTCTTCGAGGTCCATGACGGACTGCAACTCGCGCAAGACGATGTCGTCGATGCGGTTTTGGTCGCGCAGCTCGGTGACGGCGCGGCGTTTGTATTCGAGCACGCCAAGACGCACCCGCCGAACCAGATCGTTGCGCTCGGCGGCGTCCTTCGTGTCCGAGGCGTCGGCGCCGGTAGTGACGAGCGTGGCCTGGTCTTCATATTCCTTTTGCAGACGGCTCAGCAGCTCCGGGTCGACACCCAGTTCACGGCCGACCCTTGGCAACGCGTCGAGGGCCGCGGCGACGCTGCGCCGGCGGGCCAGTTGCAACTCGTCTGCGCGTGCGACGTCCTCGGGCATCCGCGCCCAGCGCACGACCAACGGCAGTGTGCTGCCCTGGACGAGTACGGTCACCAGAATCACCACGGACACCACGAAGATGATCAGGTAGCGGTCCGGGAATGCGGCGCCGCCACGCGTGGTCAGCGGTACCGCCAGCGCGGCGGCCAGCGAGACCGCACCGCGGAATCCCGCCCAGCTGGACACCGCGCGCTGACGCCAGTTGGCGCGACGGGCGCGCTGCACCGCGCGCCGGTCCACGACACGAAGCAGCACGGTGGTGATCTCCACCCAGGCGATCCGGCTCACGATGATGACACCGGTCACGGCCAGAGCCAGCAGTGCGGCGTGGCGAAGTCCGCCGCCGTAGTTGGATATCCCCCGCATCGCACCCGGGATCTGGACTCCGACGAACACCCAGAGCGAGCCGTTGAGCAGGAACGTCGACATATCCCAGAAGGCAAACGACTGCAAGCGGGAACGAGCCCGGATCACCCGCGGCCCGACGTAGCTGAGCACGAGGGCGGCAACCAGCACCGCGACCACGCCGCTGCAGTGAATCGTGTCGGCGAGCAGGTACGCCGCGAACGGCGTCAGCACACTCAGCGCGCCTTCCTCCAGCGGCGCGTCGAGTCGGCGGCGCGCCAGCGTCACCAGTGCGCCGACCAGCAACCCGGCGGCGATACCGCCGAGGTAAGAGCCGACAAAGCGGCCGAACAGGGCAGGCGGGCTGATCGCCGGGCTGCCGGTCGCCACGGCCACGGTCACGGCGAACAGGACCAGCGCGGTGCCGTCGTTGATGATGCTTTCGGCGCGCAGCACGGTGAGCGGCCGGCGGGGCAGATGTTTTGCCAGTCCGGCCACCGCGGCAGCATCGGTGGGCGAGAGCACTGCGCCCAGGACCGCTGCCGCGTGTGACTCCATCCCCAACGTTCGCGCCGTCCACGACACCGCAACAGCGGTGGCGATCACCAGCCCGACACTGAACAACACGATGACGCGCAGATTGGCCCGGATCTCGCGGAAGCTGGTGTTCATGCTTTCCCAATAGAGGATCGCCGGTAAGAACAGCACCAGCACGATCTCCCCGTCGAGCCGGATCTGGCCGAACCGCGGGATCAGACCCAGCAGGGCGCCGAGCAGGATCAGCAAAACCGGCGGACCTACGCGACGGCGATTGCCCACGATCGTCCCCAAGACGACAGTGGCGACGACCGTGACGATTACCACAAGCCCAAACACCAGCACATCCTCCCGCATGAACCGGGCGCCCGGCGGCGGCGGTCACCAGGGGCGCGGCGTCCCCCGGGGCGCGGCAGCGGGGAAGGTGACCGGGAGCCTGCCGAGGCCGGTCATGCTGGGGTTGCCGAGGTACTCATGAACACCGTCGGCGTCGACCAGGTAGTCGGGGATCCGGTCGAGTACCGCCTTCACCATCACCTCGAACATGACCCGCGCCAAATGCGATCCGATGCAACGATGCGGGCCGAGCCCGAAGGCGAGGTGGCGGTTGCGCGCCCGATCCAGAACGATTTCGCCGGGTTGCTCGAACTCGTGTTCGTCGTGGTTGGCGGCCAGCCAACTGATCACGACCCGATCGTTGCGCCGCAGTCTTTGGCCGCCCAGGATGACGTCGCGCGTGACGGTCCGGCTCAGTTGCTGATTGACCGAGAAGTAGCGCAAGAACTCGTCCGTGGCGGTGTGGTAGAGATCCGGGTGGTTGCGCAGTCGTCGGCGCAGATCCTGATGGGTGCCCAGGTGGAGCAGGCTCAACGCCGTCTGTGATGTGGTGGTGTCGACGCCGCCACCGATCAGGTTCCAGAGAATGTTGAGAACCTGCGCGTCGTCGAGGCGCCTGCCGTCGAATTCGAGCTGAACGAGAAGGCTCGTCAGATCGTCGCGGGGCTCGAGCCGGCGGGCGGCGGCGAACTCCAGCAGACCGTCCATCACGGCTGGGACGCCGGCGATGGCTTTGGCGTACTCGTCGCTGTCCTGGCCGGCGGCCATGACGGAATGGAAGAGGTGGGCGTAGCGCTGCCAGTTGTCGTAGGGCAGACCCATCAACTTCATGGTCAGGATGGCGGGAACCGGACTGGCGTAGTCGAGCACGAGGTCCATCGGCCCGTCGGCGATGCGTTGATCGAGAAACCACTGCGCCGATTGCGCCATGAATGGCCGCATCTTGTCGACCGCACCCGGTGAGAAGACCGGGGCAAGTGCCCGTCGCAACGTTTGGTGATACGGGCCGTCGACTTCACCGATGCCCAGAGCCGGCTGGCCCGCGGGACGCGGCACACCCATCTCGCCCTGGTAATCCACACCGTCTGCCGCGTCCGGTTCGTATTTGTGGGCGAAGGTGTCGCCGTCGCGGGCGATGTGCGCCACCGCGTCGTAGCCGGTGATGAACCAGAATCCGCCGTAGTTCTCGTTCCACGCCACCGGGCAGCGTCGGCGTAGCCCGGCGTTGACCGCCAGTTCGTTGAGGTTGAACTCGTCGCAGTGATGATCAAAGTCAACAACGACGCCGGCGTCGACGTCGGTCCGCTCAGTGCTTTTAGTCATCAAAGAGGTTCCGGCACAGGAGTTTCGGTAGACGGCCTAGCCGGGGAGTCCGCTCTTGATGGCCGCGTCTTGCTTTTGCCCCACGTCGGTGACGAAATCCGGCGGCGCCGGTATGCCGGTCGGGCCGTCGAATTCGAGTGTGACGAATGCCCTGCCCTGGGTGAACCGGAGCATGGTGATTCCCTTGGACCCGTCCGGTGTGTCCCCGAAGACCGTCGTACCGCCGCTGCCGACCTTCACCGAGTTGGTTTTTCCGGCAGCCGAACCGGGCAGCGTGGCTTTCGCCGCGTCAAGCGCGGCCGTCGCGGCGGCGGGATCCGGCAATATCAGGATGGTGTCGATGATGACGTGGCTTCCGTCGTCGTTCCTGAACGTCGTGGTTACGCCCTCTTTGCCATCCGGGTTTTGCGTCGGTGGGCTTGCTGTGAAGGGTTCCGGCGCGTTGATGTCTTCCGCCTTGATCAGCAGCCTGGCGTAGTCGGTCGGCGTCGCGCTGTGGCCGGCGCTGGTCGAAGCGGCTGACCCCGACGTCGCGGTCGACGACTTCGAATGGTTGCCACAGCCGGCCACCGACACCGCCACCAGTGCGGTCGCCACCGAGAATGCGGTGGCTGCCACCAGTGAAGTCCTCATTGCCCGGTGCTCCTTTGCAGCAGAGTTGGCACCGAACCGGCATAGCCCACACGTCGGCGCCGGGCAACTATAGCTGAATCCGGGCGATTGCACGCTTTTTCGGGGCAAGTGGCTCGTCGGTCGCTAACCTTTGCGTTGTACGGCAGACACCAGACACGGAATGCTGAAATGGCCAGTCATCGAACGGTATTCAACCACGTCGGATTATGCGTCGCAGATCGCGAGCGGTCGCGCAGCTTCTACGAGCGCCTGCTCGACTTCCAGTTCTGGTGGGAGATAGATCCGCCCGACGACGGCACCAGCCAGCTTCTGCAGCTGCCCAAGCCGCTCGGGGTGCATGCCACCTATCTTGTTCGCGACGGTTTTGTGCTCGAACTCATCGACTACTCGAAACGCGAAGTCCACAGCGGGCCGGACCGCGCCATGGACCAAGTGGGCCTAACCCATCTTTCGCTGTCGGTGTCCGACCTCGGCGCCGTGTTGGAGATGGTCGACGACCTCGGGGGATCGGTGGTCGAAGCGACGGTGACCGAGCAATCGGCGATGATCCGCGACCCGGACGGCCAGCTGATCGAACTGCTTGCGGACTCCTGGCTCGCGGCCCTGCCGCCGAGGCTTTAGCGGCGATCGCAAGCGCGGCGTTGGTTACTTGGGCCGCAGTGCCACCACGTGGTTGTTGTTGCCGGCCACGTAGACCGTGCCCAGGTTGTCGACCGCCAAACCCCACGGATAGGCCAGGCCGGTGAACGGCAATTGCATTTGTGCGGTCGCGCCAACCGGAAGCTTCAGTGTCCGATTGTTTCGGCTGTCGGTGACGTACACGGCGCCCTCCTTGTCCACCGTCACACCGCCGGGTTCGCTGAGGCCGGTGAACGGCAACACGGATTGCGTGCTCGAGCCGGCCGGCAACGCCAGGACCCGGTTGTTGCCGCCATCGGCCACGTAGACGGTTCCGCCGCTATTCACCACCACACCGGTCGGGGCGCTGAGACCGGCGAACGGCAGCTCGGTTTGTCTGTTCGAGCTGGCGGGAAGCACCACCACCCGATTTTTGGCGGTGTCGGTGACGTAGACGGTGCGGCTGCTGTCCACCGTGATACCGGTCGGATTGCCGAGGTCGGTGAAGGGCAGTTGGACTTGGGTTGTCGAGCCGGCGGGAAGGACCACCACTCGCTTGTTGCCGGCATCGGTGACGTAGACGGTGCCGGTGTTGTCCGCCGTCACACCGGTTGGGTAGTTCAGGCCCTCGAACGACAGCACACCCGGTGCCGACGAGCCCGCCGGCAATGCCAGCACCCGGTTGTGCAGGGTATCGGCGACATAAACCGTGCCGCCGTAACCCACCGACACACCTTGTGGTCCACGGAGGCCGGTGAACGGCAGACTCGTTTGGCGGGAATCTCCGAGTTGCGCACGTTGATGAGCCAAGGTCAGGACGACCGCAGCGCTCACCGCCGCAATGACGGTGAACACGGCGGCCGCCGAGATCAGGGCGGCTTTGCGCCGCCACCACGGCTGCGACGGTATTCGCGGCGCCGGAGTTGGTCCGTGGGCCGAAGGCGGTGGCTGCGAAGTCGAGACCGCGGCCGGGGGCGGTGTCCGGATGGTCGGCTGGGTCGGAAGGCGCGGTCGCGCCGGGCGAGTGGGTGTGCCGAGGGCGTCGTGGGCGGCCCGCGCCAATTCCACGGCGGTGGCGTAGCGCTCGCCGGGGTTTTTGGCCATGCCCTTGGCGATGACCGTGTCGAAGCCGCCCGGCAGTCGGGAAATGACGCTCGACGGCCGGGGCGGCGGACTGGTGAGGTGGCTGGTGAGCTGTTGCTCCAGGCTGTCACCGGGGAAAGGGTGCTGTGCGGTCAAGCACTCATACAGCACGCAGGTCAACGAGTAGATGTCCGAGCGGGCGTCGACGACACGGTTGTCGCGGTGTCCGGAATTGAACCGTTCCGGGGCCATGTAATGAAAGGTTCCGATCACGTCGCCGGCCGACGTCAAGCCAAGTTCGCCTGCCACACGAGCGATTCCGAAATCGATCAGATAGGCAAAATCGTCGTCGTCGAGCAAAATGTTGGACGGTTTGATATCCCGGTGCAACAGGCCGGCTTTGTGCGCGGTGTGCAACGCCCTGGCGATCTGGCCGACGATGTGCGCCGCTCGGTTCGGTGGCAGCGGACCGGCGCCCAGCACGGACTGGAGATCGTGTCCCTCGATCAGCCGCATGTCCACGAACAGCCGCCCGTCGATTTCTCCGTGGGTGTGGATCGGTATGACATGTGGGCTGCTCAAACGTGCGGCCGCATGGGCTTCGCGACGGAACCGCTGCTGGAAGACCTCGTCTCGGGAGATCTCAGCGGGCAGAATCTTGATCGCGACGATCCGGTCGATGACAGTGTCGTAGGCGCGCCACACCTCACCCATGCCGCCGCGGCCCAGCAACTCGATCAGCCGGTACTTCCCGAACGAAGTTCCTTGCAAACAGGCCCTCCCGCAGCAACGTGCCAGCAACTTGCCAGCACCATAACGTGTCACCAATGACAGTCGCAGGCGTTTGGATGCGCTGCGCGCCTGATCCCGTCAATGGTGTCGGCATCAGCGACGCGCGGATCCGGTCAGCGCCTGACCGTTGGCACCTTGCAGCAGACAGATGACGGTACTCGGCGTGGGGTTGGCCGAGGTTCGATCCTGATTGGAGTCGATGAGGTACGTGATCGTGTAGGGACTGCCGTTGAGCGACTGCCCGGTGTACTGAGGCAACCTCGAGGTGCATTGCTGATTGGCGGTGTCGGCGATAGCGGCGTTGACCGCCACCGGCGCGCGAGAATAGACCTCCGCATTGTGCACTGTCGCGCAGTCGACGATCGTGACGGTGAGCACGCCGGGGTCGGTGGGCGGCGGGTCGGCCAGGCAGTCACCGACTGCCAGATCGATCCATTTCTCGGTCCGCTTCGTTGGCGTCGTGGCAACAGCCGTCGTCGTCGACACTGCAGGGGCGGCCGTCGTCGGCGGTCGACTCGTAGACCCCGGGTCCTGCTGGGAATTGTGTGCGGCACAGGCCGGCAGCACCGCGATTGCGGTGAGCAAGGCGCAGACACCCCACCACTCACGGCACCTGATCCGGCACGTCACGGACCAGGCTGTTGGTCTTCGGCGCCGGGGGGCGGTGGCGGGGGTGCCACGTTTTCGGCAGGAGCCGCGCCCAGGTGACTAGCGGCGAAATCCGCCGCCTGATCCACCATTCCGTCATCCGCGTATTGGGTATGCGCGGCCCAGTCTCCTCCGTCGGAGCAGACCGGGTCGGCAGGGGCGCACAACTTGAGGGTCTTCGCCGCATACAGCGGGCCGACCACGATCGGTGGTTGGCCGATCGAGTTCATAAAGCGGCTCGAAGGCATTCCGAGGAGGGTGACCGCGGCGACGTGGTCGGCCACGTCGGGCGGCATCGGCTTGGGAACGTCGGCGGGATTGACGCCATCCGGCACTGCAGCCGATGTGACGAAACCCATCACGGCCGCGCCTTGGGAGAACCCGCCCAGCACCATCTTGGTCTTGGGGCAGTTGGCCGCGGTGGATTCGATATGGCTGCCCGCGTCGCGAATACCGTCGAGGCCGGTGGCGAAGTCGGTGCTGGCAGGGTAGTCGACCGGATACGCCCCGAGTGATTTGGCGCCGATACGCGAACCGAGGGAGTCGACGAATGCCTGACCGGTCTCGCCAAGACCGGGTGGCTCGCTAGTACCGCGGGCAAACACCACCTCGACGTCTGGACACGGCTGAGCAGATGCGGTGGGGACGACGGCGACTACCAGCGCCCAAGTCGATGCGACTGCAAGACAAAGGAATCGAGCGATATTGCGTAGGCACATGACTCATATGCTGCCACACCATCGTGGGAAAGCGCAGAAGGAAAACACCGATTAACGGCGCCGATAAACAAAGAGTTCGTATCGCGGTGGACTATAGTATCGATCGTGGTCAGCTCGGCGGCGTCCACGCGATCGGCAGCGTCTTGATGCCGTGAATGAACTGCGACAGCAGTCGTGCGGGCTCCTCGGTGGCGACGATGTCGGGTATCTCGCGGCGTAACTCTTCAAATATGACGCGGATCTCCCGGCGCGCCAGGTTCGCGCCCAGGCAGAAATGGGCACCACCGCCGCCGAAGCCGACATGCGGATTGGGGTCGCGCGCCACGTCGAACATCCATGGGTCAGCGAACGTGGACTCGTCGCGATTCGCCGAGCAGTACCACATGGTGGCCTTGTCACCGGCCGCCAACTTGACACCACCCAGCTCGATGTCCTCGGTGAGCGTGCGCCGCATGTAGACCACCGGCGAGGCCCACCGCACAATCTCTTCGACCGCCGAGTGGGTCAAGCCGTCGAAGTCGGCCCACCATTTTTCACGCTGCTCCGGGTAGCGGGTGAGCGCCAACAGGCCGTGGCTGATCGCATTGCGCGTCGTCTCGTTGCCGGCCACCACCAGCAGGATGAAGAACGACGCGATCTCGGACGATGACAGCCGCTCTCCGTCAACCTCGGCCTCCACCAGGCTCGTCGTCAGATCGTCGTGGTGATTGACGCGGCGGTCCTCGGCCAGCGCGGTAGCGTACGCCCCGATCTCCATCGAAACCTGAACGAACTCATCGAAATCGGTTGTCAGATCGGGGTCGCCGAACCCGAGAATCACATTGGTCCAGTGGAATACCCGATGATGGTCTTCCTCGGGAATCCCCATCATGTCGCAGATAACCTGCAACGGCAGCGGTCCGGCCAGCTCGCTGACGGCCTCGCCGTTGCCGTCGGGATGATGGGCGATCATCGACGTGACCAGCCGGTGCGCCCGGTCCCGCACCGCCGCCTCAATGCGGGCCACCACTTTCGGGGTGAACGCCCTGCTGACGATCGAACGCAACCGCTGGTGTCGCGGATCGTCGAGCACGATCATCGACCCGAAGAACTCGGCGACCTCGGGTGTCTGATCGTTTACCGTGATGCTGGGGCTGGAGCTGAAGATCTCCGAATGCCGGCTGGCGTAGAAGACGTCGTCGAACTTGGTCAGCGCCCAATGCCCGTTGCCTTCCACGAGCCCGGGTAGGTCGATCTCGGGCCAGAGGGAGATCGGCGCCTCTCGTCGCAAAGTGGCGAAAGCCCCGTCGCGCAGGTCGTCGTCCAGTGCCCAGAACTCCAGTGAGCCGAGGTCGATATCGGCAAGCGCAACCTCGGGCGGTGCCGTGCCGTTGACCCTCGTCGCAATGCCCATATCGATCGTCCTTGCCGTCGAGCGGTTACAGCCGCGAGCCTAGACCTTTGACGGTCGAATCGGTGCCTTACCTGCGTCGAGCGTGTGGGTTATGGACGCGATCTCACGTCTGCAGCGGCCACAATCCACACACTCGACGAGAGACCGGGTGGCAGGCAAGCCTGACGGCGTCAGTGGGAGCAGACGGTCCGTGCCGGCTGCCCGTTTGCGGTTGCCTGGTTCACCACGTTGCCGTTGACCAGGATCCGGCAGGTGATCGAGCCGGGCCCCTGAGCGCTGAGCAGGAACACTTGACCCTGCCACGCGTTGAACTGCGTCGACCAGGGCAGGTTCACATTGGCCTCGTGCTGCTGACCGGTGTCGGTCTGGTACGACAGGTATTCGGCCACCGGGGAGGTGCCGCTCACTTCGTAGCGAACCTTTGGCGGCTGAGGTTCTGCGTTTGCCACCCCCGCGAAGGCGACGGTGGACGCGACGAGCACGCCGAGGATCGATGTTCCGGTGCGGCGCTTGGTGCTGGTCATGGTCATCCTGCGCGACATGGTGTCACCACGACGACCCACACGGGTGCGTTTTCGCGTTCTTTTTGTTGATTAGGAGGTCCGGCCGTGCGCTTAGGGTGTTCGGGGGCGAACGAAACGGAAGGTGGCTGATGTCGGAACGCAGTTCAAAACGCGTCGTGGTCTGGGGTACCGGCTTCGTCGGCAGGATGGTGATCACCGAGATCGTCAAACACCCGCTGTTCGAGATGGTCGGGGTCGGCGTCAGCAACCCGCAGAAGGTAGGCCACGACGTCGGCGACATCTGCGGGCTACCCGAACGGGTCGGCATCACCGCCACCGACGACGTCGACGCGCTGATCGCGCTGCAACCCGATGCCCTGGTGCACTATGGTCCGACAGCCGCGCACGCCGAGCACAACATCGCATTGATGACGCGGTTTCTGCGTGCCGGCATCGACGTCTGCTCCACCGCGATGACGCCGTGGGTCTGGCCGAGTATGCACCTGAACCCGCCCAACTGGATTCAGCCGATTACCGAGGCGTGCGAGCTGGGAGAGTCGTCGTGCTTTACCACCGGCATCGACCCCGGCTTCGCCAACGACCTGTTCCCGATGACGCTGATGGGTCTGTGTTCGGAAGTACACACGGTGCGGGCCTCCGAGCTGCTCGACTACACCAACTACACCGGTGACTACGAGAACGAAATGGGCATCGGCCGCGAGCCGGAATTCCGTCCGGTGCTGGAAAACCGTGACGTGCTGGTCTTCGCGTGGGGCGCCACCGTGCCGATGATCGCGCACGCCGCCGGGATCATGCTCGACGAGATCACTACTACCTGGGACAAATGGGTCACGCCCACCGAGCGCAAGACCGCCAAAGCCATCATCCGGCCCGGGCAGGTCGCCGCTGTGCGGTTCACCATTAACGGGATCTACCTGGGCAAGACGCGCATTCAACTCGAGCACGTCAACCGCATCGGCCATGACGCCGCCCCGGACTGGCCGTCCGGCACCCGGGACGACGTCTATCGGGTGGATATCGAGGGCACGCCAAGTATCTTCCAGGAGACCGCATTTCGGTTCACCGACGGCTCCGGACGCGACGCGGCCACCGCGGGGTGCCTGGCTACCGGGATGCGGGCGCTGAACGCGGTGCCGGCCGTCAACGACCTCTCGCCGGGGTGGGTCACCGCGCTCGACCTGCCGCTGATCGCCGGCGCCGGCACGATTCGGTGAGGGGCCGAGACTCGCGCTAAATTAATGCATGATGTGAGGACGCTTGAACAGCGGGGTTGCCAACGAGATGCCAGACGAACAACAGGCGGCGGTAGGCCTGTCAATAGGGGCGACCAACCTGGCAGCCGTAACCGCCGACCGGGCAGTGACCCGCAAGCCGGTACTGACCCTCTACGGACAGCATCCGCCGGAAGTCGGTGTGCCGTCGGAGAACCCGAAGTTGGCCGAGCCTGGCCTGGTGATCACCGATTTCGTCGACAAGGTGGGCGATCCGGCCGGGATCGTGGCGGCCGACGGCTCGACGCACCGCGCCGAGACGCTGCTGGCCGACGGGTTGCGGGCGCTGGCCTACACCGCGACCGACGGGCGGGCGCTGCCCGGCGCCGCGGTCACGTATCCGGCGCACTGGGGGCGCCCGGCGGTGGACACGTTACGGGCGGCGTTGAGTCGGGTGCGCGAATGGTCCGGCGACCAGTTGTCGGTGCTGCCGGACTTTGCGGCAGCGCTGAGGGCCCTGCAGACCAACCCGGGCCTGCCGACCCGCGGGATCATCGCTGTGTGCGATTTCGGTGGCAGCGGAACCAGCCTCACCCTGGTCGACGCCGGCAACGGCTACCAGCCGGTTGCGCCGGCGGTGCGGCACCGCGATTTGTCCGGTGACCTGATCGACCAGGCGCTGCTGAACCATGTCGTGGCCGATTTGTCATCGGCGGGTGCGCTCGACACGTCGGCCACCTCGACGATCGGTTCGCTGACTCGGCTGCGTGCCGACTGCCGACACGCCAAAGAAGAGCTCTCGTCGACCACCTCGACCACCCTGACCGCCGACGCGCCCGGAAGCCGCGGCGAAATCGAAATAACCCGCGCCGAGCTGGACAACGTGATCCGTCAGCCGTTGGACGGCTTCGTCAGCGTCATTCGGGAGACTTTGCAGCGCAACGCGATCAACGCCGGCGATCTGGCTGCGGTGGCGTCGCTGGGCGGTGGTGCGAGCATCCCGGCGGTCACCACGACGCTGTCTGGGCAACTGGGGGTACCGGTGATCGCGGCACCGCGGCCGCACCTGACGGCTGCGATCGGTGCGGCTCTGACGGCGGCGCGCGGCCCCGCGGACGACGGCGCGACGGCGCTGGCGCCGACCGCCGGGCCCGGATCGTTCACCGACGCCACTTCGATGACCGACGTCGTGCCCGGACCCAGCGAGGAACCCGCGCTGGCCTGGTCGGAATCCGACGACGCCTCCGCCATCATGCCGATCCGCACCGGCGAGTACCCGACACCACGCAGTGACGGCGCGGCCGGGTCCGCCCGCCCGCAGCCGGCGCGGCCCCGCGAGGCCGGCCCGGTCGCGGTGCCGTGGTATCGCCGGCCGGCGGTGGTGATCGTCGGCACCGCGCTGGCGGTGCTGGCCATCGGCGCCGCAGTTCTGATCGCGCTGCGGCATACCCCCGGCGGCGCACCAACCGCACCGGGCGTGAGCACCACACCCGGGCCGGGGACATCTGCGCCCGGCACCGAAAGTTCCGGGTCGTCGGCCACTACGGCCAGTCAGGCGCCGGGCAGCACGTCGCCATCGTCGACAGCATCGGAAACCTCGACACCGCCGTCGTCGACACCGTCGACGACCACCCAGGCGCCGACAACAACGACGCAAGCACCGACGACAACGACTCAGGCATCCACCACCACGCAGGCGCCGACCACGACGCAATCGCCGACGTCATCTCAGGCGCCACCCGTCCCGAAGATTCCCGGGCTGCTGCCCCGGCTTATACCGCCAGGAGGCTAGCCACGGTCATGGCGAGCTGACAGGTTTCGGATAGCTGACTCCGGTGAGTCGTTCGGACACCTCCCACAAGCGCCGGCAGTCGGCGTCATCGCCGGCGCGGGCGGGCACCTTGGCATTGGTCACGCCGCCGCCCGCGGCCTCGTAAATGCCGCGCGGCCCGTAGAACGCACCGCCTTCGGCCTGCGGAGTGGCCGCCGCGTACAGCGCGGGCAGGATGCCCTCGTCGATCTCCTGCCAGAGGAACGGCGTCAGTCGCCAGGACAGCTTGTAGAGCTGTTCCATCATCGACGGGTTTTCGCGGCCGTGCGACGGGCCGCTGATCTGCAGGTTGGTCTTGGTCAACCCGGGGTGGGCGGCATTGGAGACGATGCCCCAGCCGGCTTCGTGGCTGCGGCGGTCCAACTCGCGGGCGAACATCAGCACCGCCAGCTTTGATTGCCCGTAGGCCGCCATCGGTGTGTAGGACTTCTCGAATTGCAAATCGTCGAAGTGGATGCGGCCGCGGCGGGCGGCCAGGCTGCTCAGCGAGACGACCCGCGCCCGCTCGGCGGCGCGTAACAGCGGCAGCAGATGGGCGGTGAGCGCGAAGTGCCCGAGATGGTTGCTGCCGAACTGCAATTCGAACCCGTCGGCGGTGGTGTCGCGGTTCGGTGGCGTCATGACGCCGGCGTTGTTGATCAGGATGTCTATTGGGCGGCCCTCGGTGTTGAGCTGTTCGCCCAGGACGGCGACGCTGGACAGCGACGAGAGATCGAGCGGCTTGATGGCCAGCTTGGCCGCGGGCACCTTCGAGCGGATCGCATCGATGGCGGCCTCGCCCTTGGCGCGGTTGCGGATCGCCATAACGACATCGGCACCGGCTTCGGACAGCCGGCGGGCCAGCCCGAAACCCAGGCCGCTGTTGGCCCCGGTGACAACCGCGAGTTTTCCGGACAGGTCGGGCACGGTGACGACGAGATCGGCGGTCATGGTTGCACTCCTTGTGGTCGTGTCGGGCACACTCGCGAAAAGGGTGAGTCAGTGGCCTCTGGCCACCCATTTGTCGTAGTGGACGATCTCGTCGCCGACGGTGGTGGTGTCGCCGTGGCCGGTGTATACGACGGTGTCGCCGGGCAATGGGCCCAACCGATCCTTGATCGACTCCAGGATCGTCGGGAAGTCGGAGAACGAGCGCCCGGTCGCACCCGGCCCGCCCTGGAACAGTGTGTCTCCGCTGAATACCGCACGCAGGTCGGGTGCATACCAGCACACCGAGCCGGGGGAGTGGCCCGGGGTGTGCAGTGCCCGTATCTCGATGCCGGCGACGCGCAGCGTGTCCCCGTCAGACACCGCACGAAAATCCTGGTCCGGGTGGGTCATCCGCCACAACACATCATCGGCGGGGTGGAGCAGCACCGGCGCGTCGAGCGCCTTGCCCAATGCGGGAGCCACCGTCACATGATCGTTGTGGCCGTGTGTGCAGACCACGGCGGCCACGTTGCGCCCGCCGACGGCCGCCACGATCGGCGCCGCGGTGTGGGCGGCATCGAACACCACCACGTCGGAATCGTCGCCGACGATCCAGATGTTGTTGTCGACTTCCCAACTGCCGCCGTCGAGTTCGAAGACACCGTGGGTGACTACGCGGTCGATGGCGTTCACAGGATCACTACCGAGCGCAGCACCTTGCCGGAATGCATCTTGTGAAAGGCCTCTTCGACGTCACCGAGGGCGATGCGTTCGGAGACGAACTTCTCCAGCGGTAACCGGCCCTGCAGATACAGGTCGATCAGGGTGGGAAAGTCGCGTTCGGGCAGGCAGTCGCCGTACCACGACGACTTCAACGCGCCACCGTGCGAGAAGAAGTCCAGCAACGGCATGTCGATGCGCATCTCCGGTGTCGGAACCCCCACCAGCACAACGGTTCCCCCGAGATCGCGGGCATAGAAAGCCTGCTCCCAGGTTTCCGGTCGCCCAACCGCGTCGATCACCACGTTGGCGCCGAACCCGTCGGTGAGGTCCTGGATGGTCTTGACGACGTCGAGTTCGCGCGCGTTGACGGTGTGGGTGGCGCCGACGCCGCGGGCCCAGTCCAGTTTGGTGTTGTCGTTGTCGACGGCGATGATCCGCCGAGCGCCGACCAGCGCCGCCCCGGCGATCGCGGCGTCGCCCACACCGCCACAGCCGATCACCGCGACGGTGTCGTCGCGGGTGATGGCGCCGGTGTTGATCGCCGCGCCCAGCCCGGCCATCACGCCGCAGCCCAGCAGACCGGCCACCGCCGGGTCGGCCGCCGGATCGACCAAGGTGGCTTGGCCTTGGTGTACCAGGGTTTTGTCGGCGAACGCCCCGATGCCCAGCGCCGCAGTCAGTTCGGTGCCGTCGACAAGCGTCATCTTCTGGTCGGCGTTGAACGTGTCGAAACACAGGTGCGGTCTGCCGCGTTTGCAGGCGCGGCACTGCCCGCACACCGCGCGCCAGTTGAGAATCACGAAGTCGCCCGGTTGCACGGCGGTCACGCCCGGGCCGACGGATTCGACGGTGCCGGCGGCCTCGTGGCCGAGCAGGAACGGGTACTCGTCGTTGATGCCACCCTCGCGGTAGGTCAGATCTGTGTGGCACACCCCACACGCGGTCACATCGACGACCACCTCGCCGGGGCCGGGATCGGGGATGACGATGTCCACCAACTCGACTGGCTCGCCCTTCTTGCGTGAAATCACACCGCGCACTGTCTGAGTCATGGAGTCCAACCTAAGCGGTGATCGCAAGCGCGGCGAAGCCGGGCGCAGCGGGTCGCCGCCAACCTAACGCGGGGGGAACAGCCGCGATCGATAGGCTCGGCCGCGATGTCTGCACTCGACGCACTCGACGACTGGCCGGTATCCAACGCTGTCGCCGCGGTCGTCGGGCCGTCGGGCGTTCTGGCCGGCCACGGCGACAGCTCCCGGGAATTCCCGCTGGCGTCGGTGACCAAGCTGGTGGTGGCGCGGGCCGTGCAGATCGCGATCGAGGAGGGGGTCGTCGACCTCGACACCGCCGCCGGCCCGCCGGGGTCGACCGTCCGCCATCTGCTGGCGCATGCTTCCGGGCTCGCCATGCACTCCGGCCAGACGCTCGCTGCGCCCGGGACCCGGCGGGTGTATTCCAACTACGGGTTCGCCGTGCTGGCCGAAACGGTGCAGCAGGCGTCGGGCATCGAGTTCGGCCAGTACCTCACCGAAGCGGTGTTCGAGCCGCTGGCAATGGCCGCGACCCGCCTGGACGGGGGCGCCCCCGCTGCCGGCTTCGGCGCGACGTCGACGGCCGCGGACCTGGCCGCGTTCGCCGTCGACCTGCTGCGCCCGGCGACGGTGTCGGCGCCGATGCACGTCGAGGCGATCGCGGTGCAGTTCCCCGGCCTGGACGGGGTGCTGCCCGGATATGGCGTACAGCGGCCCAACGACTGGGGCCTGGGATTCGAGATCAAGGATGCCAAGTCACCGCACTGGACCGGGGCGACAAACTCGCCGCGGACCTACGGTCATTTCGGCCAATCGGGCACGTTCATCTGGGCAGATCCCGCGGTCGAGTTGGCCCTGGTCGTCCTCACCGACCGCGATTTCGGGGACTGGGCGAGGCCGGTGTGGCCGGCGATTTCCGACACCGTGATTGCCGAATATCGCGCGGACTAGCGCAACAGGGGTCTCACGAGGCACAATAGACACGCAAGACACTAGAACATCAGGAGCATCCTGCTCAAAACGGGTTCACCAGGCCGTTGGGGAAGACGTCCTCGTGGAGCCGAAGGAGCAGCAGATGCGTGCGTCGAACCAGTTCGCCGACGTGACGACCGGTGTGGTGTACATCCACGCCTCGCCCGCCGCGGTGTGCCCGCATGTCGAGTGGGCGCTGACCTCGACTTTGGAAGCCGAGGCGAATCTCAGGTGGACCCCACAGCCGGCAATGCCCGGGCAATTGCGCGCGCTGACCAACTGGGTCGGCCCGGTCGGCACCGGGGCGCGACTGGCCAACGCGCTGCGCTCCTGGTCGGTGCTGCGGTTCGAGGTCACCGAGGATCCCAGCCCGGGGGTGGACGGACAGCGGTTCAGTCACACCCCGCAACTGGGACTGTGGAGCGGGGCCATCAGCGCCAACGGCGACATCATGGTCGGGGAGATGCGGCTGCGGGCGATGATGGCGTCCGGCGCCGAGGCGCTGGCCGCCGAACTGGACTCGGCACTGGGCACCGCGTGGGACGAGGCGCTCGAGGCGTATCGCGACGGCGGCGATGCCGCAGAGGTTTCCTGGCTCAGCCGGGGAGTGGGTTAGGTTCCGCCCCGGGGCCGCAGGATCTGCAGCGCGCCGGGGACCACCGAGATCTCGGCCGGCAACGGGCAGGTGTAGTCGCCGTCGGCGTAAACGTTGATCCCCGGCGAGTCGACCTCGACCGACGTCGCACGAGCAGTGGTCACGTCGTCGAGATCGATATGGGTGCCGTTGTACACGGTCGGGAACAACCGGATCAGGCGCATCCGTGACGCCGAATGCACCATCGTGACGTCGAGCCGGCCGTCGGCGTGATCGGCGTTGGGGCAGATCAGCATTCCGCCGCCATAGCTGCGAGTGTTGCCGAAGGCGGCAAGGGTGAGGTCGGTGACGATCTCGTCGCGGCCGTCGAGCGTAAGCCGGAACGGCAGCAGCCGCAACTGCGAGAGCTCGGCCAGCATCGCCAGGTTGTAGCGCATCCGGCCACGGGGCCAACGCATCCGATTGGCTCTGTCGGTCACCAGCGAATCGAATCCCGCGGCCGCGACGGTGCCGAACCACTTGGTGACACCCGCGTGGTCACGAATCCGGCCCAGGTCAACGGTTTCGGTCCAGCCGTCGGCGATGACGTCTGCGGCGGCGGCGGGATCTCTGGTCGGGATCCGGTATTCCCGGGCGTGATCGTTGCCGGTGCCCGCCGGAATGATGCCCAGCGGAATGTCGGTGCCGGCCAGGGCTTGTAACGCATCGGCGATCACCCCGTCCCCGCCGGCGACCACCAGTGCGTCGGTCCCGCGGTCCAGCGCAGCGCCGGTCAGGCGACGCGCGTGCTGCGCGTCGGTGCCGACGATTTCGACGACGTCGATGCCGCGCTGCTGCAGCCGGGCGGCCGCCCTTTCCGCGGCGTGCGGTGCGTTACCGTGCCCCGACGCCGGGTTGGTGAGCATCGTCACCCGCCCGATCTCGCGTGTCATCACGGAATCAGCTTGCCGGGGTTGAGGATTCCGGCGGGATCCAGTGTCGACTTGACCGCCTGCAACAGCCGCACACCCAACTCGCCAACTTCGTCGCGCATCCACGGCCGGTGATCGGCGCCGACCGCGTGGTGGTGGGTGATCGTCGCACCGGCGGCCATGATCGCCTCCGACGCCGTTGCCTTGGCAGCCCGCCATTGCTCGATTGGATTACCCCGTTGTCCGGCAACGACGGTGAAGTATAGCGAGGCACCGGTGGCGTACACATGCGAAATGTGGCACAGCACCAGCGCCTGCGTGCCCGATTCGGCCAGCGCGCCGGTCAGCGCGTCGGTGATGGCGACCTTCACCGTCGGGATGTTCGACCAGCTGGTTGCGGTCTCCAGGGTCTCGCACAGCGCGCCCGCGGCCAGCAGTGAGTCGCGCAGGTACGGGGCGCCGAACCGGCCGCGTTCCCATGCCTGCGCCGGGGCTGCCCCCAGCGACGTGCCGCCGTGGGCTTCCAAGACCGCGTGAGTTTCGGCGTGTCGACTCTCGGCATGCGCTGACGTGCCCTCGAACACGGTGATTGCCAAGCAGCCGCCGGTGATCTGGGTATCACCGATGGCCTCGGTGGTGGCGAGATTGACCCCGGTCTCGGCTTCGTCGGAAAGCCGGATCACGGTCGGGCCGGCGCCGGTTTGGGCGACCGCGCGCAGAGCGGCCGTGCCGGTGACGAAGTCCGGGAACGACCACGCCTCGTAGCGGGTGGCTTCCGGCGCCCGATGGACCCGCAACCGCACCCGGGTGATGACGCCGAACACGCCCTCCGACCCGATCAGCAGCTGGCGCAGATCCGGGCCGGCCGCCGACGCCGGTGCCCGGCCCAGATCCAGCACACCCGCGGGGGTGATCGCGCGCAATGCGCAGATCATGTCGTCGAACCGCCCGTAGCCGGCCGAGTCCTGGCCCGACGAGCGGGTGGCGGCGAAGCCGCCGAGGCTGGCGAACTCGAAGCTTTGCGGGAAATGCCCGAGCGAGAAGCCGTGTTCAGCGAGCAACCGCTCGGCCCGGGGGCCGGTGACGCCGGCGCCGAACTCCGCCTCGCCAGACACCTCGTCGAGGGAGAGCAGTTGGTCGAAGCGCCGCAGATCCAGCGACACCACGGCGCCGAATGTGCCGCGGATCGGGTCGAGTCCACCGACCACGCTGGTGCCGCCGCCGAACGGGACGACGGCGATGCCGTGCTGCGAGCAGTACCGCAGAATCGCCGCGACGTCGTCGTCGGACCCGGGCAGCAGCACGGCGTCGGGTGCATCTTGCACACCGGAACCCTTGCGGCGCAACAGATCCAGCGTTGATTTGCCGCCGGTGTGCAACAGCAGGTTGCGGTCGTCGACGCGACAGTAGTCGGCGCCGACGATGGCGGCCAGCGCGTCGCGGTCGGTCTCGGTGAGTGTCGACGGGCGCAGCCGCACCCGGTCGGCTTCGAGGTTGGCGGTCCCGGCGTCTGTTACGCCCAGAGCCTGCTCGAGGAGCGACCGGATTCCCGCGGAGAGCGTTTTGGCCTCGGCGGCATCCCCCCAGGCATTCCACTTCATCGGCGGGAGCAACTCGTCAGACATGCGTTACAGTATTACATATGTTGTCAATCAGTAACGTTTCGGTGGCCGACCGGATACTGGCCGCCGCCGCCAGCTGCGTGGTCGATTTCGGGGCGGAGCGGGTGACACTCGCCGAGATCGCCCGACGGGCGGGGGTGAGCCGCCCGACCGTCTACCGCCGCTGGCCAGACACCCGGTCGGTGCTGGCGGCCCTGCTGACCGACCACATCACCGCCACGCTGCGCGAGGTGCCGCTGCACGGGCAGGGCCGGGTGGCGCTGGTGGACCGGATCGTCGCGGTGGCCGAACGCCTGCGTGGCGACGATCTGGTCATGGCGGTATTGCGGTCCGAACTGGCCATGGTTTACATCACCGAACGCCTCGGCACCAGCCAGCAGATGCTGATCGACGCGCTCGCCGAGAACCTGCGCGCGGCGCAGCGCGATGGCCGTGTGCGCCCCGGCAACCCGCACCGGCTCGCCGCGATGGTGTTGCTGATCACCCAATCGACGATCCAGTCCGGCAAGATTGTCCGGCCGATCCTGGACGGCGACGCGCTGGCCGCCGAACTTCGCTACTCGCTGAACGGATACCTGTCATGACGTCGACGGCACTCACCGCGGCGCGCCGCAGCGCAGACCTCGAGGCGTTGGCCGACGGCACGCCACTGGATGTCGTCGTGATCGGCGGCGGCATCACCGGCACCGGCATCGCGCTCGACGCCGCCTCCCGCGGCCTGCGGGTGGCGTTGGTGGAAAAGCACGACCTCGCGTTCGGCACCAGCCGGTGGAGTTCGAAGCTCGTGCACGGCGGTCTGCGGTACCTGGCCACCGGGAATGTGGGCATCGCGCGGCGCAGTGCCATCGAACGCGGAATCCTGATGACCCGCAACGCTCCTCACCTGGTTCGCGCGATGCCGCAGCTGGTCCCGCTGCTGCCGTCGATGGGCCGCACCGCGCGTGCGTTGGTGCGCACCGGTTTTCTCGCCGGCGATGTGCTGCGCAAACTGGCGGGTACGCCGGCGTCGGTGCTACCCCGCTCGCAGCGCATCCCGGCGGACCGCGTCGTCGACATGGTGCCCGCCGTGCGGCGTGGCGGCCTGGGCGGTGGCCTGCTTGCCTACGACGGTCAACTGATCGACGACGCTCGGCTGGTTACCGCGGTCGCGCGCACCGCAGCGCAGCACGGTGCGCGAATCCTGACCTACGTCGCCGCATCCGAAGCCACCGGCACCTCGGTGCGGCTGACCGACCAGCGCGACGGCGAATCGTTCGAGGTGTCCGCCCGCGCCGTCATCAACGCGACCGGGGTGTGGGCCGGCGACCTCGATCCGTCGCTGCGGCTGCGGCCCAGCCGTGGGACGCACCTGGTCTTCGACGCAGGAGTTTTCGGGAATCCGACCGCGGCGCTGACGATTCCGATACCCGGAGAGCTCAACCGATTCATCTTCGCCATGCCCGAACAGCTGGGGCGGGTGTACCTCGGGTTGACCGACGAAGAAGCACCGGGGCAGATTCCCGATGTGCCGCAACCGACCCCGGCCGAAACGGCGTTTCTGCTGGACACCGTCAACACCGCATTGGACACCACGCTGGATGCCGGCGATGTCCTGGGCGCCTACGCCGGCCTGCGGCCGTTGATTGACGCCGGCGCGGGCCGGACCGCCGACGTCTCGCGCGAGCATGCCGTCGTCGAGTCGGCGTCCGGGGTCATCAGCGTGATCGGCGGCAAGCTCACCGAATACCGGCACATGGCCCAAGACGTGCTCGATCGCAGCATGGCCTTGCGGGGCTTGACCGCCGGCAACTGCCGGACCCGCAATCTGTCACTGGTCGGCGCGCCCGCCAACCCCGGGTCAGCCATTCCGCCGATGGCCGGGCTGCCGGAGTCGCTGGTGGCGCGCTACGGAGCCGAAGCGGCCAACGTCATTGCCGCCGCCACCTGCGAGCGGCCCGCCGAGCCGGTCGCCGAGGGCATCGACGTGGTCCGTGCCGAGTTCGAATACGCAATCACCCACGAGGGTGCGCTGTACATCGACGACATCCTCGATCGTCGGACCCGCATAGGTCTGGTATCCACCGATCGCGAGCGAGTGGCCGATGTGGCCGAGGAATTCGTGGCCGGGGCGGGCTGAAGCTACGATGGAGCGGAACTGACCCGTATCGGCTAGGACGAACCATGAAACACGAGAGCCGCCAGGCGGCGCGCGCACCGCGCCCGGCCCGAAGCCGGGGACGTCTCGATCGCTCCCTGGACGCAGCCATCCTCGACGCCACGCTGGCGGGTGTGGCCGAACTGGGTTATGACCGGTTGAGCATGGACGACATCGCGTCCCGTGCCGGCGTCGGTAAGGCCGCGATATATCGTCGCTGGCCATCGAAGGCGGTGGTGGTGGCCGATGCGATCGCGCACTGGAGACGACGGCTGGGACCCATCGAACCGCCCAACACCGGCAGCCTTCGCGAGGACATAGAGGCACTGATCGCAGCGGTACCCGATTTCGATGACGCTGATACCAGCACTATTCAGGTGGTTGTCGGGGTGGCGACGGCGGCGATGCACAATCCCGTCCTGGCAGCTGCCGTGGATGACCTGGTGCTATCCACTCCGCGGCATGCGGTCAGGGCGATGCTGGACCGCGCGGTGGATCGCGGGGAAATCCCGGCCGGCCGCGATATGAGTCTGATCCCCGACGTGGCCCTGGGCCTCAACGTGCTGCGGGTGATGACCAGACGGCCGATCGACCGGGTCTATGTCCGCCGCGTATTCGAAGACGTGATCTTGCCGCTTGCCGGCGCACCGGCGCCGTAGCAGTTGCGCGTTCCACCGGGTCGTGCCACCCTGACTTTAACGGAACTATCTAGTTCCGTATGTGAAGGGAGGCAGCGATGAACGCCAGTCGCGTCCCCGTGCTCATCGTCGGCGCAGGCGCGGCCGGGCTGACCACCTCGGCCCTGCTCGCCAAGCATGGTGTCCGGTCCTTGCTGGTCGAAAAGCGCCGCGAGGTCTTCATCTACCCGAAAGCCCGCAACCTGAGCTTCCGCAGCCTGGAAATCCTGCGCGGGCTGGGTCTCGCCGACGAGGTCCACGCGATCGCCGAAGGTGTTTCGGGCATGCTCACCAAGCCGACGTTGAACAGCACCGAAGAAAGCCAGGCCTTCGACGTCGACGCGATCTTCTCGCCCTTCGACGGGCTGAGCCCCGAGCCTTCCGGGCAGTACTGTCCGCAGAGCGCATTCGAGCCGATGCTGCTCACCTACATCCGTCGGTACGGCGGCCAGGCGCGCTATGGGACCGAGTTGTGCTCGTTTGACCAGGACGACACGGGTGTCACAGCCCTAGTGCGCGAACGGGATTCGGGAGCGTCGGAAACAATGCGCGCCGACTATCTCGTCGCCGCCGACGGCGTGCACAGCCCGGTCCGTGACGCGCTTGAGGTGACCACGTCGGGTTACGGCGCACTGCCGATCTACGTCGTCTTCATCTACTTCCGGGGACCTTGGCGGAAATTCGTCCCACAGCTCGGCGACGGCGCCGCCGTGCAAGTCAAGAATGACGAGGTGGACGGCATCTTCCTGCCGGTGCGCGATGACTTCGGCATGTTCGCCACCACCTACTTTCCCGGCAGCGGTGAGACTGCCGATCAGTTCACCCCGCAGCGGTGTCGTGAGCTGATCCTGAAAGCTGTCGGCGAGCGGATCGACGTGGAAGTCGTCGATGTCGCGCCGTGGCAGCCCTACGAGCGGGTGGCCGACCAATTCCAAAGCGGCCGAACGTTTCTTGTCGGCGACTCGGCTCATGCCATGCCTCCATTCAAGGCGGGGGGAGCCAACTGCGCGATCCAGAGCGCGCACAACCTCGCCTGGAAGCTGGGGGCGGTCCTGAACGGCATGGCCGATCCCTCGTTACTGGACACCTATCACGCCGAGCGGCACCCGGTCGGGCGTTTTGCTGCTCGCCAATCGCTTACCGGGCCGTCGCTGCACTTACTGCGGCTGGACGACGACCGGCCGCAGTTGCCGCCGGACGAGGAGGCGCCGATGTGCGCCCTCCTGGTCGGGTACCAGTACCGCTCAGCGGCGGTCGTGACCGAGGGCCCCGCACCAGCGGATCCCGACACCGTGCAGCTGGTGGAGGAATTGCGCGGGCAACGCGGTACCCGCGTCCCACACGTCTGGGTCGTCGACGGCCGGAAGCGCGTCTCGACCCTCGACCTGCTCGGTCCCGGATTCACACTGCTCACGGGAGACGACGGCGCCGCATGGTCCGACGCCGCAGCCTCCGCGTCGAAGGCCATCGGCGTACCAATCAGCGTGCAGCGCATCGGAACTGCGGCCGACGTCGACGGCGCATGGGCCGGCGTCACCGACCTATCGCCCGACGCGGCGTTGCTGGTGCGTCCCGACGACTTCGTCGCCTGGCGCGCGGATACTCTTCCGCAATCACCGGAAAACCAGCTGGGCACGGTGCTGTCTCAGATCCTCGGCGGCGACGGCAATTCTTTGTGGCGCGAGCGTGCGCAAACCCGGGTTTGAACTCGGCGGCCGGGGACACGCACGCTCGCGGGAAGGAAGGAGCCCTTATAACGGGATGTTCTTGTGCCGGCCGCGGCGGACTGGCCCCTCGGCCAGCGCCTGGGTGAGCTTGCTGCGGGTATGCGCCGGGTCGATCTTCTCGTCGACCACACCGATGTCGATCGCACTGTCCACACCGCCGGCGAGCCGCTCGTGCTCCTCGGCCAGCTCGTCGTGCAGCGCCTCGCGCTCGTGGTCGGGCGCCGCGGCCAGCTTCTTCTTGTGCAGGATGCCCACCGCGGCCTTGGCACCCATCACCGCGACCTCGGCGTCCGGCCAGGCGAATACCTTGGTGGCATTCAACGAACGCGAGTTCATCGCGATGTAGGCGCCGCCGTAGATCTTCCGGGTGATCAGCGTGACCCGCGGAACGGTGGCCTCGCCGAACGCGTGCAGCAGCTTGGCGCCGCGGCGCACCACGCCGCCCCACTCCTGGTCGACGCCCGGCAGGTAGCCGGGCACGTCGACGATCACGACCAGCGGGATACCGAACGCGTCGCACAGCCGCACGAAACGTGCTGCCTTCTCGGCGCTCTCGGAGTTCAGGCAGCCGCCCAGCCGCAACGGGTTGTTGGCCAGCACCCCGACGGTGCGGCCCGACAATCGGCCCAGCCCGACCACCATCGACGGTGCCCACTTGGCCTGGAACTCCTCGAACGGCTCGTCGTCGTCGAGCAGCGCAGTAACGATCGGGTGTACATCGTAGGCGCGCCGTGGCGAATCGGGCAGCAGCGCGTGCAGGTCGGTGTCATGGGCCTCGGCCTTGCCGCGGTCGAAATGGCCCTGCTGGCAGAATAATCCGACCAACCGGCGGCCGCGCTCGTAAGCGTCGAGCTCGTCCTCAGCGACGATGTGGCACACCCCGGACTTCTTGTGATGGGTGTCCGGGCCGCCGAGGGCGGCCATGTCGACGTCCTCGCCGGTGACGCTGCGCACCACGTCCGGACCGGTGACGAACACCCGGCTGTCCGGCGCCATCACGACGACGTCGGTCAATGCCGGCCCGTAGGCGGCGCCGCCGGCCGCGAAGCCGACCACCACCGAGATCTGCGGGACGTAGCCGGAAGCCCGAATCATCGCCTCGAACACCAGGCCTACCGCGTGCAGCGCTCGCACACCCTCGGCCAACCGCGCGCCGCCGGAGTGCCAGATGCCCACGATCGGGCTCTGCTCCTCGATGGCGGTGTCGTAGGCGTTGACGATGTGGGTGCAGCCCTCGATGCCCATGGCACCGCCCATCACCGTGCCGTCGGTGCAGAACGCGATGGTACGCAAACCGTTGACGGTGCCCGCGGCGGCCAGCACCCCGGAGCGATCGCGTTCGTGCAACAGCTCGACGCTGTCGTCGTCGAAGAATGTGGTCAGCCGCAGCAGTGGATCTCGCGGATCGAGCGACTCGCCAACCGCCTCCGGCGCCATGGTCGTCATCGCAGGTCTCCTCCTCAATGGGTGCTCGGTATCAGTACCGGCCGAATGTCAGGGCTACGTTGTGCCCGCCGAATCCGAACGAGTTGTTGATCGCATACTGGTAGTTGCCGGGCCGCGGCTCGCCGGCCACCACGTCCAGATCGATCTCCGGGTCGAGATTGACCAGGTTCAACGTCGGCGGGACGATCTGGTCGCGCAGCGCCAGCACGGTCAGAATCGATTCCACCGCGCCGACCGCGCCGACCGAATGGCCGAGTGCGGACTTGGGCGCGTACACCGCCGGCTTGTGGCTGCCCAGGGCGTTGTTGATGGCCTTGCCCTCGGCGAGGTCGCCGACCGAGGTTCCGGTGGCGTGGGCGTTGACGTGGTCGATGTCACCGGGCGTGAGGCCCGCGAGCTGGATCGACCGCGTCATCGCGTAGCCGGCGCGTTCGCCGTTGGGATCCGGTGCCACGATGTGGAAACCGTCGGAGGTAATGCTGGCACCCATCAGCTGAGCCAGGATGTTGGCGCCGCGGGCTTTCGCGTGCTCCTCGGTCTCGATGACCATCAGCGCTCCGGCTTCACCAAATACGAAGCCGTCGCGGTCTTTGTCGAACGGGCGGCAGGCGCCGGCCGGGTCATCGTTGTTGGTCGACAACACGATTCGCATCTGGGCGAACCCCGCGATCGGTACCGCCTCGATCCTGGTCTCGACGCCACCGCAGATCGCCATGTCGGCCTCACCGAGCACGATCTGCTGCCACGCGCGCGCGATGGCCTCGGAGCCGGACGCGCACGCCGATATCGAGGTGAACACCCCGGCCCTGGCGTGCCGGTCCAGCCCGACCGCCGCGGCCGCTGCGTTGGGCATGTACATCTGCACCACCAGCGGGGAGACCGCTTTCATGCCGCGTTCACGCATGCCGTCGTAGGCGAAGATCAGTTCCTCGGCCGGGCCCAGCCCGGTGCCGACGGACACCATCAATCGGTTGGGATCGACCTCGGGTGAGCCGGCGTCGTCCCACACCCGCCGGCTCAGCACTGTGGACATCTTGCCCAGGTAGGACAGCCGGCGCTGCTCGACGCGCGTCAGCTGACTGTCGAACTCCTCGAGCAGATGCCCGCCGATGCGGACCGGCAGGTCGAAATCCTCCACGAACGCATCGTCGAGCTTGCGGATCCCGCTTTGGCTGTCGAGCAGCAACTTCCAGGTTGTCTCGGCGTCGGTTGCAATGGCGGTCGTCATGGCAATGCCCGTGACGACCACGTTGGGGAACCCTTTCCCCGTAGCCAGCGATGGAGATGCTGTCATGGCTCTCGGCCAACGTTCCTTTCCTACTTGTCCGGCTCAGTAACGCCCGAAGGCGAGGGCGACATTGTGCCCGCCGAACCCGAACGAGTTGTTGATCGCATACTTGTAGTCGCCATAGCGGGGCTCGCCGGCGACCACGTCGAGATCGATCTCGGGGTCCGGTGTGTGGTAATTCAGCGTGGGCGGGATGACGCCGTCGCGCAGCGTCAGCACGGTGAGCACCGACTCCAGCGCGCCGACCGCGCCGATGGAGTGGCCCAGCGCCGACTTGGGTGCATAGACCGCGGCGTTCTCGCAGCCGGCAACCCGGATGGCGTTGGCCTCGGCGGTGTCCCCGATCGGGGTGGCCGTGCCGTGGGCGTTGACGTGGTCGATGTCCTTGGCGGACAGGCCCGCCAGCTCCATCGAGCGCATCATCGCCCCCCCGGCGCGGACGCCGTCGGGGGCCGGGGCCACCATGTGGTAAGCGTCGGAGGTGATGCCGGCACCCATGAGCCGGGCCAGCGGTTTGGCGCCGCGGGCCTTGGCGTGGTCCTCGGTCTCGATGACCATCAGCGCGCCGGCCTCTCCGAACACAAAGCCGTCGCGGTCCTTGTCGAAGGGCCGCGACGCGCCTTCCGGGTCGTCGTTGCGGGTCGACATGGCGCGCATCATCGAGAACGCCGCGATGGGCAGCGCCTCGATGTGGCCTTCGACACCGCCGCAGATCGCAAAGTCGGCGTCGCCCATGACGATCTGGCGCCACGCGTGCGCGATGGCCTCCGAACCCGACGAGCAGGCCGACACCGGGGTCATCACCCCGGCGCGGGCGCCGCGCTCCAGACCGACCACTGCGGCAGCGCCGTTGGGCATGATCATCTGCACGGCCAGCGGCGACACCTTGCGGGGGCCGCCCTCGTTCATCAGGTCGTAGCTTTCGACGATCCGCTCGGCGCCGCCCAGACCGGTGCCCACCACGACCGTGAACCGGTCGGGATCGACCTCGGGGCTGCCCGCGGACTCCCAGAGTTGGCCGCTGAGCAGCTTGGCCAGCCGCTGGACATACGACATGCGCCGCAACTCCAGCCGGCCCATGTGGTCATCGATGGATTCCTTGAGGTGTCCACCGATCTTGACGGGCAGGTCCCACTTGGTCACGAACTCGTCTTCGAGGACGCGGATGCCGCTCTCACCGGCCAACAAACCCTTCCACGTGCTCTCGATGTCCGGCGCGATCGACGTCGTCGCCGTGACGGCGGTTACCACAACGCTGGGGTAGCCGCCGTTAGCAGTGGAAGGCTTGGTCACTTGCTATCGGCTTCCATCCTGGCGCGGACGGCCTCGACGGCCTCGGGGTTATCCGCCTGGATCTTGGCGCGGATGGCCTCGGCGGCCTCGGGGTTCTCTTCCTCGAGCTTCTGGATGTAGTCGACGACGTCACCGACGGTACGGAGCCCGGCGAGGTCCTCGTCGGGGATCTTGACGCCATATTTGTCCTCGGTCTGCACCGCGATCTCGACCATCGACAGCGAGTCGATGTCCAGGTCGTCGACGAACGACTTCTCCGGCGTGATCTCGGACGGCTCGATACCGGTGACCTCTTCGATGATCTCGGCGATACCGGCGATGATTTCTTGCTGGCTGACAGGCACGGTGGCTTCCCTTCGTAATGTGTTGTGCTACTTGTGGTTAAACGGGCGATATGCGGTTGTACTGGCGGCAAGACTGGCTTTAAAGCTTGGCTTTGCAGCTTGGGCGTTACAGCTCGGCCAAGCCCTCCAGGTCTGCGGGGGACTTGACGGCGTACGTCGCGACCCCCCGAAGTTCACGTTTGGCGATACCGGCCAAAGTACCCGCGGGCGGGAACTCGACGATCGCCGTGACAGTGTGCTGCCGCAGGGTCGCGGTGCACAAATCCCAGCGCACCGGGCGGGTCAGCTGTGCGACCAGCTTCTCCATCGCGTCGGTTGCCGACGATACCGGCTGCCCGTCGCGGTTGGACAGCAGTGTGGCCGTGGGCTCGGCCGTCGTAGTCGAGGCCGCCGCCGCCGCATAGCGTTCCAGGGCGGAGGCCATGAACTCGGTGTGGAAGGCGCCGGCCACACCCAGCGCGCGCACCCTGGCCTTGGCCGGCGGGTCTTCGGCGAGTTTGTCCAACGCGGTCAGCCGGCCCGCGGCGACGACCTGGCCGGCGGCGTTCCGGTTGGCGGCGACCAGATCGAGTTGCTCGAGCCGGCCCAGCACCTCGGCTTCGTCACCGCCGAGCACCGCGGACATGCCCGTCGGCTCCAGCGCGCACGCCTTGGCCATCTCGGCACCGCGGGTGGCGGCCAGCGTCACGGCGTCATCGGGACAGATCACACCGGCGATCGCGTAGGCCGCGATTTCGCCGACCGAGTGACCGGCCACGATCAACTCGGCTTCCGCCAACACCTCGCGCCGGGTCAGTTCCTGATGGGCGAGCAGCGTGGCCGCGACGACCAGTGGTTGGGTGACCGCGGTATCGGTGATTTCCTCGGCGGTTGCGGTGGTGCCCAGTCGCGCGAGGTCCAGACCACTGGCGGCCGACCAGGACACGAGCTGATCCGCCGCGCCGGGCAGTTCCAGCCACGGCGACAGCATTCCGGGAGTCTGCGATCCCTGTCCGGGGGCAAGTAACGCAATCATGTATTTAAGAGAACACTGTGAAGGCGGTTTTGCGGGGTGTACTAAATTATGAACCTTGTCTTATGTTCTTGTAGAGATCCTACAAAACACCCTTGGATGCGACGTGTTTGATATCGTGCCGCGACTTAATCACTCAGCCCGGTGTCCGGCGGAGGGCTCGACCAGGTCCTTTACCACCGGGCGGGTGACGGGTGTCACAGCGTTGCTCGCGCCGCTGGTGTGCTCTGCCTGGTAGGCAAGGTGGCCGACGGTGGCGGCTACCCGAAGCATGTACGCATCACGCGGCTGGGTTGGATCGCGGCCGGTGAAGTCGAAGACGCGGCGCAGCCGGTAGCGCACGGTGTTTGGATGAACGAACAACTTGCGGGCACAGGCTTCGATCGCGCCGCCGCAGTCCAGGTATGCGTCCAATGTCTCGGTCAGCGTGGGCCCGGCGTCGGCCAGCGGCCGCATCACGTCGGTGTGCAGGGCCGCGATGGCCGATGTATCACCCATCAGTGCGCGTTCCGGCAATAGTTCCCGCGCCAGCACCGGCCGCGGCGCCCCGCTCCAGCCGGCGACCGCGTTCATCCCGGAGATGGCTTCGCTGGCACTGTGGTAGGCCGCGGTCAGCGTAGGTGCGGTCGGGCCGATCACCACCGGGCCGTCGGCGAACGCGTCCAACAGTTCACCGAAGAATTTGTCGGTGGGGGTGAGCTGGCCGGACACGATGGCCACCAGCCAGGTGCCGTGCACGTCGGTCAGCGCCGCGCGGCCGTGCCGGGCGGCGATATCGCGGACGTCCTGGCTGGCAGCTTCACCGGGGACGCTTTCGCGGCCCGGCGCCGGGGTGCCCACCACCACCGTCGCCGGTGCGGTGGTGTCCCAGTTCAGCGCCGCCGCCCGGGATAGCAGCTCAGGACCGGTGTCGCCACGCACCACGGCGTCCACGACGCTGGCCTCCATCCGGCTGTCCCACCGGCCGCGTGACTCGGCGGCGTCGGCATACGCTGAGGCGGCGGTGAACGCCAGATCGCGGCTGTACTTCAAAATGCCCACGGTGAGCGCGGTGACCTGCTCTTCGGAGGGGGCCAACATCGGGACGACTTCCTCGAAGAACTCCATCGTGACCCGCACCATCTCGACCGTGTGGCGCAGCGCGATCCGTCGCGTCAGCTCCTGGGGCACCAGCTCGAACGCCTGCGCGGTGTAGCCGACGTTGCTGCGCGGGTCCTGCATCCACTCGGCAAAGTTCACCACCGCGGCCTGCACCACCAGGGCGACACTGGCGCGCTGGGAGGCCTCCAGGTCGCCGAAGAACGGCAACCGCTCGCCCATCGCCGTGACCGCCTGGGTGGCCAGCCGACCGGAATGATGCTTCAGTCGCCGCAGCAGCGACTCCGGCACGGTGTCCAGCAGCTCGAGCGTCGTGCGCGGCAGCACCGACTGCCCAACTTGCTTGTCGGTCACGTCTAAAAGCTACGCCGATCTCCTGGCAGTTTCCTCCAAACGCACCTGTACGCCGCGTAACGGTTATGCCTCCGGGCCCGGGTCGGAGGTCTGCATCGGGGTGGGCTGCACCTCGGCGATCCGGTATTGACCCGCCGCCGCGACCGGCACCGACGGATCGATTTCGCCGTCGCGCGCCAGTGCTTCCAGCACGGCGACCACCTGGGATTCGGCGTCGGTGTTGAAATAGCGGCGCGCGGCGGGCCGGGTGTCGGAGAAGCCGAACCCATCGGTGCCCAAGGTGACGTAGGTGCCGGGCACCCAGGGCCGGATCTGCTCGGAAACCGCGCGCATCCAGTCCGACACCGCGACGATCGGGCCGGCCTTACCCGGGCGCGCCTCGGATAGGACCCGTGTCACGTAGGGAGTTCCGGCGGGGCGGTCCGGGTGACGCAGCCTCTCCTTGTCGATGGCTATTCCATCGCGGCTCAGCTCGGTCCAACTGGTCACTGACCACACATCGGCCGCGACATCCCACTCGGCCGCCAGCATGTCGGCGGCCTTCAGTGCCGAGGGCATCGCCACCCCGGAGGCCAGGATGTGGGCGGTATTAGTCCGGGGGGCTGCGGCTTTCCGGTAGCGGTAGATGCCGCGCAGCAGGCCGTCCGGGTCGAAGTTCTCCGGTTCCGGGGGCTGCACATACGGCTCGTTGTAGATGGTGAGGTAGAACATCACGTTCTCCGGGTTCTCCCCGAACATGCGAGCCAGCCCGCTTTCCACGATGTAGGCGATCTCATAGGCGAAAGCGGGGTCGTAGGCGACCACCGCGGGGTGGGCGCTGGCCAGCAGCAAGGAGTGGCCGTCGGCGTGTTGCAGCCCCTCGCCGGTCAGTGTGGTGCGCCCCGCCGTGGCCCCGAGCAGGAACCCGCGGGCCATCTGGTCGCCGGCCGCCCACAAACCGTCGCCGGTGCGTTGGAATCCGAACATCGAATAGAAGATGTAGATCGGGATCATCGGCTCGCCGTGCGTCGCGTATGACGTGCCGACGGCGGTGAAGCAGGCGACCGACCCCGCTTCGTTGATGCCTTCGTGCAGCATGTGCCCGTCGGCGCTTTCCTTGTAGGCCAGCATCAGGTCGGCGTCCACCGAGGTGTACAGCTGTCCGTTGCGGTTGTAGATCTTCAGCGACGGGAACCACGAGTCCATCCCGAAGGTGCGCGCCTCGTCGGGAATGATCGGGACTATGCGGGAAGCGATTCCGGTGTTGCCGCCGTCGCGCAGAATTTCCCGGAAGGTGCGCACGGTCGCCATGGTGGTGGCGACCTCTTGGTTTCCCGAGCCGGCCTTCAGCGCCCGGTAGGTGTCGCGACCGGGCAGCGTCAGCGCTTTGGACTTGGTCCGGCGATCCGGTAAGAAGCCGCCCAGGGCGCGACGCCGGTCGAGCATGTAACGGACTTCGGGTGCTTCCGGGCCGGGGTGGTAATAGGGCGGCAGGTAGGGGTTCTCTTCCAGCTGAGCGTCTGAGATCGGGATGCGCTGGGTATCGCGGAACTCCTTAAGGTCTTCCAGGGTAAGCTTTTTCATCTGGTGCGTGGCGTTGCGGCCGGCGAAATGCTTACCCAGCAAGTACCCCTTGATCGTCTTGGCCAGGATCACCGTGGGCTGGCCCTTGTGTTCCATCGCGGCCCGGTAGGCCGCATAGACCTTGCGGTAGTCGTGTCCGCCGCGTTTGAGATTCCAAATGTCTTGGTCTGAAAGGTGTTTCGCTAACTCCTTGGTGCGGGGGTCGCGGCCGAAGAAGTGCTCCCGGATGTAGCCGCCGTCATTGGCCCGATACGTCTGGTAGTCACCGTCGGGCGTGACGTTCATCAGGTTGACCAGGGCGCCGTCGCGGTCGGCCTGCAGCAGGGCGTCCCATTCACGCCCCCAGATCACCTTGATGACGTTCCAGCCCGCTCCCCGGAAGAACGACTCCAGTTCCTGGATGATCTTGCCGTTGCCGCGCACCGGGCCGTCGAGGCGCTGCAGGTTGCAGTTGATCACGAAGGTCAGGTTGTCCAGAGCGTCCAGTGCGCCGATGTGCAGCAGGCCGCGGCTTTCGGGTTCGTCCATTTCGCCGTCGCCCAAAAAACACCACACATGCGCGTCGGAGGTGTCTTTGATGCCCCGGTCGTGCAGGTAGTGGTTGACCCGGGCCTGGTAGATGGCCGCCATCGGACCCAGCCCCATCGACACCGTGGGGAACTCCCAGAAGTCGGGCATCAGCCGCGGGTGCGGGTACGACGGGAGTCCGCCGCCGGGGTGGCTGTGCTCCTGGCGGAAGCCGTCAAGTCGGTCTGCGGACAGTCGTCCTTCCAAGAAGGCGCGCGCGTAGATGCCGGGGGAGGCGTGGCCCTGGATGAAAATATGGTCGCCGCCGCCGGGATGCGACTTGCCGCGGAAGAAGTGGTTGAAGCCGACCTCGTAGAGCGCGGCCGAAGAGGCATACGTCGAAATGTGGCCGCCCACCGAGACCCCCGGGCGCTGCGCGCGATGCACCATGATTGCCGCGTTCCACCGGATCCAAGCCCGGTAGCGGCGCTCGACGTCCTCGTCGCCGGGGAACCACGGCTCCAACTCGGTCGGAATGGTGTTGACGTAGTCGGTCGACGTCAGCGCGGGGATCGACACCCGCTGCTCGCTGGCGCGTTCCAGCAGCCGCAACATCAAATAGCGCGCCCGCGACGGCCCCGACCTCGCCAGCAGATCGTCGAAGGACTCCAGCCATTCCGACGTCTCCTCCGGGTCGATGTCGGGAAGATAGGACGCCACGCCTTCGCGGATCACCCGCACCCGGTCGGGTTCGGTTGCGCTGCTTGAGCTTTTCGCCAGATCGTGGCGCACGAACTCGGTAGTCAACTCACTGCTCCTTGATGGGCGGGTGGCCGACCCCGCCGTCGCCGCTTGTTGTGGTCTCTCTATCGTGCCGCACGCGGTCGCCGCCCGTAGGGCCGGTCGACGACATCGTCGGCCTGCGGCGAACTCGGCGTGTCGGCGGCCTCAGACGGTGAACCGGTAACGTCACGGACTGTGCCGACCGGATGGCGTGCCGTGCTGCGCCAGCGATTGCGGGTGTCCGCGCTGGTGTTCGGCTGCATCGCGGCGGCGTTGATGGCTATCGTCGGGTGCACCACGGTCACCGAGGGCACCTCGACAGTCGACACCGCGATGGCCCAGGCCTACCGGGTATCGGTCTCGGTATCGGTCTCGGCGTCGTCGGTGACATCGAGTATCCGGGAGTCCCAGCGGCAGGAGACACTGACCAAGCGCGCGATACACGATGCGTGCCTGTCGTTCGCCGCCAGCGCCAAGGAAGCGGTTGACAAGCTGAATGCCTATGTCGACACCCTCAATCGCGACGCCAGCACCGCACCCACCGAAGGCCCGGCCAAAGATTCGCTGAATCACAGTGCCGATCTGGTGGCAGGCAGCATCAGCGACGCGCTGTCGTCGCAATTGCGTGAGGCGCTCAACGCGTATGTCGACGCGACCCGCACCCTGGCGAGGACCGTCAGGCCCAGTCCTGCGCCGTCGGTGCTGAACCGCGCGATCGATCAGTTCAACGACACCATGACCAAAGCGAAGCAGTCGTGCCGCGCGTCGCTGTGATCCGGCCACCCGCGGCGGCAATCATGTGAGGTGGACCCGGTTGTGCAACGATAATGCGCATCGCACGGCGCGCTGAGGCTGGAAAAGGAGGTCGCACGGTGGTGGCGGCGGATGACGCCCCGAGCTACGCCCGCAAACTGGGCATTCAGAAAGGCCAAGTTGTCCAGGAGTGGGGCTGGGACGAGGACACCGACGACGACGTCCGCGCCGACGTAGAGGAAGCGTGCGGCGGCGAGTTGCTCGACGAGGACACCGACGAGGTTATCGACGCCGTGCTGTTGTGGTGGCGTGACGGCGATGGCGATTTGGTGGATACGTTGATGGACGCGATCACCGCGCTGGCCGAGGACGGCGTGATTTGGGTGCTGACGCCCAAGACCGGCAGGCCGGGCCACGTGCTGCCGGCCGAGATCGCGGAATCGGCGCCCACCGCCGGCCTGATGCCGACCTCGTCGGTGAGCCTCGGTGATTGGAGCGCCAGCCGGCTGGTGCAGCCGAAGTCGCGGGCGGGGCGGCGTTGATGCTGACCGTCGGTACGATCGCGCCGGACTTCACGCTGCGCGACCAGAACCAGCAGCCGGTGACGCTGCACGACTACCGCACAACCAAAAACGTGCTGCTGGTGTTCTTTCCGCTGGCGTTTACCGGGATCTGTCAGGGCGAACTCGACCAACTGCGGGATCACCTGCCCGACTACGAGAACGACGACAGCGTGGCGCTGGCCATTTCGGTGGGTCCGCCACCCACGCACAAGGTGTGGGCGACCGAAAGCGGGTTTTTGTTCCCGGTGCTGTCCGATTTCTGGCCGCATGGCGCGGTCAGCCAGGCCTACGGCGTGTTCAACGCCGACGCCGGGTTCTCCAATCGCGGCACCTTCGTGATCGACCGGTCCGGAGTCATTCAGTTCGCCGAGATGAAACAGCCCGGCGAAGCTCGCGATCAGCGGCTGTGGACCGATGCCCTGACGGCGCTGATGGTCTGACTTGCGCCGTTGGTGTTTTGGGCGCCGGACGGCCGGGCGGGTAGCGTGCGCGGCACGGGCGCGTAGCTCAGTGGTAGAGCTCTGGTTTTACACACCAGCGGTCGGCGGTTCGATACCGTCCGCGCCCACCAGTGTTGATCGAGGAATCGGCCTGATTCGGCTGGTCAGGCGATGATGGCCAGGCAGAAATGCGGCGAAAGCGCGAGGACTAGACCCACGCCGATCAACCGACTCTGAGCACGCCGAATGTGATCTGCGACGCAAACCGGGATCGATGAGGCTAGGAACACATTTACGGCCGCAGGTAAATTTAGTAATGCTAGATATATGACCTCACAACTGACGCGCGAACACTCGACGACGCGACCGGCAGCTTCCCAGCACCGACAGGCTGAAACCCCCGAGCGCATCTATTTGCAGCCGTGGTTTTGGCTGGCGGTGCTGTGCGTGATCGCCGGGGTGCTGATGGTTGTGTTCAACTAAGAACCCCCGCTGGCGGTGTTGGTCCCTCATCCCGGTGGCGCGAAGAACTCGAGTGCGATGCCATCCGGGTCGCGAAAGCTCAATCCCGAGCCGTAGCGGGCATCGACGATCCCGCCGTGCTGGATGCCGAGCTCGCCCAGACGTGTCATCCACTCCTGCAGCTCGGCACGGTTGGCGCAGCCGAAGCCCACATGGTCAAGGCCGACGCGGAACTCGCTGAATCGTTCGTCGCGAGCCGGGAGCTCATGTTGGTGGATGCCGAACACGGTGCCGCCGTCGAGCATCCACACCAGATGGTGGAACCCTGCGTCGGTATTCTCGTCGAGCACCGGGCCGGCGTCGAACAGTCTGCGGTACCAGGGACCGCTGACGTTGATGTCACGCACCGTGATCGCAACGTGGTTGAGTGCCGGGAAAACCATTGACTTTCCTCTCTTCCTGGACGATCTGCCAACCGTGTCGGGCCCTGAAACGCATGTCCCACAAATACACTCGAACAGGTGCTGCTCGGGCTCCGACGAGTCCAGTCCTATCATCGCCCGAAACTCGGCGCCAAGAACCCCGTGGTCGCGAACAGGGTGCTGACGTGTCGATAGTGCACCCGGATCTGGCACCAACCAGCCGCTATTGATAGCGTCGGCGGTGGCTGTCGGTGGTGGTTGACGAAGACACACAGCCGAGGCCCCGGGGGCGCAGGTCGGTATGAAGGGAGCGCCGATGGCGACCCGGGATTGGGACAAAACGATAGGCAAGGCCGAAGACGTGCGACGCGTCTACGAGAGCGTCCCCGCCTTGCTGGCCGGACTGGCCGGACCTGAGCATCGGTTCATCGCCGTGAACGAGGCGTTTCGCCTCGTGTTTCCCGCCTTCACCACCGTGGGGCCGCCCGTGCGGGAGGTGTTTCCGGAGCTGGAGCGCCAAAAAATCTTCGCGATGTTCGACCAGGTGTATCAAACCGGCGAGCCACAATCCGGGACGGAATGGCGAGTGCACGCCAACTACGATGGTTCCGGGGTCCAGGAGCGGTTCTTCGACTTTGTTGTCTCGCCGCGCCGCGGGGAGGACGGGTCTATCGAGGGTGTGCTGGTGTTCTTCAGCGACGTCACAACTCGGGCGCGGGAGCGGATGGCCGCCGAGGCGCAGGTGCAGGAGCTCTCCGAGCGGTACCGTCATGTCCGCGAGTCGGCAATCGTGATGCAGCAGGCGTTATTGGCGCCCTCCGTCCCGGTCATACCGGGTGTTGACATCGCCGCGGAGTACCTTGTCGCCGCCGCGGACACCGCGGCGGGCGGCGACTGGTTCGACGCGATCGCCGTGGGCGGTGATCACGTGGTGCTCATCATCGGTGATGTCGTCGGCCACGGCGTCCAAGCCGCGGCGGTGATGTCGCAATTGCGAACCGCGTTGCGGATGCAGATCTCGGCGGGGCACACCGTCTCCGGTGCGCTCGAGGCGGTCGACCGCTTCCGGGAGCAGGTGCCCGGGTCGAAGTCGGCCACCGTGTGTGTCGGCTCGCTTGACGTCGCCACCGGTGAATTTCGGTACTGCACCGCCGGGCATCCGCCGCCGTTGGTGGTGAGCGCCGAGGCGAGCCCCCGGTATCTGGAACCGTCGGGCGCCGGGCCGCTGGGAAGCGGCACCGGCTTTCCGGTGCGCACCGAGATGCTCGACATGGGCGAGGCCGTCCTGCTCTACTCCGACGGCCTGATCGAACGCCCGGGCAGGTCCCTGGAGGCAAGCACCGAGGAATTCGCCGAGTTGGCCGCCAGCATCGTCGGCGGCGGTGGCTTTATCATCGATCCCTCGGCGCGGCCCATCGACCGCCTCTGCTCGCAGACCCTGGAACTGCTGTTGCGGCCCACCGGTTACAGCGACGACGTCACACTGCTTGCGGCCCAACGACGGACGCCGACGCCGCCGCTGAACATGACGGTAGACGCGACGATCTACGCCGCAGGTGTGGTTCGTGCCCGGCTTCGCGACTG
Source organism: Mycobacterium sp. (assembly GCF_050700595.1). GTDB lineage: Bacteria > Actinomycetota > Actinomycetes > Mycobacteriales > Mycobacteriaceae > Mycobacterium. Next base: position 37,702 of record NZ_JBOHHI010000237.1, read on the forward strand.
GCTGTCGGATATCGGCGCCGATTCCGAGGACACCTGCGACGTCCTGCACGCGATCTCTGAGTTCGTCGAGAACGCTGCCCAGCATGGATACGCCACTGACGTTCCCGACGGCATCCTCGTCGAGGCGACACTGGGCGGCGATGGCAATCTGCGGGCTTCCGTGATCGACTACGGCCGATGGAAGGACTACCGCGGCGGCGAGCAGGGCGGCGGGCGCGGACTTGCGATGGCCGAAGGCCTGGTGTCTGAAGCGCATGTCACGCACGGACCCGATGGGACGACCGCCGCAGTTGTGCACCGGCTCTCTCGACCCGCAAAGTTCGTTGCCGACACCCAGGTCAGACCCGCAGCCGACCACCGGGCAGTCGACTACGAATTCGTCGCCGCGGTCGACGACGTCAGCCACATCATTGTTAGAGGCGACGTCGACTCGAACACCGCCAAGATCCTCGAACCCGAGATCGCTGTCGAAAGTCGCGCCGGCACAGCACCTTTGACGATCGACCTGAGTGCGGTCACCCACCTCGGATCGGCGGGTGTCAGCGTCCTGGTCGAAGCACGCGACCGGGCACGTCGGCACGGCAGCGACTATGTGCTGATCGCTCCGCCCGGCACCCCGGCGCACCGCGTGTTGTCGCTCGTCCAGTTGCCGATTGCCGGGGACCTGCTGCCGGAAGGCTAGAGATTAGCTACACGATCCGCCCGCCACGTCGGGCCCGCAAACGCATGTCCCACAAATACGCTCGATAACCGAGGATCCAGGCCTGGTGCGGGATGAGCCGATCGGCCAACCGCAGCGCGGTCAGCAACCGCTCGAACAGGCCCTGCTGGGACTCCGACCAGTCCAGTCCCATCATCGCCCGGAACTCGGGCGCCAAGAACCCTGTCGTCGCGAACAGGTTGAACCGCCCGGCGGTCGCGCGGACCGGCCACGGCAGGAACGCCATCGACGCCACCCCGCGCAGATGCTCACGCACCGGGGGATCGATGTGCAGGTCATCGAGCGAGCGCTTCCAATACTCGTCGAACGCCACCCGGTCCGGCGGCCACATCGCTTCGCGCACCTGCAGCGTGCTGCCCAGCCGCTTGGCGTCGCGGTACACCGCGTCGGCGCTGGCCTCGTCGAGCGCGCCGTGCAAGAACTCGTACTGGTCGACGTAGTAGCGATACAGGCAGGCGGCCACCCAGAGCTGCAGCCGGGGATCGAAGGCGTTGTAGGACACCGGGCTGGACGGCGTCGATCGCACCTGGCGGTGTGCGCCGTCCACTGCGGCCCTCATCAGGTCGCGGTCGGACCGGGTGCCGATCGTCGCGACGGCCAGATAAGTGCCGGTGGTGCGGGCCCGCTTGAACGGATGCTTGTAGACGTTGCCGCTGTCGACCCGGCTCTCCTGCACGCCGTAGCCGACACCGGGCAACGACAGCTGCATGATCACGTTCGCGGCCGGCAACAGCGCTGCGGCGGGATTCAGTAGATCGGCGAGTCGGGTTGCGGGGCGCTTCATGCTGGCCGCTGCTCCATGTCACCGAGTAGACCACGTGTGAGACGCTGCCGGGGTGTTTGCGGTGACCCGAGTGCTCGGTGCGCTGGCCGGCTACCTGGCCGACTTGTTGCTGGGCGACCCGCGCGCCGGACATCCGGTCGCCGGGTTCGGTGCGGCGGCGGCCGCCGCAGAGCAGATCACCTACCGCGACAGCCGGATCGCCGGCGCCTTGCACGTCGGTGTGCTGGTCGGCACCGCAGGCCTGCTCGGGGCCGCGCTGCAACGGTACGCCGACCGGCGTGGTCCACTCTGCTCGATGGCGGCTACCGCGGCGGCCACCTGGGTATCGCTGGGCGGGACCTCACTGACCCGCACCGGCCTGGCGATGGCGCAGCTGCTGGACCGCGACGACCTCGACACCGCCCGACGGCTGCTGCCGTCGCTGTGCGGCCGCGACCCCGCGTTGCTGGACGCCGACGGCCTGGCGCGCGCGGCGGTCGAATCGGTCGCCGAGAACACCTCCGATGCGCACGTGGCGCCGCTGCTGTGGGCGGGCGTGGCTGGACCGCCTGCGGTACTGGCCTATCGCGCCGTCAACACATTGGACTCGATGATCGGACACCGCTCACCGCGTTACAACCGATTCGGTTGGGCCGCAGCGCGGTTGGATGACGCGGCCAACTGGTTCGCCGCGCGGCTGACCGCGGTGCTGGTGGAGGCGTGTGCGCCGGTCGTCGGCGGGTCGCCGTCGGGTGCGCTGCGGGCATGGCGCCGGGAAGCGGCCCGGCATCCGAGCCCTAACGCCGGAGTCGTCGAGGCAGCGTTCGCCGGAGCGCTGGGCGTGCGACTGGGCGGGCCGACTCAGTACCACTACGAACTGCAGATCCGGCCCACCCTGGGCGAGGGGCCGCCGCCGTCGGTGTCCGACCTGCGTCGTGCCGTGCTGCTCTCCCGGGTGGTGCAGGTGGCGGCCGCGATGCTGTGCGCGGTTGCTAGCGTCGCCGGCCGTATCGGTCGGTGAGCTTCTCGTCGACGGTCCGGGGGGCGGCGGGTTCGGTCCGCGCGGTTTGGCTCTTCTCGGCGCGGCGGGCGCGGATCTCGGCGTACACGAAATAGCCCAACAGGATCGGCGCGATTATGCCGAACGAGATCCACTGGATGCCATACGACAAGAATGGCCCGGCATCCAGATGCGGCATCTCGATCACGCCAAGACCGCCGGGCTGGTTGTCGGCCAGTTGCAGGTATGACCCGGCCAGCGGCACCCCGGTCAGCGTCGCCACCTGGTCGATGTTGATCGAATACACTTGGTGCACATTGTCTTTGGTGATCGGGTCCTTGCCCGGGACCGGCGGCTCGGAGTCGCGCAGCCGCGCGGTGATGGTCACCATCTCGTTGGGTGGCGGGGGGATCGCAGGCACGCGCGAACCCTGCTCGGGCCGCACATAGCCGCGGTCGACCAGCACCGTCGGACCGCCGTCGACGGCAAACGGCACCAGCACCTCGAATGCCGGCTGCCCGCCGACCACCCGCAACCGGGCCAGCACCTGCACTTTCGGCAGATAATGCCCGGTGGCGGTGACCTGGTGCCACTGCGCGTCGGGTGCCGACGAGTCCTGCTGCGGTAACAGTGTTTTCAACGGAACAGCGGCGGTGTTCAGGGCCTGCTCGATCTGCTTGTTCTCCTGCGACGTCTTGGTGTTCTTCCCGAGTTGCCACGGCGCCAGCACGGAAAAACACAGGTAGGTGAACGCGATCACCACCACGGCCAGTGCCAGCCAGCCCGGGCGCAGCAGGAACGCCAGACGCCGCATCAGCGGTGTCCGTTCTGCGCGAGCTGGTCGTCGACCCAGTTGTGCAGACCGGGCAGTGCGGCCTCGATGGTGGCGAACACCGCCTCGAAATCGGCATGGTCGCCGTAGTAGGGGTCGTCGACATCGAGGACGTACGCGCCCGAGCGCGGGTCGAATGATCGCAGCATCCGGATCCGGTCGGTGTCGACGCCCAACTCGTGGACTAGCCAGACATGGTTGCGGGCCAGCGCCACCACCAGGTCGGCCGCCAGGTGGTCGCTGCTTATCTGCGTGGCGCGGTGGTCGGTGGGGTAGCCGTGGGCGCGCAGCACCCGGTTGGCCCGCTCGTCGGCGCACTTGCCGATATGCCAGCCGGTGGTTCCCGCGCTGCTCACCCGCACCGTGTCGTGCAGACCGCGCTGGGCGATCTGGTGGGCGAACATCTTCGCCGCCATCGGTGACCGGCAGATGTTGCCGGTGCAGATGAACGTGACGTGTAGCCGTGCGTCAAACACCTCGTCAGACACCCAAGGCCCTCCGCAACTCGGCGACCGTCGCTACGTGCCGGGCCCATGTGGTGGTTGCGGCGAAGTCGGCGCGACCGTACCCCCAGCCCACCACGATCGCGTCGATGCCGTGCGCGGCCGCGGCTTCGACGTCGTGGATGCGGTCGCCGACCATCAGCACCCGTTGTGGCAGCGGGTGCAACTGCGCCAACGCGTGCGCCAGCACGTCGATTTTGCTGCTGCGCGTGGCGTCGACGCTGGCGCCCGCGACCACCTCGAAGTGCTCGTCGATCCCGAAATGGGCCAGGACGCGCCGCGCGGTCGGCTCCGCCTTGGAGGTGGCCACCGCCAGCCGGACACCGGCGGCGCGCAGATCCGTCAGCAACCGGCCGATCCCGTCGAAAAGGCCGTTCATCGCCCAGCCGCGGGAGCTGTAGTCGGCGCGATATGCGGCCATCACGGCCTCGATGTGCTCCCCGAGTCCCATCCCGGCCAGCGTGTGACGCATCGGTGGGCCGACGACGCGGGCGGCCAGGTCACCGTCGGGCACCACCGCCCCCACCTGGCGCAGCGCGTGCCGGAAGCTCGACACGATTCCCGCGGCGGAATCGGTGAGCGTTCCGTCGAGGTCGAAAATCACCAGCTGCGGTCGCGCGGCGTGCGCGGCGGCCGGCCAATTGATCCTCGATGACATCGTGCCTGTCACGATCCCATTGTCGGTGATGGAGCGATTGGACAAACGGTCGACGGTCTGAACGGCCTCTTATGTCAGCTGGTGCGGGCTTCGCACCCGCCAGTCGCAGCCGACCCGCAGCTGCCGCCGGTCACGATGATTCGCATGCTTCTCAGATCCGATCGAGGACGAACGCCTCGATCTGGCGATCGCCCGCCCACGCTTCCTCCTTGGCAAGGCCGGGGTACATCTCGACGCCGTCCGCCCAGATCTCGTCGCGCACGCGAGGTGTCGCAGGGCGGGCAATGGCACGCCAGGTTTCGCCCTCGAGGGTCACGGTGGCCGCCCGGTCGGCCTTGAGATTGTGGTACCACGCCGGGTGCTTGGCGCCGCCATAGTTGGCCGCGACGACCGCCACGCTGTCGGGGTGGGGGATGCCGAGAAGCGCTACGGTGCGAGGCTTTCCCGACTTCGCGCCCGTAGTGGTGAGCATGACGGTAGGAAGGCCGGCCGCGATCCCGGCAAAGCTGCGCTTGCCGCCGGTGAGCTTGCTGACCAGCTGGTCGAGATGGTGTGCCGTTGGGCGGAAGAGCACGCTTCCCGCCTTCGTGGCGGCGACTGCCCGCATCGTTCGATGGAATGCGTTGACGTCGTTGAAGGGGTGGACTGGCATAACGGCATTCTCGCCGAAATCCACGGGCCCAAAATAGGGTAGTCGCCTACTCTAAATGCCCACCGAGCGGTCCACGGCCGGCGTTGTCGCACATGCTCCGACTGTCTGGCCCGCGCACGAGGCCGTTACTGTTTGAACCGTGGCGAGTCCGGATTCGAGCGTGCTTACGGCGGCGCGCTACCACGGAGATCAGGCAGCCGAGCCGGGCATGCTGGATTTCGCCGTCAATGTCCGCGATGCCCAACCGCCGGCGTGGCTGCTACAGCGGCTCGCCGCACGGCTGCCGGATCTGGCCCGCTACCCGGGTGGCGACGACGAGTCCGCCGCGGTCCGGGCTGTCGCAGCCCGCCACGGCCGGGCCGACGACGAGGTGACGCCGCTGGCCGGCGCGACCGAAGGGTTCGCGCTGCTGGCCAACCTCCGCCCGAAGCTCGCGGCGCTGATCGCGCCCTCGTTCACCGAACCGCACGTGGCGCTGAGGATGGCCGGCGTCCCGGTGCATCATGTCGTGTTGGAACCGCCGTTCGGTCTGGCCGGTGTGCAGCTGTCCGACGAAGCCGACCTCGTCGTGGTGGGCAACCCGACCAACCCGACCTCGGTGCTGCACGCTCGCGAACAGATCCTCGCGCTGCGCCGGCCCGGCCGGGTCGTGGTGGTCGACGAGGCGTTCGTCGATTCGCTGCCCGGGGAGCCCGAGTCGTTGGCCGCCGACGTGCTGCCCGATGTGCTGGTGCTGCGCAGCCTGACCAAGATCTGGTCGCTGGCCGGGCTGCGGGTGGGCTATGGGTTGGGCGCGCCGGGGCTGTTGGCGCGGTTTACGACACGGCGGGCGCATTGGCCGGTGGGCACGCTGCAGTTGGCGGCGATCGCGGCCTGTTGTGCACCCGGGGCGGTGGCCGAAGCCGCTGCCGGTGCCGAGCGGCTGGCGGTGTTGCGCGCCGAGTTGGTGGCCGGGCTGCGATCGGTGGGTGTCGATGTTGTCGACGGCCGGGCACCGTTTGTGCTGTTCACCGTCGGCGATGCCGAGCTGGTTCGCAAGCGGTTGCATGCCAAGGGGATTGCGGTGCGTCGGTGTGACACGTTCGTCGGCCTGGACGGGAGCTATCTGCGGGCAGCGGTGCGCCCGGAGTGGCCGGTGCTTGTCGAAGCGTTGCGGGAGGTTTTGTGACCGCCGACGACGATGCAGAGCGAAGCGATGAGGAGGAGTGGCGCTTGTGACGGTGCGGCTGGCCGACGTCGTCGGGGTGCTGGATGCGGCCTACCCGCCCCGGCTGGCGCAGTCGTGGGATTCGGTCGGCTTGGTCTGCGGCGATCCCGACGATGTGCTCGATTCGGTGACGGTCGCGGTCGACGCCACCGCCGCGGTCGTCGACGAGGTTCCCGACCACGGCCTGTTGCTGGCCCATCATCCGCTGTTGCTGCACGGGGTGGACACGGTGGCGGCCAGCACAGCCAAGGGCGCGCTGGTGCACCGCCTGATCCGCTCCGGCCGTTCGCTGTTCACCGCGCACACCAACGCCGACGCGGCGTTGCCGGGGGTTTCCGACGCGTTGGCACAGGCGCTCGGACTGACCGTCGAGTCGGTGCTGGAGCCGCGACCGGCGGCGGCCGACCTGGAAAAGTGGGTGATCTTCGTGCCGCCCGAGCACGCGGATGCGGTGCGGGCAGCGATTTTCACGGCCGGCGCGGGGGAGATCGGCGACTATTCGCAGTGCAGCTGGAGCGTCACCGGCACCGGCCAGTTTCTGCCACAAGATGGGGCGTCACCCACGATCGGCAGCGTCGGCTCCGTCGAGAAGGTGGTGGAGGATCGGGTGGAGGCCGTCGCACCGGCACACGCGCGGCGCCAGGTGCTCTCCGCACTGCGCACCGCGCATCCGTACGAAGAGCCGGCGTTCGACATCGTGGCGCTGGCGCCGCCGGCCGACGTGGGCTTGGGTCGCATCTGCGGGTTGGAAAACCCAGAGCCGTTGCGGACCTTTGTATCCCGAGTCCATGACGGGCTGCCACAGACGTCGTGGGGGGTGCGTGCCGCGGGCGACCCGCAGATGCCGGTGTCTCGGGTGGCGGTATGCGGCGGTGCCGGTGACTCGTTGCTGGACGCGGTCGCAGGCGCCGGAGTTCAGGCGTACGTCACGGCCGATTTGCGCCACCATCCGGCCGACGAGCACCGTCGCACTTCCGAGGTGGCCCTGATCGATGTCGCCCATTGGGCCAGCGAATACCCGTGGTGCGAACAGGCGGCCGAGGTGTTGCGGTCGGCCTTCGGCAGTGCCCTGCCGGTGCGAATATGTTCAATCCGCACCGATCCCTGGAACGTCGAGAAAGTCAGGAATGAAAGCTGATGTAACCCAACAGCGTTCGCTGCTCGAATTGGCGGAGTTGGACGCCGAGCTGGCCCGGATGGCACATCGGGCGAGTCATTTACCCGAACAGCAGGACTACGAGCGGGTGCAAGCAGATCACGTTGCCGCCGCCGATCGGCTGGCGCCTATGCAAATCGCGTTGGAGGACTTGGACACTCAGGTATCGCGATACGAGTCCGAAATCGACGCGGTCCGCCAACGCGAAGGCCGCGACCGCTCGCTGCTGGGTTCGGTGGCAGACGCCAAGCAATTGGCCGACCTGGAGCACGAGCTGGAAACTCTGCAGCGGCGCCAATCCAGCCTGGAGGATTCGCTGCTGGAGGTGATGGAGCGCCGCGAGGAACTGCAGAGTCAGCAAAATACGGCAACGGTGACGCTCGACGAGCTGCATGCCGGGTTGACCAGCGCGCAGCAGGCCCGAGACGCCGTACTGGCCGAGATCGACGAGACTCGTCGGCAGCGTTCGTCGCGTCGCGATGAACTGACCGCGGCGCTGAATCCCGAACTGGCCGCGCTCTACGAACGCCAACGCGCCGGCGGCGGCCCGGGCGCCGGACCACTGCTGGGACGCCGCTGCGGCGCCTGCCGCATCGAAATCGACAAGGGCGAGCTGGCGCGAATCGCCGCGGCCGACGACGACGACGTGTTGCGCTGCCCCGAGTGCGGCGCAATCATGTTGCGAGTCAAGGATTTCAGCCAGTGAAGGTTATTGTCGAGGCCGACGGTGGATCTCGCGGCAACCCCGGACCCGCCGGATACGGGTCGGTGGTGTGGACGGCGGACCGCGCAACCGTGCTGGCCGAAAGCAAGCAGGCGATCGGCCGGGCCACCAACAACGTCGCCGAATATCGCGGTCTGATCGCGGGCTTGGCGGAAGCGGCGAGACTGGGCGCCTCCGAGGTCGCGGTGAGGGTGGACTCCAAGCTGGTGGTGGAGCAGATGTCGGGGCGCTGGCGGGTCAGACACCCTGACCTGGCTGAACTTTATGCCGAGGCGCGCGTGCTGGCGTCGCGGTTTGACCGGATCGGCTACACCTGGGTGCCGCGGGCGCAGAACTCCTACGCCGACCGGTTGGCCAATGAGGCGATGAACGCCGCCGCCGAGGCCGAGGACCCCGTTACGGGCACAAAGGAAGCCGAGCCCGCGGCGCCCGGCTGGACCGGTGCGCGCGGTGCAGCCACCCGGCTACTGCTGTTGCGCCACGGGCAGACCGAGCTGTCGGTGCAACGACGCTACTCCGGGCGCGGCAACCCGGCGCTGACCGAACTGGGGCGAGAGCAGGCCGACGCGGCGGCCCGCTATCTCGCGCAACGGGGCGGAATAGCGGCGGTGCTCAGCTCGCCGCTGCAGCGCTGCTACGACACCGCGACCACGGCAGGCAAGGCGCTGGGCCTGGACGTCACCGTCGACGACGATCTGATCGAAACCGATTTCGGCGCATGGGAGGGACTGACCTTCACCGAGGCCGCCGAACGCGATCCCGAACTGCACCGGCGCTGGCTGCGCGACACCAGCACCGCGCCGCCGGACGGAGAGAGCTTCGATCAGGTGCACCGGCGGGTGCTGGGGGCGCGGGACCGGATCGTCGACGAGCACGGTGGCACGACAGTCTTGGTGGTGTCGCACGTGACGCCGATCAAGATGCTGCTGCGGCTGGCGCTGGACGCCGGGCCCGGCCTGCTGTACCGGTTGCACCTGGACCTGGCGTCGCTGAGCATCGCCGAGTTCTATTCCGACGGGGCATCTTCGGTGCGGCTGGTGAACCAGACCGGCTATCTGTAGAAGTCGTGCTATGCAATCGGAATCAAATGAGGCGCAGGAGTTCTGGGAACAGCGCTACGCCGGCGCGGATCGGGTATGGAGTGGTCGGGTCAATGCTCGGCTGGCCGAGGTTGCCGCACAGTTGACCCCCGGTCGGGCGCTCGATCTGGGCTGCGGTGAGGGCGCCGACGCCATCTGGCTGGCCGAGCATGGCTGGCAGGTGGTGGCTGTCGATGTTGCGGAGACCGCGCTACAGCGCGGAGCCGCCGAGGCACGTGCGCGGAACGTGCTGGACCGCATTAGTTTCCAGCGCTACGACCTGTCCGAAAGCTTCCCGGACGAGAACTTCGACCTGGTGTCGGCGCAGTACCTGCATTCACCGGTGCGGCTGGAACGTGAGACGGTCCTGCGCCGGGCCTCCGCAAGCGTGAAGCCCGGCGGCGTGTTGTTGATCGTCGACCATGGATCGGCTCCGCCGTGGATGAGTAATGACCACCACCACGACTTTCCTTCCGCCGATGAGGTGGTCGCCTCGTTGCAGCTGGACGAGCACCGCTGGCATCGCCTGCGGATGGAGAAGGCCGAACGGGAGACGATCGGGCCCGACGGTAGGCCTGCGACCCTGATCGACAACATCATTGTGCTCCGACGGATGGACAGTCAGACAGCGTCGTGAAAAATCAGCCCCAGCGCGTAGCGCTCGCCGGAGCGGACAACGGAAAGACCATGGCGCACCGGCGATGTCGACCAGCCACGGGTTGACCGCACCGGCCGGTCGCGAGTGGTGAACAGATAGCCGTGGCCCTGCGGTAATTGTGTAGCGGTGCCGCGGGACTGCGCGCGCGGCCGTTGTTCGACGAGTAGAAACTCACCACCGGTGTACTCGGTGTCCGGGTCGCTGAGGTTGATCACAACTTGAAGCGGAAACACCAGTTCGCCGTAAAGGTCTCGATGCAGTGCGTTCCAATCGTCGGTGCCGTACTTCAGCATGAGCGCAGTAGACCTGACCTGGCCGGCGGCGTGACACATCGCCA
>NZ_JBOHHI010000238.1:0-43972 GCF_050700595.1 Mycobacterium sp.
ACGCGACACCGAGACGGTGCCGGCTCATGGCTGACCCGGCCCTCGACGAATTCGATCCGGCCGAACTGCAAACCGGGCTGCTCAAGCAGGTCGAAAACGTGCATGAGCGGCTGCGCGAGGCCCGTGAACGGCATCGCGTGATGGTGGGAAATCCCGTCGCCGAGAACACCTCTGGGCAGGTCGGCAACCTCGGCGTGACGGTGCTCGGCTACGACGAGTGCCAGACGGTGCTCACTCATCCCGACACCTTCTCGTCGTCGATTTACGACCAGATCATGGGCCCGGTCATGGGCCGCACCCTGCTCGAACTCGAGGGCGCCGAGCATCGGGCCAGCCGCGCCCTGGTGTCCCCGTCGTTCCGGGCGGCGCTGCTGGATCGGTGGCGCAGCGAGCTGGTGGAGGTGGTGGTCGGCGAGCTCATCGACCGGTTCGCCCCCCGCGGGCGGGCCGAATTGGCCCGCGAATTCACCTTCGCGTTCCCGGTCCAGGTGATCGCGCGGATCATGGGCCTGCCGCGCCAGGACTACCTGCGCTTCCAGCGGTTGTCGATCGAGATGCTCAACGTGGTCTACGACTGGGAGTGCGGGATCGCCGCGTCGGCGGCGCTGAAGGAGTATTTCGGCGGGTTGCTCGCCGAGCGGCGGCGCAACCCACAGGACGATCTGATCAGTACGTTGCTGGAATCCGAGATCGACGGGGCCCGGCTGACCGACGACGAAATCTTCGCGCTGCTGCTGCTGATCCTGCCGGCCGGCGTGGAGACGACATACCGCGCCTCGGGCAACCTGCTGGTCGCCCTGCTCACCGAGCCCCCCGCGTTGTGGGACGCGGTGCGCGCGGACCGCGTCCTGGTCCGTGGCGCCATCGAGGAGGCGCTGCGGTGGGAGCCGCCGATCACCACGGTGATGCGGGTGGCGGCGCGGGACAGCGAGCTCGGCGGGGTCGCGATCCCGGCGGGAACCAAAGTCAGCGTCAGCGTCGCGGCGGCCAACCGCGATCCGAACCGCTACCCGGACCCGGACCGGTTCGATCCCACCCGCACCAATATCGCGCACCTGACCTTCGGCGGCGGGCCGCACCTATGCCTGGGTATGCACCTGGCGCGGATGGAGGCATCGGTCGCGATCAATGCGCTACTCGACCGGCTGCCGGATCTGCGGCTGGACCCGGACGCGCCGCCGCCGGAGGTGGTCGGCGTGGCGTTTCGCTCGCCGGCCGCGCTGCCCGTGCAGTTCACCCCGGCATGAGGCCGCCCGGCGCGGCGCGGCACCGGGCGGGCGGGTCAGCCGGCTTGTCGCTGCCGACCTGCAGGATGATTACCGGCGGACGCCCGGGGAGGGCGGATCACGTTCTCCTTGACGCGGTGCGTCACAGAGCTCCACGCCGACGGCGAAAAGTGCGTCGTGACTTCCTCGAACCCGTCGACGCGGGTAACCGTGAGTACGCCGGTGTCCTGGTTGATGCTGAGCTGGTCGCCCTCGCTGGCGTGGACTTCTTCTCCGTCAAGGAGCCGGATCACGAACACTGCGGCTGCTCCTCTCTTCTGGTGGCGCGGTAGAAGCTGGCGACGATCTGGCAATCGAAACCAATGGTAGGTGCGGCCCGCGGCGGCCCCGGGACCGTTGCGAAGCCAGCTCGTGAACGTCTCGGAAATGTTCGGTTACCAATTCGTCACCTGGCTGGTCGGCGGTAGCGCGGTCCGATTTCAACCGCTGTGCAAGGGGTTTCAGCAATCACAAAGCCCCGCGGCGGTGCAGCCCGGGGGGCACCGCATGACGCACCCGATCGAAGGGTTGTCCGTCGGCGGGGGAGGTATCCCACTTTTTGATAGGTTAGGCTACATTTACTAAGCGTGACCGAAGCCAGTGTCGACACGAGTCCGGCAGGCCCCGCGTCACTGTCGTTGCGGTTGCCGACCCATATCGCCCCGGCGGATTTGGCGGCCGAGTTGGCTGCGGCGCTGCCCGAGCGGGATGGCGAGGAATATCTGCTGTACGAGCGCGACGGCCAATGGATTTTGGCTGCCGGAGTGCTGGTCATGGTCGAGCTGGACGCTGACGAGCTGCGCGTCATCCGCGACGGTGTAACCCGGCGACAAACGTGGTCGGGGCGACCGGGACCGGTCCTCGGTGAGGCAGTTGACCGACTGCTGCTGGAAACCGACCACGCCTTCGGCTGGGTCTCCTTCGAGTTCGGCGCGTACCGGTTCGGACTGCAAGGCCGGCTGGCACCGCAGACCCCGCTGGCGCGGGTATTTTGGCCCCGCACCCGCATCGTGGTCACCGACGAGGAAATTCGGCTATCCGGCGCCGAGGACCGCCACAACGAGGCGGTGGACCGGCTACTGGGCGACGATCTGCCCGGCACACCACCTGCGTCGGTGATCGACGTGGCCACCGACACCACCGGCTACCGCGCTCGGGTCGCGGCGGCCATCGACGAGATCGTCACCCGCCGCTACCACAAAGTCATCCTGTCCCGCAGCGTGGACGTGCCGTTCGCGCTGGACTTCCCGTCGACGTACCGATTGGGCCGCCGGCATAACACCCCGGTGCGCTCGTTCTTGTTGCGGCTCGGCGGTTTTCGGGCGATGGGCTTCAGCCCGGAGCTGGTCGCGGCGGTATCCAGTGACGGGACGGTGGTCACCGAGCCGCTGGCCGGTACCCGGGCGCTGGGCCGTGGGACGGCGTGCGATCAGCGAGCCCGCGACGACCTGGAATGGGATTCCAAGGAGATCGTCGAACATGCTGTGTCGGTGCGCAGCTCGCTGCGCGAGATCAACGAGATCGCTGAGCCGGGCAGCGCGGCGGTCACCGACTTCATGACCGTGCGCGAGCGCGGCAGCGTGCAGCACCTCGGCTCGACGGTCAGCGCCCGGCTGGACACCTCGAAGAGCCGCATGGATGCGCTGGAGACGTTGTTTCCCGCGGTCACCGTCTCGGGTATCCCCAAAGCTGCCGGCGTCGACGCCATCATGAGGCTCGACGAAGGTCCACGCGCACTGTATTCCGGTGCGGTGGTGATGTTTTCGGCCAACGACGGGCTTGATGCGGCCCTGACGCTACGAGCGGCCTACGAACACAACGGGCGAACGTGGCTGCAGGCCGGGGCCGGCATCATCGGTGCATCACAACCCGACCGCGAATTCGAGGAGACTTGCGAAAAGCTGGCTACGCTCGCACCCTATCTGGTTGCGCGGCGCTGACTAGTTGGCTTGCAAGTCCGCCGATCGTTCCATGTAGTCCGCGAGGATGCGGCTGACAAGCGACTCGATCGTCGATTCGATCGACGACGCCAAGGTGGCCGTGACGGATGCGACGGCCTGGGTGCGGAATCGCACCAGCATGGTGATCAACTCCGCGATCTCGGTGTCGGCGGGCAGCGCCTCGCCGGGCCTGATCCGGTCGACGACGTGTTCGGCGCCGGCGCGCACCAGCATCTCGCTGATCTGGTCGACCAGGGGAACGATCTGTTCGTGCAAGCCGATGAGTTTGTCCATGCTGACGCCGTAGCCACGGATCTCGTCGAACGCGTCGATCAGTTTGGGCCTGGTCACGGTGGCTTGGCTGCCGTCGACCCGGACCACCCCCAGCGCGACGAGCCGGTCGAATGCGCGCGGGTCGGCGATGCGGCGTTGAGCGTCGGCGAGCGGCATGGTTTCGGGCTTTTCGGTGGTCCAGGTGCCCGCGATCGCGGTCTCCAGGCCGAGGACGTCGCCGAGGTTTTTGCCCTCTTCCCAGGCGCTGAGCATCTCCCGGACATGTGCGATCGTGTATCCGCGGTCAAGCATCGAGGTGATCAGCCGGAGCCGGGTCAGATGGGTGTCGTTGTACAACGCGACCCGCCCGACGCGCAGTGGTCGGTGCAGCAGGCCCCGGTCCCGGTACACGCGGATATTGCGGGTGGTGGTGCCGGCCAACCGGGCCAGGTCGTCGATGCGGTATTCGCCGGACGTCGACACGGCATGGGGATGACGGGCCGCCGCGTCGAACAACTGGGCCACCGCGGTTTCGACCACATCCCGCGATCCTCGCCGCACCCGTTCGGGCGCGCGCCGTATGTTGGCCAGCACGCCGGTGATCGTGGGCGATCGTTCAGCAGGCATCAGGCGGCGTCTCGGGTGACCGCGTCGTAGTCGGCGAACCGAAAATCGGCCATCTGCCGAAGATACTGGGTGGCGAACCCCGGATACATCGACGCGTTGAAGCCGTCCTTGGTCAGATACCAGCTGCGGCAACCCGACATCCACGTCGTCTTGGTCAGCCGTTTCTGGATGCGCTCGTTGTAGGAGCGTTGGACGTCGGCGCGCACGTCGAGATAGCGCAGCTCATTGCCGAGGATGGTTCTGATAGCGCGTACCGCGTAGACGATTTGGCCCTCGATGTACACCAGCAGCGAGTTGTGTCCGGGCCCGGAATTGGGGCCGGTCATGAAGAACAGGTTTGGGTATCCGTGCGCGTTGATGCTCTTGTAGGCCTGCGCGCCGTCGGTCCATTCGGCGTGCAAAGAGCGACCCCCCAGGCCGGTGACTTCAAACGGCGGGCCGGTCAGGTGTACGTCGTAGCCGGTCGCGAACACGATGCAGTCCAGGCGGTGTTCGATGCCGTCGCTGGTGCGGATGCCGGCCGGGCTCAGCGTCGCGATCGGCCAGTCGATCAGTTTGCAGTTGTCGCGCTGCAGGGCGGGGTAGTAGTCGCTGGAGACCAGCATGCGTTTGCAGCCCGGCGCGAAGTCCGGTGTCAGCTGTCGGCGCAACCACGGGTCTTTGACGGCCAGCCGCAGATGGGCTTTGCCCAGCCGCGCCACCAGCCCGGTCAACGGGGTGTTCCACACCAGCGCGGTGGCGCTGGCTTCGTGGCCCCAGAACAATGCCTGTCGAGTAAGTTCTTGAGCCACAGGTACTTTTGTGAATACCGCTTGTACTGCTGTTGGTGTGGGGATATCGAGGCGGGGCAGTACCCAGCCCGGGGTGCGCTGGAAAACCTTGACGAACTCGGCTTGCTTGACCAGTTCCGGGATGATCTGGATGGCGCTGGCGCCGGTGCCGACGACCGCGACCCGCTTGCCGGTGAAGTCGTAGTCGTGGTCCCAGCGGGCACTGTGGATCTTTGTGCCGAGGTAGGAGTCGATGCCGCGGATGTCCGGGAAGCCGGAGTCGGCCAGCGGCCCGGACGCCAGTACGACCGTGCGGGCGTGAAAACGCTTGCCGTCGCGTGTAGTCGCGGTCCAGACACCGGCGCTTTCATCGAATGAGAGTCCGTTGACCTCATGGCCGAACCGGATATGGCGGTGGATGTCGAACCGGGTGGCCATGTCCTCGAGATGCCGGCGGATCTCACCGGCGGGGGAGTAGGTCCGCGACCAGTTCGGGTTCTTGACGAACGAGAACGAATACAGCAGTGACGGGATGTCGCAGCTCGCACCCGGATAGCTGGTGTCGCGCCAGGTTCCGCCCACCCGGTCACTGCGCTCGAGAATGACGATGTCAGCGACACCGGCCTGAGTCAGTTTGACCGCGGTACCCAGACCGGTGAAGCCGGCACCGACGATCAGTGCCGCGTGGATATGGTTGCGCGCCATGGCTATGCCGCGGGCTCGTGGGTGAGCTCTTTGAACCAGCTTGGCACCGGCTTCAGCAGCGGCCGGGGGTAGCGATGCGACAACCGCACCATGGAGTCGGCCAGCAGGTGATAGGGGTGGCGTGGGTTGACCACCACTGCGGCATGGCGTTTGAGGACTTGATAGGTGGGCACTCGCCACGTGCTTTCGCCCCGGTCTCCGAGTTGCTTGAAACGCTTGACCGCGTTATACAGCCGTTCGGGTTCCATTCCCATGCTGATGATCTCGTTGCGGATCTGGTTGAGCAGCGGGATGGCGATCAGGCCGCCGACGATGGCACCCGGGGAGGCCACGTTGCCGATGAATTCGATGACCAGCTTACGCGTGGTAGCGTGGCCGATCATGTCGAGCACCTCGAAATCCACAGCGAGATGCCGGGATTCATCGTTGTTGATCTTCTCGAAGACCTGATGGCACACGGGATCCTCGACTTCGTCGAGCAGAAATTTCAGCAGTGCTCCATCGAGGGCCACTTCGAGCATCGGGATGACGGTACCCAGCAGGGACAGTGGCATGTTGTCGGAGTAGCGGTCCAGCCACTCGATGGCCAGCCGGATGTTGATATTGGGTTCGGGCAGCTCGCCGTCATCGATCATGCCCCAGCGTTTCATCAGCGCCAGTTCGGCGTTGGCGTGGCGTTGTTCCTCGGCGTGGAAGTATCGGTAGATCTCGGCCAGCGTTGGGGTGGGTGCCTTCTTGGCCAACGCCGCGAACCCGCGGGCGCCGACGTTTTCGATCCAGCACAGGTCGGCCATGAACGCCTTGAGTTTGGGGCGGAACTCGTCGCTGATGGTTTCGGCACCGGGTGCGTCCCAATCGATGTCGGCCAGTGCCCACTGCCGGTCCTTGATCTTGGCCAGCATTGCTTCCATGTCGATCGCCATCGGATCCTCCTTGGATTTGTCCGATCAGTGCGGTACGGCGCGGGACATCATGCCGACCGCACGGGTGTACGCCCCCGGAGCGAATCGTTTGATGTTCCAGCCGATCTTGGCGTCCAGCTGCGGCATGCAGTACAAGTCGCCGCGATCGTGGGCGTCCAGGCAGGTGCGTGCGACTTTGGCCGGCGAAAGCCCGGTCCAGCGCATCAACTTGGTAGCGAGTTGGTTCGATTGCGCGCTGATGCGGCCGGATTCGACGATGTTGGTCTTGACGAAGGTGGGGCACAGCACGGTGACGTTGACGCCGGAGCCGGACAATTCGGCGGCCAGTGTCTCGGACAGCGAAACTACGCCGGCCTTGCTGACGTTGTAGGCGGCCATGCCGGGTACCGCGCCGAATGCGGCCGCCGATGCGACGTTGATGATGCCCCGCGGAGCCTTTGGTGCACCGGCTGCCCGCAGAATCGGGACGAACACATGGCAGCCGTGGATCGGCCCCCACAGGTTGATATCGAGGGTCCAGTGCCAATCGTCAAGGGGCATTTCGCCGATCGTGGCGCCGCCCGCGCCGACACCGGCGTTGTTGATCACCAGCGTGGGTGCGGCGCCGAACCATGATTGGGCCTGCGCGGCCAGGTCGCGGACGTCGTCGAACTGTGCCACGTCGCAGCGGACGGCGATGGCTTTACCGCCCTGCTCGGTGATTCGGTCCACCGTGGCGGCAGCGGCGGCTTCGTCGATGTCGCTGCAGACCACCGCACCGCCGCGACGGGCGAGTTCGACGGCGAACGCCGCACCGATCCCGCTGCCCGCGCCGGTGACCACCGCCGACGCGTGGTGGCTGGCCTTGGGTGAGCTGCGACCGAGCATGGAACTAAGTCAACAGAAAATGTTGACATTAGTCAATGGCAACGTTTGGGACTCGGCTCGCCGAGTTAGGGCCCCAGCAACTGCGCTGCGATCGCCTTCTTGTCGACCTTGCCGACCGCGGTGGTGGGCAGCTTGGCCATCTCGACCAGCATGTCTGGCCGGGCATGCGTGGATACTCCGCGTTGGTCGAGAAATTCATTCAACTCGGGCAGCGTCACCGATGGGCCCACGAATACCACTGCGGCGCAGATCCTTTCACCCAGATAGAGGTCGGGAAGCGCTACCGCGGCCGCGGACCAGATCGCCGGGTGGGCGAGCAGGTGTTCTTCCAGGTCGGCCGCGGCAATCGTCTCGCCGCCGCGGTGGATGACGTCTTTGACTCGCCCGGTGACCTCGAGGTAGCCGTCGCCGAAGCGGCGGACCAGATCGCCGGTGCGGAAAAAACCGTCGGGGTCGAAGCAGCGTTCGTTCTCGCGTTCGGCGTGAAAGTAGCCGTTGAGTGTGTACGGCCCCCGCACCAGCAGTTCGCCATCGACACCGGCCATCACCGGCTGACCGGTGTCATCGACGATGCGTAACTCGTCGTCGGCGCACAGCGGCCTACCCTGGCTGCGGTCGACCAGTTCCGGCGGATCGTCCACACCGGTGTAACACAGCAGCCCTTCGGCCATCCCGAACACCTGCTGCAGGCCGGTGTTCAGCGCGGTGCGGATGCGCGGACCGTCTTCGGCATCCAGCTTGGCGCCGCCAACTTGCAAGAGCCGCAACGACGTTGGCGTCATCGGTTCCCACTCGCAGGCCTGCGCCCACAGTTTCGCCAATGCCGGCACCAACGCTGTCACCGTGACGCCGTAACGCTCGATCGCGGCGAAGGCCGACTCAGGGCTGGCATCGCTGGTGAACACGGTGGTGGCGCCGACTGTCATCGCACCGAGTAGGCCGGGGCAGGCAAGCGGAAAGTTGTGCGCGGCCGGCAACACGACCAGATAGACGTCGTCGCACGTCAATCGGCAGATCCCGGCGCTGGCAGTGGCGTTGTAGACATAGTCGTCGTGGGTGCGCGGAATGAGCTTGGGCTTGCCGGTGGTGCCACCGGAGACCAGCAGCAGCGCCGGCGATCCCGGATCTGCGACGCAGGGCGCCGGCCGATGCGCCTCAGTCCCGCACACCTGTGCCCACGACACGAAAGGTCCGGGATCGCCGTCGACAGCGACGTGCCGCAGCGTGGGATGGTCGTCGAGCAGTGCCTGAGCCATCGTGCGGTAGTCGAAACCGTTCGCCGTGTCGGCAATCAGCAGTCCGGCGGCGCCGCTGATGGCGGTGAAGTGCCCCAACTCGGCGCCGCGGTGGCCCGGCAGGCACATCACCGGGATGGCGCCGGCGCGCAACAGGGCGAACAGCGCCACCGCGAACGCAGCGCTGTTGGGCAATTGCAGCAGCACCCGATCGCCGGGCACGATGCCCAGCGCGCACAGCCCCGTCGCCGCACGGTCGGCCCGCTCGTCGAGTTCGGCATAGCTCAGCTGTTGTTGGCGCGCCCCCGCATCGACCACGGCGACCCGATCCGGCCATCGTCGCGCGGCCTCGGACAGGATCGAGTCGAGGGTCCGGCCCCGCCAATAGCCGGCTGACCGGTATCGCGCGGCCCGGTCGGCGGGGAACGACACGAAGCCCTCTAGACCGTTCGTAGCCGTCTGCGCCATGCGCAATCCTCTAGTGGGTCCTGATCTGGCCTCGTGTCGGGCACGAGGATAAGGTAACCACAGACTTAGGGCAGCCTGTGCTAATTGGGCAGGAGGGGTTTGTGGTTTCAGCAGCCGCGAAGTCGGAGGCCGTTCGCGCCGAGGTTGCCGAATTGCTCGGCATCGGGGCCGACGCTGTAGACCCGGATAACGACCTGATCGCCCAGGGCCTGGATTCGATTCGGATGATGTCGCTGGCCGGGCGCTGGCGCCGCCAGGGCCTCGCGGTCGACTTCGCTACGCTGGCCGCCAGCCCCACCGTCGCGGCATGGTCGGCGCTGGTGTCGGCCGCACAACCCGAAGCCATCCCCGAAGCCGCGACGCCGAGGCTCCGCGACGCCGACGCGGACCCGACGTTCCCACTGGCGCCGATGCAGCACGCGCTGTGGGTGGGCCGCCAACCCAGCCAACAGCTCGGCGGGATGGCCGCGCATCTGTATGTCGAGTTCGACGGCGGCGGCGTCGACCCGGAGCGGTTGCGCGCGGCGGCGACCCAGCTGTCGCAGCGGCACCCGATGCTGCGGGTGGAGTTTCTGCCCGATGGCACCCAGCGGATTCGCCCGGGTTGCCCGGACTTCCCGGTTGACGTTAATGACCTCCGCGGCCTGCAACCCGAGGTCGTCGACCAGCGGCTTGACGCCGCCCGGGAGGCCAAGTCGCACCAGCAACTGGGCGATGCGGTGTTCGAACTCGCGGTGTCGCTACTGCCTGGACAGCGCTCGCGGCTGCACGTCGACCTGGACATGCAGGCCGCCGACGCGATGAGCTACCGGACGCTGATGGCCGACCTCGCCGCGCTCTATGAGGGCCGGCCGCTGCCGGAGCTCGACTACACCTACCGCGACTACCGCGACGACATCGCGCGTCAGGACTCGGGCCCGCAACCCGCCCGTGACGCCGACCGGCAGTGGTGGGCGCAGCGCATCCCACACATGACAGATCCACCGAAGCTGCCGCCCCGCCCGCAGCAGGCCGATGCGCCGAAGAGCACCCGACGATGGCACTGGCTGGACCCCGAGACCCGGGACACGCTGTTCACGGCGGCCAGAACACGGGGCGTCACGCCGGCGATGACGCTGGCCGCGTCGTTCGCCAACACGCTGGCATGCTGGTCGGCCGGCCCGCGATTTTTGCTCAACGTTCCGCTGTTCGGCCGGCAGCCGCTGCATTCCGACGTGGACCTGCTGGTCGGTGACTTCACGTCGTCGCTGCTGCTCGACATCGACCTGACGCACGCGGCCACCCCGGCGGCACGGGCGCGGTCTGTGCAGGACGCCATGCGCGCCGCGGCGGCGCACTCGCACTATTCCGGATTGTCGGTGCTGCGTGACCTCGCCCGCCACCGCGGCACCCAGGTGCTGGCCTCGGTGGTGTTCACCAGTGCGCTCGGTCTGGGTGAACTGTTCGGTCCCGAGGTGACCGACGCTTTCGGCACACCCGACTGGATCATTTCGCAGGGTCCGCAGGTGCTGCTCGACGCGCAGGTCACCGAGTTCAACGGGGGGATGCTGGTGAACTGGGACGTCCGGGAGGACGCCTTCGCGCCCGGGGTAATCGAGGCGATGTTCGCCCATCACATCGACGAACTGCTGCGGTTGGCCCACGACACCGACAGCTGGGACCAGCCAGGGCCGTCGGCATTGCCGCTCGCGCAGCGCGCGGTGCGGGATGCGCTCAACACCCGAAGCGCCGCTGCCAGCGGAGAGGCGCTGCACGACGGGTTCTTCCGCAATGCCCAGAGGCAGCCCGACGCGCCGGCGGTCTACGCCAGTTCCGGCGACCTGAGTTACGGCCAGCTGCGTGAGCAGGCATTGGCGGTGGCGGCGGCATTGCGGGGCCTTGGCGTCGGCGCCGGAGACACCGTCGCGGTAATGGGCCCCAAGTGCGCCAAACAGATTCCCGCAGTGCTGGGCATCCTGGCCGCCGGCGGTGTCTACCTGCCGATCGGTGCCGACCAACCGAGCGACCGCGCGGCACGCGTTCTGCACACCGGTGCCGCCAGTGCGGCCCTGGTTTGCGGCGACCGCGCCGAACCGCTGCCGGTGCCCGGCCTGACGATTGCCGAGGCCGTGCTTGACGGCGGGGCCACTAGCCAAATGCAACCGTCGCCAGCTATTTCCCCTGAGCTGGCCTACGTGCTGTTCACCTCCGGCTCCACCGGAGAACCCAAAGGCGTGGAGATGACCCACGACGCGGCGATGAACACCGTGGAGTTCATCACCCGCCACTTCGAGATCGGCCCAACCGACCGCTGTTTGGCGCTGTCGACGCTGGAGTGCGACATGTCGGTGCTGGACATCTTCGCGACCCTGCGGGCCGGCGGGACGATCGTGGTGGTCGACGAGGCGCAGCGCCGCGAACCGGACACCTGGGCCCGGCTCATCGAAACCCGCCGGGTGACGGTGCTGAATTTCCTGCCCGGCTGGCTGGAGATGCTGGTCGAGGTCACAAAGAACTCAGCGGGGCGGCTCTCCTCGCTGCGGGTGGTGCCCACGGGCGGCGACTGGGTGCGCCCGGAACTTGCGCGCAGCCTGACGGCCTCATCACCGCAGCTGCGGTTCGCCGGACTGGGCGGCGCCACCGAAACCGCGATACACGCAACCATTTGTGAGATCGGCGAACCAACCGGCCTGCCGGCGCACTGGTCCGCCATCCCGTACGGCACGCCGTTTCCCAACATGGCCTGCCGGGTGGTGAACGGCACCGGTGATGACTGCCCGGACTGGGTCGCCGGCGAATTGTGGGTGGGCGGCCGCGGTATCGCGATGGGTTACCGCGGCCGCCCCGACCTGACCGCCGACCGTTTCGTCCTGCGCGACGGCCGGATGTGGTACCGCACCGGGGACCTGGCCCGGTACTGGTCGGACGGCACGCTGGAATTTGTCGGACGCGCTGATCAGCGCGTCAAAATCAGCGGGTATCGGGTTGAACTCGGGGAGGTTGAATCGCTACTACGGCGGGTACCCGGTGTGTTGTTCGCCGTCGCTGTCGTGGTGCCGACGCCCGGCGGCGTCGACTCCCTGGCAGCGGCGGTCCGAGTTGACGACGACCTGAGGCTAACCATTGGGGGGATAAAAGAAGCTATGACGAATATCGCGCCGGCATACCTGGTGCCGCAGCATTTCTCGCTGGTTGATCAGATCCCGTTCACCGACGGCGGAAAGATCGATCGGCGTGCTGTCGCGCAGCAACTGACCGCTGCCGTCGCCGGCACCGTCAAACCAGCCCGCCGGGCGCCGTCCACGCCGTTGGAATCCGCGCTGGCCGCCGTCGTCGGCGACGTACTTCGGGTGGACCGGGTCGGCGCCGACGACGACTTCTTCGCTCTCGGCGGGGACTCGGTGCTGGCCACTGCCGCCGTGGCGCGAATCCGGACCTGGCTGGACAGTCCCGAGTTGATGGTCGCCGACATGTTCGCCGCTCGCACCGTTTCGGCGCTGACGCGCCTGCTGACCCGGCGCGAACCCGACGGCCGCCTCCAAGAGATTGCCGAGCTGTACCTGGAGATTGCTCACATGGACCCGGGGGATATCGAATTGCAAACCGCTGAGCCGACGAGGCAGCATGACTCTCGATAAAATGTCTTCAGTGTCAAGGTCTTTCGCGCCGTGGATCAAGTACTTCCCGCGGCCCGACGGGCAGCCGTTGCGCGGCGCCACCGTGGTGTTCCCCCACGCCGGGGGCGCCGCCGCCGGCTACCGGAAGTTGGCTGCGGCCTTTGCGGATCGTCGCGACACCTTCATCGTGCAGTACCCGCAACGGGCCGACCGGCTGCGCCATCCCCCATCGGAAACCGTGCCGGAGCTGGCGCGCGGACTGTTCGACGCGGGACCGTGGCGCGAGGTTGCGCCGCTGCGGCTGTTCGGCCACAGCATGGGTGCGATCGTCGCCTTCGAGTTCGCGCGGCTCGCCGAAGCGCACCGAATCGCCGTGCAAAAGCTCTGGGTATCGGCGGGCCCGGTGCCGTCCACTGTTGCCGCTTTACCCAACCTGCCGACCACCGACAAAGAACTGCTGGCCGACCTGGCCGACCTCGGCGGGACCGATCCGCGGCTGCTCGCTGACGAGGAGTTCGCCGAACTACTGACCATCGCGGCGCGGTCCGACTACGAGGCGTTCAACCGCTACGAGTGCGCTCGCGGCGTGCGCATCCGTGCGGATATCGACGTCTTCTACGGCCGAGACGACCACCGCATCGACGTCGGCACCCTGCGCCGGTGGGCCGATCACACCCAGGGCAACTTCCGGTTGTCGTCCTTTGAAGGCGGGCACTTCTACGTCAACGAGCACGTCAACACCCTGGCTAATCGGATGATTACCGATGTCGGGTAGCCGCTCCGATACGCCCCCTGTTGACGCTGATCCCGTTGTCGTTGTCGGCATGGCCGTCGAGGCGCCTGGCGGGGTCGATACCGCCGACGGCTATTGGGAACTGCTGTCGCAGCAGCGTGAGGCGCTGTGTCCGTTTCCCACCGACCGGGGCTGGCCGATCCGCGAGCTGCTGGCCGGATCCCGTCGCGAGGGTTTCAAGGAAATCCACGATTGCGGCGGATTCCTCACCGGGGCGGCGACATTCGACCCCGACTTTTTCGGAATCTCACGACGCGAGGCCACCACGATGGACCCTCAGCAACGGGTCGCGCTTCGGGTGGGCTGGCGCGCGTTGGAGAACAGCGGTATCAATCCCGAGGACCTCGCCGGACACGACACGGGTTGCTTTGTCGGTGCTTCCCCAACCGGATACGGGCCGGAGATGGCCGAGTTCTCCCGCCACAGCGGTCACCTGATCACCGGAACGGCGTTGAGCGTGGTTTCCGGACGGATCGCATACACGTTGGGATTGGCCGGTCCGGCATTGACGGTCGACACCTCATGTTCGTCGGCGCTGACCGCCTTTCATGTCGCCATGCAGTCGGTGCGTGGCGGCGATTGCGATCTGGCGCTGGCCGGCGGAGTCTGCGTGATGGGCTCGCCCGGATACTTCGTCGAGTTCTCCAAACAGCACGCGCTCTCCGACGACGGCCACTGCCGGCCCTACAGCGCCGATCCCAGCGGAACGGTCTGGGCCGAGGGTGCGACGATGTTTGTGCTGCAACGTAAGTCGACCGCGATAGCTGACGGTCGGCAGATCATCGCCGAGATCCGCGCCAGTGCCGTCAATCAGGACGGCCGCAGCGCCGGGTTGAGCGCGCCCAGCGGGCAGGCACAGGCCGGCCTGTACCGGCGAGCCATTGCCCGAGCCGGTCTGCGCGCGGAAGACGTCACGATGATCGAGGGACATGGCACCGGGACGCGGATTGGTGATGGCACCGAACTGCGCGCCCTGTCAGAAACCTACGGCGACACCGAACCGGGTGCTGGTGCGCTGCTGGGATCCGTGAAGTCCAATCTCGGTCACACGCAGGCCGCGGCCGGCGGGCTGGGGTTGGCTAAAGTTTTGGTCTCCGCCGAGCACGGGGCAATCCCGCCCACGCTGCACACGGATCAAGCTAGTCGTGAAATCGACTGGGACAGCCAGGGATTGCGCTTAGCGCAAAAGCTGACGCCGTGGCCAGTGGTGGACGGACAGCGGATTGCGGCGGTGTCCGCCTTCGGCATCAGCGGCACCAATGCGCATTTGATCGTCTCGGTTCCGGAGGTGGCGGGATGACCAGCCACCGCTCGCGCAAACTGCCCGACGGCCGTATCCCGGTGCTGCTCAGCGCGCATGACCCCCAATTGGTCCGTCAGGACGCCGTTGCGGTTTTAAACTACCTGGGCCGCGAGCCGACCGTGGCGTCGGTGGCCGCCACGTTATTGGCAACCCGGCGGGTGCGGCGCCACCGCGCGGTGTTGCGAGCCGCTGATCGCACCGAACTCACCGGCGGATTGCAGGCACTGGCCGACGACGAGGAGCACGCGCTGGTGACCCGGTCCTCGACCACCACCGCGCCGCGCACTGCGTTCGTGTTTCCCGGCCAGGGCAATCAGTGGCCATCGATGGGTGCCGACGCCTACCAGCGGCTGGAGGTCTACCGTGCGGAGGTCGACCGATGCGCGGAGGCGTTTGCCGCTGCCGCACAACCGTCGCCGCTGGGCTATCTGGTGCATGGCGATCAGCAGGAGTGGTCGCAGATCGACATCCAGGGCGCGCAGTTCACGCACGCCGTGAGCTTGGCGCGGGTGTGGCAATCGTGCGGAATTCGTCCGGATGTCACCGTCGGGCACAGTCTGGGTGAGGTGGCGGCCGCCTACGTAGCCGGCGCGGTCGCGCTTACCGACGCGGTCGCCGTCGTCGCCGCCCGGGCCACGGTCGTCGACGGGTTGGCGGGCCGCTACGGCATGGCGGTGCTGGGCGTCAGCGTCGACGAAGCCGAGCGACTTATCAACGAAGCCGAAGGCTGGCTTGAAGTTTCGGCGGTCAATGCAACGGCGACGGTCGTGGTGTCCGGTGATCGCGACGCTGTGGCCGCCATTGTGGCGCTCGCTGAGCGGAACGGAACTTTCGCCCGCCAGATCGATGTGGAGTATCCCGGACACACCAGCGCGCTGGAGCCATTGCGAGTCAAAATGGCAGAACTGCTGCCCAAGTCGACTTTCGTCGATGCCGCCGTGGAGTTCATCGGATCGGCCCACGGCGGGATTGTGTATGCCGACACCGATTTCGTGGATTACTGGTGTGACAGTCTGCGCAACACGGTTCGATTCGATCACGCGGTGGACGCCGCGCTGCAACGCGGCGTCGGCGCGTTCATCGAAATGTCCGCGCACCCCACACTGCTCGGTGTGCTCGTTGATCTCGCAGACGACGCACTGATCGTCGGGTCGGGGCGACGCGACGAGCCCGTCGTCGATCAACTCTCCGCGAACATCGCCGCCGCCGCCGTGGCCAATCCGCGGTACCGGTGGGCGGACGTGGCAGACGTTGGCGATCGGTCGCCGCTACCGGGATTCCCGAACGCGCCAATGAAGGCCGTGCATCTGTGGGCGACACGAGAACCATTGCCGCCGCCGGCCGACTCGGATCTCACCGTCGCCTTCGAAGAGTGGGAGTTGCGCACCGACGCCGCATGGAGCCCGGCGGACCGCTCGCCTTACCGTGTCGCGGTCCTTGGGCTCGATCCGTTGGCTCAGCGGCTGAGCGAAGCCGTCGCGGCACATGACGGCTTTGAGCAAGCGGCGCCGGACGAGGCCGACGTTGCGGTGCTTATCGCGCCGCCGCTACTGCACCCGGACGCGACGGATGTCATCGATGAGATAGCCGGCGCCGTCCGGCAGCTCGACTACCGACACGCCGTCGGCCCACAGTGCCGTCGGGTGTGGCTGGTGACTGCCCGCGGCGAGCGAGTCAACACCAGTGAACCCGTCGCATTGCCGGCTCAGGCGGCGCTGGCCGCGATGCACCGCAGTGTCGGATTCGAATTTCCCGACGCAACCTTCGCGCATCTGGACCTGTCGAGCCCGGAGATCGACGGCCAGACCGCGTACGCGTGTGTCGATGCGCTGCTCGGTGACGACACCGAGGTGGCATTGCGTGAGAATGGCTCTTCCGGCAGCGGGCCGCGCCGCTACATCCGCACGTTGTGCGAGCTTCGCCAAGCCGCGCCCGAGCGCCCGCTGGACGCCGCCGCGCTGGACAACGTGGTAATCACCGGTGGCAGCGGAGGCATTGGCTTGTGTTATGCCCGGCACTGCATCGAGCATGGCGCCCGTCGGGTCATCTTATTGAGCCGCAAGGGCGTCGACTCTGCCGAACTTGATCGACTCGTCGAAGGACATTGCACAGAGGTGCGCGCGCCGACTTGCGATATCACCGATCCTGACGCGGTGTCCGTGCTCGCCGCCGAGTACGGTGGTGACGGCGCGTCACTGCTGATCCACGCCGCCGGCGCGGCCAGGTTCGGTCCGCATGATCAGGTCACCGACGCTGATCTGGCCGACGTGTTCGCAGCGAAAGTGACTGGGCTGGCTCGGATGACCGAGATGTGGCCGCTTCGCGCAGGCGCGCGCATCCTGCTGTGCTCATCGGTTTCCGGCGTCTGGGGTGGCTACGGGCATGCCGCGTACGCGGCATCCAACCGGATACTCGACGTGCTCACCGACCAGTTGCGGACCAACGGCCTGGACGCCGTGGCGGTGCGGTGGGGACTTTGGCGGGGAACGGGAATCGCCAGCGAAGACGAAATCACCCGCATCGAGCGATCCGGCCTCTTGTCGATGGATCCGGAGGCCGCGATCAGCGCAAGCCTGCGCCATCACGCCGGGGATCCACTGATCCTGGCCGCTGACACCGACCGGCTCCAGACGTTCTTTGAAAGTCAGGGTGTTCCAATGCCGTTCGATGACGGGAGCGTGCCATCCGATTCCGATTCCACGAGTGCTGGCGATGGCTCGTCGCCACGTTCAGTCGCTGACGTGGTCCGCATCGAACTGGCCACGGTGTTGAGCCTGTCCGAGCCGGCGGCTGTGGACCTGAGCGCGGCACTTGTCGATCTCGGCGTGGACTCGCTGCTGGCGCTGGACCTTCGCAAGCGGTTACGCAAACGTACCGGCGGCACGGTCACGCTGGCCAGATTGCTCGGCGGCATCACCGGCGTCGAGCTGATCGAGACTCTGCAATCGGACTCGGGTGCGCCAGAAAGGGTTGAATCCTCGCGTGACTGACACCACGGACAGCAAACTCGACGAACAACGGCTCCAATTGTTGCGCCGCAAGATGGCCGAGCGTGGCCTGACCCGGTCGGCGGCGCCAACCGACGGGGACAGCCCCGAGCTGTCGGACGGCCAGCGCCGGATGTTGTTCGTCCAGTCGCTCGATCCCAGCAGCTCGCTGCTGAACGTCTGTGTCTCGTACCACTTGGCCGGCGACGTCGATGTCGCACGGCTGCACCGGGCGGTGGACGCCGTCGCGGTCCGCCACCCCGTGCTGCGCACGACCTATCACACCACTGACGACGGCGATCCGTATCCGGTGGTCCACGACGACTTAGGACCCGCCTGGACCGAACATGATCTGTCCGGTCTGGCCGAGCAGGCCCGGCAGTTGCGGCTGGAAGTGCTGGCGCAGCGGGAGTTTCGCCGACCGTTCGATCTGACCGCGGACTCGCCGCTGCGGATCACGGTGGTGCGCCTGGGGGCTGGCGAGCTGATGCTGTTGCTCACTGCGCATCACATCGCGTGGGACGACGGATCATGGGCGCCGTTCTTCACCGACCTGACCCGCGCTTACACCGATCCGGATAGCGTCGATAGCGCCCCGCCGACGCCGGTGACCGCGTCGGCGGTCGATACCCTCGACGAGGACCTGGCCTACTGGCGGCCATTGATAGCTGATCTTCCTGAGCCGCTTGAGCTTCCGGGACCGACCGGTTCGGTGGTGCCGAGCACCTGGCGCTCGCAGCGCGAATCGGTTCGCTTGCCCGCGACGACTATCGACCGGGTGGCAGCGTTGGCGCGTGACAGCGGCGCCACACCGTACATGGTGCTGCTGGCCGCGTTCTCTGTGCTGATTCACCGCTACACCCACACCACCGACTTCCTGATCGCCGCGCCGGTGATGACCCGGGGTGCGGATACCGAAAACGCGATCGGCTACTACGGCAACACCGTCGTGATGCGCGCGCAGCCGCAGCCACGGCAGACGTTCCGTGACCTGGTGGCGCGTACCCGCGACACCGCGGCGGGTGCCTTCGCCCACCAGCGCGTCAATCTCGACCGGCTGGTGCGGGAGACCAACCCCGACCGCCGGCACGGCGCCGAGCGGATGACGCGGGTCAGCTTCGGGCTTCGTGAGCCCGATGGCGGCGGGTTCTGCCCACCGGGAGTGCGGTGCGAGCGCGGCGAGTTGCGTGGCCAATTCAGCCAGCTGCCACTGAGCTTCATGGTGGAACTGATCCCTGAAGTCCAAGCCGGCGTTGGCGCGTTGGTCGAGGCCGAGTACCTGGTCGAGGTGCTCGACGCGCCGCTGGCTCGCCAGTTACTCGGGCATTACGCCGTGCTGTTGGACAGTGCGCTGGCCGACCCCGATACCGACCTGTCCGGGTTGACCGTGATGACCGATGCCGACGTCGACTGGCTGCGCCGCGCCGCGACCGGCGAGGAGTTCTCCACCCAGACCACCACGCTGGCCGCATTGTTCACCGATCGGGCGGAGCTTTCTCCCGATGCCGTCGCCGTCGTCTACGAGGGCCGCCAATACAGCTACCGCGAGATCAACGAGGAAGCCAACCGGTTGGCGCACTGGCTGATCCAGCAGGGTGTGGGCACCGAGGACCGCGTCGCGGTGCTGCTCGACAAGTCACCCGAGCTGGCCATCACCGCGCTGGGCATCCTCAAAGCCGGGGCGGCCTACCTGCCGGTCGACCCGGACTATCCGGAGGATCGGCTCTCATTCATCCTCAACGACGCCGAGGCCAAACTCATACTGCGCGAACCGGTCACCGATTTGGGGCAATATTCGTCGGCCAACCCCACCCCTGACGAGCTGGTGCGACCACTGCAGCCGAACAACACCGCATACCTGATCTACACGTCCGGTTCGACCGGGCTGCCCAAGGGCGTGCCGGTGCCGCACGCGCCGATCGCCGAGTACTTCGTCTGGTTCGGCGACGCTTATCAGGTCGACGAGGCCGACCGGCTGCTGCAGGTCGCCTCGCCGGGCTTCGACGCATCGATCGCCGAGATCTTCGGCACCTTGGTTTGCGGCGCGCGGCTGGTGGTCCCGCGACCGGACGGTCTGCGCGACATCGGCTATCTGACCGATCTGCTGTACCGCGAAGGCATCACCTCGATGCATTTCGTGCCATCGCTGCTCGGGCTGTTTTTGTCGTTGCCGGGTGTCAACCAGTGGCGCACCCTGCGCCGGGTCCCGGTCGGCGGCGAGGCGTTGCCCGGTGAGACCGCCGATAAGTTCCACGCCACCTTCGACGCCTCGCTGTACAACTTCTACGGCCCGACCGAAACCGTCGTCAACTCGACCAGCTATCCGGTGGAGGGCACTCAGGGTAACCGCATCGTGCCGATCGGCCGGCCCAAGATCAACACGCAGATACATCTACTCGACGATGCGCTGCAACCGGTCCCGGTCGAGGTGATCGGCGAAATCTACATCGGCGGAACGCAGATGGCGCGCGGCTACCACCGCCGGCCCGCGTTGACCGCGGAACGGTTCGTCGCCGATCCGTTCAGGCCCGGCGGCAGGTTGTACCGCTCGGGAGATCTGGCCCGCCGCAACGCCGACGGTGACATCGAATTCGTCGGCCGCGCCGACGAGCAGGTGAAGGTCCGGGGATTCCGCATCGAACTCGGCGAGATCGCCGCCGCGATCTCGGTCGACCCGAGCGTCGGGCAGGCTATCGTCATTGCCGCCGACTTGCCCGGGCTGGGCAAGACCCTGGTCGGCTATATCACCCCGGCCGAGGGCGGTACCGAAACGGTTGACGTCGACCGTATCCGGGCGCGGGTGGCCGCTGCGCTGCCGGACTACATGGTGCCGGCCGCTTACGTCGCGCTCGACGAAATCCCGATCACCACCCATGGCAAGATCGACCGTGACGCCTTGCCGCAGCCGGAGATCGCGCCTGCCACCGAGTACCGCGAGCCGACAACGGCGAATGAGCGGCGGCTGGCCGAATTGTTCGCCCAGTTGCTCGGCCACGAGCGGGTGGGCGTCGACGACTCGTTCTTCGACCTCGGCGGACACTCCCTGGTCGCCACGAAACTGGTCGCGGCGATCCGGTCGGAATGCGGTGCCGAAATCGGCATCCGCGATGTCTTCGAGTTGGCGACTGTCGCGCGCCTGGCCGAACGGATCGACCAACTGGGATCGGGCGCGGTTAGGATCAAGCGGCCCAAGCTGATCAAGACGTCGCACGACGGGCCGCTGCCGCTGTCGGCGTCGCAATTGCGGACCTGGTTCGCCTACCAGATCGAGGGGCCCAGCGAAGTCAACAACATTCCCTTCGCCGCCCGGCTGAGCGGACCGTGTGATATCGAGGCTCTGACCGGCGCCATCAGCGATGTCGTGGCGCGACACGAGATCCTGCGCACCACCTACACCGAAATCGACGGCGTCCCACACCAGATGGTCGAACCCGGCGCCGAAGTCCCGGTCCGGCAGGACAGCGGTGACGGCGAAGACTGGGTGCAGGTGCAGCTGGACAGCGAGCGGCGGCACCGCTTTGAGCTGGACCGCGAGTGGCCGATCCGGGCCGCGGTGCTGCACACCGGGGACGAGCACGTGCTGTCGTTGGTGGTGCACCACATCGCCATCGACCACTGGTCGGGCGGGGTGCTGTTCGCCGACCTGCTCACCGCCTACCGGGCTCGCCACACCGGCCAAAAGCCGTCCTGGGCGCCGTTGCCGCTGCAGTACGCCGACTACGCGGCCTGGCAGGGTGCACTGCTTGCCGAAGACGGCGACGAATCCAGCATCGCCGGCACCCAACGCGACTACTGGACCCGCCAGTTGGACGGGATCCCCGAAGATACCGGGCTGCGGCCGGACCTGCCCCGCCAGCCGGTGCCCAGCGGCGTCGGTGACTCCGTCGAATTCAGCATCGACGCGGCGACCCGCGCCACGCTCGCCGAACTGAGCCGCGAGCTCGGCATCACCGAGTTCATGTTGCTGCAGGCGGCTGTGGCGGTGGTGTTGCACAAAGCCGGTGGCGGCGTGGATATTCCGCTGGGTACGCCGATCGCAGCGCGCACCGAACCCGAACTCGACCAACTGATCGGCTTTTTCATCAACATCCTGGTGCTGCGCAACAACCTGGACGGCAATCCGACGTTGCGCGAGGTGCTGAGCCGGGCCCGCGATACCGCGCTGGCCGCCTACGCAAACCAGGATCTGTCGTTCGACCAGGTGGTGGACGCGGTCAGCCCGGTGCGCTCGCTGTCGCGCAACCCGCTTTTCCAAGTCGTCGTGCACGTTCGCGACCATCTTCCCGCCGATCGGGTGGTCGACAGTGGCCCGGCCGGCGACACGGTGTTCACCGCGCTGGAGCCGCCGTTCGACATGGCGCACGCCGACGTGAGCTTCAGCTTCTTCGCCGGCCAGGATCCTGAAAAAGCCGGCTATGACGGCAAAATTCTGTTCCGCACCGAGCTCTATCACCGCAGTACCATCGAGCGGCTGGCCGGCTGGCTGACTCAGGTCGTCGGCGCGTTTGCCGGCGACGTCGACCAGACGTTGCGCGATGTGCAGTTGCTCGACGCCGAGGAGCGCCAACGCATCCTCACCCAGTGGAGCCGCGGCGCCGAGCCGCCCGCCGACCGGCCGCTCACTATCGCCGAACTGCTCGAAGACAGCCGACAATTGGGCTCGGACCGCATCGCGCTGCGGTGCGGCGACGAGCAGATCGATTACCCGGCGCTGCACCGCCGCTCGGACAGCTTCGCGCAGCTACTCGTCGATCACAAAGTGGGGCCGGGGTCGCTGGTGGGCCTGTCGACGCGGCGCAACATCGATATGGTGGTGGCGCTGGCCGGCATCATGAAGGCCGGTGCCGGTTTTTTCCCGCTGGACCCCGATTATCCGTTGGCACGCAAAGAGCTGATGCTCGACGATGTCGCGCCGCAGGTCGTCGTCGTGACGGCCGAGGCTCTCGACAACATGCCGGAATCACCAGGCGTGACCTTCATCTCACTTGATGATGCGGCGGTGCAGAAAGCAATGGATGCTTCCGGGTCGCCTTCTCGGCCCTTGGTCGCGGCGCATCCCGACGATGCGATGTATTTGGTGTTCACGTCGGGATCGACCGGCAAGCCCAAGGGCGTGCTGGGCACCCACCGCGCAATGACGACCCGGCTGAACTGGCAGGTGTGGAACTATCCGGTGCCCGGCAACGATGTTCGGTTGGCGCAGGCCTCGTGGACATTTCTGGAAGGTTGCATGGAAACCTTGGGCGGCCTGGCCGCCGGCGCCACCACGATCCTTGCCGACGATGCCGAACACCGCGACGCGGAGGCGCTGGCGTTGCTGATCAAGCGCCACTCGATTGCCCAGGTCACCGCGGTGCCCAGCCTGGTCTCGACCATTGTCGACTCGTGGCCGGCGGCGCTGCGGTCGCTGCACCGGCTGGTGTGTGGGGCCGAGCCGTTGAGCGGGTCGCTGCAGGAGCGGTTGCTGGCCACCTATGGCGGGCAAGACGGCCCGGAACTCCTGAACAACTTCGGTGCCACTGAGACGTCCGGCGCGCTGGTTCGCGGACCGCTGACGCCGCCGGTGCCGATTCTGGGCACCCCGATGCCCGATGCGCAGGTCTATCTGCTCGACGACGGACTGGCACCGGTACCGATCGGCGTGGTCGGTGAGCTGTATTACGCGGGCGGCCAACTGGTTCGGGGCTACTGGAAGCGGTCCGGGCTGACGGCATCGCGATTCGTGCCCAACCCGTATGCGGACAAACCCGGCGCGCGGTTCTACCGCAGCGGCGACCGGGCCCGCTGGACCGAGGACGGTCGACTGGAGTTCGTCGGCCGCACCGATCACCAGGTGAAAGTGCGCGGTTTCCGCGTCGAGCTCGGCGAAGTGGATGCGGCGCTGAACGCGGCCGGCGGTGTGGCCACCGCTGCCGCACGCACCTGGGACGTGCAGGGCCGCACCACGCTGGCCGGCTATGTGGTGCCGCACGACCTGCTCGCCGACGACGCCGCCAAGTCGGCGTTCGCGTCAGCGGTGCGTGCCGAAGTCGCCTCCGTACTGCCGGGTTACATGATGCCGGCGTCGATCACCGTGCTCGACGAGATGCCCACGACCGAGTCGGGCAAACTGAACCGGCCCGGGCTGCCGCAGCCGGCGGTGAGTACGACGGGCGATACCGAGCCGCCGCAGACCGACACCGAACGCGCACTGGCTGAGGTCTTCACCGAGCTGCTGTCGACACCGGAAGTGGGACGCTTCGACGACTTCTTCGCGCTCGGCGGTGACAGCATCCTGTCGGTGCAGGTGGCGGCGCGAGCGCGTGACGTCGGTCTGCCGGTCAGCCCCCGGATGGTGTTCGAGAACCCGACCGTACAGTTGTTGGCCGCGGCGGTCGAGGCGGCCGGGCCGGATACCGAAGGGGCCGAGACAGATACCCGGTACGCGCCGATGAGCACGTCAGGCTTGTCCGACGACGACTTGGCCGCGGTGACGTCGGCGTGGAGTCAGGATGGTAAGTCGTGACGACCACCGAAACGAGCACACCGTCGGGCATTGACGACGTGATGGCGCTGAGTCCTCTGCAAGAGGGCTTGTATTCGCTGACCACACTGGCTGAATTCGCCGTCGACGACCCCTACCTGATCGGGATGACAGCCGACATCTCCGGTGCCCTCGACGTCGAGCTGCTCAAAGATTGCGCCGCAAAGATGTTGGTGCGGCACCCGAACCTACGTGCCAGCTTCGTCAGCCGCGATATCACGCGCCCAGTGCAGATCGTGCCGACTCACGTTGACCTGCCATGGCGACAGGTCACCGCCGCGCCCGAGGATATCGAACGGCTCGAGACCGAGGAGCGATGTCGGCCATTCGACTTCGAGCGGACTCCGGCGATCCGCTTCCTGCTCATCGAATTACCACTTGAGCGTTGGCATTTGGTGATCGTTGCTCATCACATCGTGATCGATGGCTGGTCGCTGCCGGTGTTCGCCGCGGAGATGATCGCGCTGTACGGAGCCGGCGGCGACATCGGCGCACTGCCCACTGAGCCGCGGCCGTACCGCGACTACATCGGATGGCTGGCCGGGCGTGATCGTGATGCCAGCGAACAGGTGTGGCGCGAGCACCTGGCCGATCTGCCCGGTCCGACGCTCCTGGCTGCCGCAATGGCCGGCGACGCACAGGGCACCGGTTTGCCGCGACGCACCGAATTGCGAACCGACCGCGACGGCACTGCACGTCTTTCTGAGGGCGCCCGCTCTCACGGCGTCACCGTCAACACGCTGATGCAGATGGCGTGGGCGTTGGTGTTGTCGCGGCTGACCGACCGCGACGATGTGGTGTTCGGGGTCACGGTGTCCGGCCGGCCGCCGGAACTGTCCGGTGTCGAAGCCATGATCGGCCTGTTCATCAACACCGTGCCGTTGCGGGTACGGCTCGACGCGGGCGCCGAGACCGGTACGCAATGCCTTGCCGTGCAACGAGAAGCGGCGATGCTGCGGGATCACAGTTACCTCAGCCACGCTCAGCTGCGGGCACTGGGCGGTATCGGCGAGATGTTCGACACGCTGCTGGTCTACGAGAACTTCCCTACCGCCGGACTGGCCGATGGTGATGAATTAACCTCTGGCGGTGTGACATTCCGGCCGACCGGCCTGGAGAGCGTGTCGCACTTCCCGGTTGCGCTGGCCGCGCACGTGGCCGACGGCGAGCTGGTCACCTTCGTAGAGGTGCTCGACGGCGCGCTGGGCGCCACGACAGGTGAGAACTTGGGCCACCGCGTGCTGGCCACCGCCGAGCGGCTGCTGTCGGCATGGGACCGCCCGCTGCGGGAGGTCAGCGTGCTGTTCGGCGACGAGGCTCAACCGCTCAGAACCGCCACCACGGCGGCAGCGCGCCCTCCAGAAGGCTTTCACAAGCGGTTCGCCGCGGTCGCCGAGGCCAACCCGGATGCCGTCGCGCTGAGCTGGGTGGACGGCGCCATGACCTACGCCGAACTGGACGCCGCCGCCAATCGGCTGGCCACCGTGCTGAGCGAGCGCGGTGCCGGACCCGAAACACCGGTTGCCGTCAAGCTTTCCCGCGGCCCGCAGTACGTCGTCGCGATGCTCGCGACACTGAAGACGGGTGCCATGTGCGTGCCGTTGGAGCCGGGTATGCCTCCCGAACGGATCGAGTCGATTCTGCGGCAGACGGGTGCGGGTATCGTGGTCGACGAGGAGATGGCGTCCGCGATCGACCGCCAGCCCAATGACTTTCGGCCCGTGGATGTGGAGCCTGAACAAGCCGCCTATGTCGTCTTCACCTCCGGGACGACCGGGGAACCCAAGGGCGTCATCGGCACTCACGCGGCGTTGGGCGCCTACGCGGACGACCACATCGACACTGTGCTGCGGCCGGCCGCTTCCCTGCTGGGCCGCCCGTTGCGTATCGCGCACGTCTGGTCCTTCGCATTTGACGCCGCCTGGCAACCGCTGGTCGCGTTGCTCGACGGTCATACCGTGCACATCGTCGACGAACGGTCTCAACGCGATGCCGAGGCGGTGGTTGGCTCGATCGTCGAGCATCGCATCGACATGATCGACACCACCCCATCGATGTTCGCCCAGCTACGGGCGTTCGGCCTGCTGGACACCGCGCAGTTGAGCGTGTTGGCGCTGGGCGGCGAAGCCATCGGTACGGCGGCCTGGAATGCGATTCGCGACGAGTGCGCCGGCAGGCCGATGGCGGCCTACAACTGCTATGGCCCCACCGAGACCACGGTCGAGGCGGTGGTCGCGGCCATCGCCGAGCACACCGGGCCGTCGATCGGGCGTCCGACCCAGCAGACCCGCGGCTACGTGCTGGATTCCGGGCTGCGGCCGATGCCGTACAGCGCACCGGGCGAGTTGTATTTGGCGGGAGCGCAATTGGCCCGTGGCTACCTCGGCCGGGCACCCGAGACGTCAATCCGATTCGTCGCCGACCCGTTCGTGTCCGGCGAGCGGATGTACCGCACCGGTGATTTGGTGCGGCACCAGCCGGATGACTCGCTGGCCTACCTGGGCCGCGCCGATGCCCAGGTCAAGATCCGCGGCTACCGCGTCGAACCGGGCGAGATCGCCGCGGCGCTGCAGGCGCACCCAGCGGTACGACACGCCCATGTCCTGGTGCGCGAGCAGCCGGGCGGAACGCGGCTAGCGGCCTACGTGGCGACCGCCGACGGCGCACAACCCACGGTGGCAGAGCTGCGCGGCATGCTCGGCGAGCGGTTGCCGCGTTACATGGTTCCGCAGCGCATCGTCGTCGTCGACGACATCCCGCTGACCGCCAACGGCAAGCTCGACGAGACCGCACTGGCAGACCTCGATTCCGCCGCCGCCGTGGAGTCCACCCCGGAAACCCCCACCGAATCCGCGCTGGCGGAACTGCTTTGCCAGATGCTGCAGATCCCGCAGGTCGACGTCACCGCGGACTTCCTGCAGCTGGGCCTGGACAGCATCGTGGCTCTCTCGGTGGTGCAAGCGGCCCGTCGCCGCGGTATCGGGCTGCGCGCCCGGCTCATCCTGGAGTGCGGCACCATCCGCGAATTAGCCGCGGCCATGGATGCCGAAGCCGCCGAAACGGTCGAAGCCACGCAGGAATCCGAGGACAGCACCGCACCGATTCCATTGCTGCCCAACGCACATTGGCTCTACGAATACGGCGAGCCCCGGCGGCTTGCCCAGACCGAAGCCATCCGGCTGCCCGACGGTATCACCGGTGAGCAGCTGCGGACCGCGCTGGCCACCATCGTCGACGGTCACGACGTGCTGCGAAGCCGACTTGATCGCGCCACGATGACACTGATCCCCACGTCGGCCACCGACCTGCTGAGCGAGGTAACGGTGCCCGGCGATCTGCAGGAAGCGGTCACCACGCACGCCCAGCAGGCGTTACAGGGCCTCGATCCGGAACGGGGCGAGATGCTGGCGGCGGTGTGGCTGCGACCGCCGAGCGGACAGAGTGTGCTGCTGCTGGTCGTGCACGCACTGGTGATGGACCCGGCGTCGTGGCGGGTGGTGCTCGGCGAACTCGACGCCGCCCTGCACGCGGTCGCCGACGGGCACCCACCGCCCCCGATCCGCGAACACACCAGCTGTCGGCGCTGGGCGCAGACCCTGATCGAACGTAGCAAAACCCTTGACACCGCACAGTTCTGGCTTTCACAGCTCGACGGTGATGATCCAGATCTGGGCGCGCGTCGAGCCCGGCCGGACCGTGACCGGGGTCGCGATTTGCTGGTGCGGGCGGCAGTGACCGACGCCGACATCACCGGTCGGCTGCTGGCATCGGGCGTGCCGATGTTCGACCTGTTGATCGCCGCGGCGTCGCGGACGGTCACCCGGTGGCGGCAGCGCCGTGGTCAGCCCACGCCGCCGCCGCTGCTGGCGCTGGAAACCCATGGACGCGCCGACGCCGTGGTCGACGACACGGGTGAAAACACGATCGACACCACCGACACGGTGGGTCTGCTGAGCGCGATCTACCCGCTGCGCGTGGAATCCGCGGACCCACGTCGGGTGGGGGAGCGGCTGGCGGCGATCCCCGGCGACGGAGTCGATTACGGTCTGCTGCGCTATCTGCGCAGCGACACCGCGCGTCAGCTCGGCGGGTTCTCCGGCCCGCAACTGTTGCTGAACTATCTGGGTCGCCTCGACGTGGGCGATGCCGGCACCGGGTTGCGTCTCGACCGGGAACTGCTCGGCGGCCCGCCGCCGCTACCCGAGCCAGAGCTTGCGGTGCGCCATGAGCTGGTCATCATGGGCACCGTGCTGGGCGCCGGTGACCAGCAGGTCCTGGTGACGCAGTGGCGGGCACTGCCCGATATCCTGAGCGACGCGGACATCGATGCGCTGCAAGGGATTTGGAATGAAACCTTACAGGAGATGGTGACATGACCACGCTTGCGGTGCTCGGTGCCGGGGTCAAGGCCGTGGCCGTCGCGACCAAGGCGGCCGTGCTCGCCGAGATGGGTGTCGACGCGCCCGAGGTGATCGCGGTCGAACGTACCGGCGTCGGCGCCAACTGGCAGGCCAACGGTGGCTGGACGGACGGGGCGCAGCGGCTGGGCACCAACCCGGAAAAGGATGTCGGCTTCCCGTACCGGTCGTCGCTGGTGCCCCGTCGCAACGCCGAGGTCGACGAGCGGATGACCCGGTACAGCTGGCAGTCCTATCTGATCGCCACCGGCCAATTCGCCCAATGGATTGACCGCGGCCGGCCCGCGCCCAGGCACCGGCGGTGGAGCCGGTACCTGCGTTGGGTCGCCGAGCAGATCGACATGACCGTGGTCCGCGGTGAAGTCGACCGGCTTTCTGTGGACGGCGACCGATGGGCGGTGCACACCGACGCGACCACCGTGCACGCCGACGGGCTGATGATCACCGGCCCGGGCCAAGCCGAACGGTCGCTGCTGCCCGGAAATCCGCGGGTGCTCTCGATCGCGGAGTTCTGGCACCGCGCCGGTGGGAACGATCGCATCTGCGCCGAGCGGGTGGCGATGATCGGTGGCGGCGAGACGGCCGCATCGATGCTCACCGAGCTGTTCCGCCACCGGATTTCGACCATCACCGTGATCTCACCGCAGGTGACCCTGTTCACCCGCGGCGAGAGCTTCTTCGAGAACGCGCTGTTCTCCGACCCGACCGGCTGGACCGAGCTCACCCTGGACGAACGGCGTGACGCACTGGTTCGCACCGACCGTGGGGTGTTCTCGTCGACCGTGCAGGACGCACTGCTGGCCGACGACAGGATTCGGCATCTGCGCGGCCGGGTCGCCCACGCCGTCGCACGCGACGACCAGATCCGATTGACGCTGAGCACCGACCGCGGCAGCGAAAACTTCGAGACGGTCCACGGTTTCGATTTGGTCATCGACGGATCAGGCTTCGACCCGCTGTGGTTCACCACGCTGTTCAGCCAGGACGCGCTCGATCTGCTCGAGCTCGGCCTGGGCGGACCGCTGAACCCGGAGCGCCTGCAAGAAGAGATCGGGTACGACCTGGCCGTTGCCGACGTCATGCCGAAACTGTTTTTGCCCAACCTGGCCGGCCTCAACCAGGGGCCCGGATTCCCCAACCTCAGCTGCCTGGGGCTGTTGTCCGACCGGGTGCTCGGCGCCTCCTTCCCGGGAGGGGCGAGCACCGCCGACCAACCCGGCGACCCGAACAGGAGAAGCGATGAGCACCAACCCCTTTGATGACGAAACCGGCACCTTCGTGGTCCTTGTCAACGACGAGGACCAGCACAGCCTGTGGCCGACCTTCGCCGACATACCGGCGGGCTGGCGTCAGGTCTACGGCGAAGCCGGCCACGCGCAGTGTCTGGAGTACGTCGAGGAGCACTGGACCGACATCCGGCCGAAGAGCCTGCGCGAGAGAATCGATTCCACCTAGCCGCACGTGAGCCGGAAGATGGCCCGGTGACCGACGAGGACCGCATCCGGTGGGACAAGACGTACACGAGGCAGGGTCCGGCGTCGGTCAACCCGGGCGACCCGCCTGTCGTGTTCGCCCCCTACCGGGATGTCTTTCCGGCCTCGGGGCGCGCTCTCGATCTGGCCTGCGGGCAGGGACTCGGAGCGGTGTGGCTGGCGCGACGAGGCCTGGATGTCTGGGGGCTCGATGTTTCGCTGGTGGCCATCGGAGGGGCTCGCGACCTGGCTCACCGCGCCGGCGTCGACGATCGCTGCCGGTTCGACGTCATCGACCTGGACGACGGCCTTCCGCCCGGACCGCCCGTCGACGTCATCCTGTGCCACAAGTTTCGGGACCGCCGCCTCGACCGGGCGATCATCGACCGGCTGTCTGTCGGCGCAGTGCTCGCGGTGAGTGCGCTCAGCGAGGTCGGCGGCAGCCCGGGCCCGTTTCGGGCCGGGCCCGGTGAGCTCCTCGCGGCGTTCGCCGGACTCGCTGTGATCGCCGCGGGAGAGGGCGATGGTGAGGCCTGGCTGGTGGCGCGGGCGGGGACCCGTGTAACGCCGGGTCCCGGAAACACGAACACATAACCGGGTGGACGCTTAGCGCCCCTAACCATGAATTGAAAGGACAGCTATGACCGTGAAAGCCCTCGCCACCGGGGTGGCAGCCATGGCCGCAATCGGAGCCGCCGCCGCCGGCGTGACCTCGATGACCGTCAGCCCGGCCGCATCGGCGGTGCAGCCCGTCGTCTTCAGCGCGCCTTTGCCCGCAGACCAGACCGCAAGCCTGCCGACCCCTGGCCAGCTGACCAGCGTGCTGACCAGCCTCGCCGACCCCGGCGTTCCGTTCGCGAGCAAGGGCGGGCTGGTGGAAGGCGGGATCAGCCCGACCGAGGCGGCCATGGCCGATCACGCGCTGCAAAAGGCCGCCAAGAAGGGCCAGCTGCCGTTGTCGTTCAACGTGTCCAACATCGCACCGGCCGGCGCAGATGCGGCCACGGCCGATGTGGCCGTCTCCGGTCCCAAGCTGACCGCGCCGGTCACGCAAAGCGTCACGTTCGTGAACCAGGGCAGCTGGCTGCTCTCGCGCAACTCGGCGATGTCGTTGCTGCAAACGGCCTCGGGGCACTGACGGTCTGCCGTGTCCGGCAACACACGGTTACTGTTATGACCACTGAGAACAACTACGTCCGGAAAGGACAGTCATGACCGTCAAAGCCCTCGCCACAGGTGTGGCTGTCGTTGCCGCGATTGGAGCCGCAGCCGCCGGAGTGTCCATTGCGTCCGAGAGCCCGGCCGTGCAGCTGGTTGCCTTCGGCACGCCGCTTGCCCAGGATCCGCCGCCGCCGGCGCCGCCGGGCGCGCCGGGGGCCCTGCCGACCGCTGACCAGTTGTCAAACCTCTGCAACCAAGTCACCGATCCCGGC
Organism: Mycobacterium sp.; assembly: GCF_050700595.1. GTDB lineage: Bacteria > Actinomycetota > Actinomycetes > Mycobacteriales > Mycobacteriaceae > Mycobacterium. The sequence goes on from NZ_JBOHHI010000238.1 coordinate 31,599, forward strand.
GTGTCGTACACGACCAAGCAAAACCTGGTCGAAAACGGCATCAGTCCGGACGAGGGTCATGTAGCCGACCACGACCTGAGAAAGGCGTACCGCAACGGGAACTTTCCGGAGCAGTTCAACGTGACGAATATCGCGTCGCCGGGTCCGAATGCGGCCACCGCCGACGTAGCCATCTCGGGTCCCAAGTTCGCCGGGCCGGTCACCAAGAACCTCGCGTTCGTCAACCAGGACGGCAACTGGATGATGCAGCACGACGCCGCGATCGCGCTGGTGCAGGCGGCCACGGCCACCAACTGATGCGCAGCTAAGCCTGCGCGGGGTCCCAGTCGAGGTCCATGTCCAGCAGCCGCGCATGCAGCACAGTGCGGTTGCGCAGTGCGGCGCGTACCGCTCGGTGCAGGCCGTCTTCCAGGTAGAGGATGCCTCTCCACTTCACCGCGTGCGGGAACAAATCGCCGTAGAACGTGGAGTCCTCCGACAGCAACCGGTCCAGCGCCAGCACCTTCGTGGTGGTGACCAGTTCGTCGAGCCGGATCTGTCGCGGCGGTATCCGCGACCAGTCCCGGTAAGACAAGCCGTGTTCGGGGTACGGCTTGCCGTCACGCACACCCTTGAAAATCATTCGCGGATCGTCCTCGACGCGTCGCCCAGGCTCGACGTGGGCACGGTTGATAAGGCTAGTCCTCCCCGCCGGTAACCGTAACCCGCTGCTGATCACCGTAAAATGAACCGGGTCAGGGAGGTGGACCGGATGGGCAGTGCCGACGATCGTCGCTTCGAGGTGCTGCGCGCCATCGTCGCCGACTTCGTCGCCACCAAGGAACCGATCGGCTCGAAGTTGCTGGTGGAGCGGCATAACCTCGGCGTCTCGTCTGCCACGGTGCGCAACGACATGGCGGTGCTGGAGGCCGAGGGATACATCACCCAGCCGCATACCAGCTCCGGACGGGTGCCCACCGAGAAGGGCTATCGCGAGTTCGTCGACCGGCTCGACGATGTCAAGCCGCTGTCGGTGGCTGAGCGGCGCGCCATCCAGGGCTTCTTGGAGTCCGGCGTCGACCTTGACGACGTGCTGCGCCGCGCGGTGCGGCTGTTGGCCCAGCTCACCCGTCAGGTGGCCGTCGTGCAGTACCCAACGCTGTCGACGTCGACGGTGCGTCACCTGGAAGTCATTCCGCTCACCCCGGCGCGGCTGCTGATGGTGGTCATCACCGACTCGGGGCGAGTCGACCAGCGGATCGTCGAACTCGGCGACGTGATCGACGACCATCAGCTGTCCCAGCTGCGGGAGATGCTTGGCCAGGCACTGGAAGGCAAGAGGCTGTCGGCGGCATCGGTCGCGGTTTCCGAGCTGGCCGGGCACTTCGACAGGCGCGGCGGATCGTCCAACAGCCTGTCCGACGCCGTCGGGCGCTCGGCGACTGTGCTGCTCGAGTCGCTGGTCGAGCACAGCGAGGAGCGGCTGCTGCTCGGCGGGACCGCCAACCTGACCCGCAACACCGCCGACTTCGGGGGTTCGCTGCGCTCAATTCTGGAAGCGCTCGAGGAGCAGGTCGTGGTGCTGCGGCTGCTGGCCGCCCAACAACAGGCCGGCAAGGTGACGGTGCGCATCGGGCACGAAACCGAGGCCGAGCAGATGGCGGGTACATCGGTGGTGTCCACCGCCTACGGCACTCTCGATACCGTTTACGGCGGGATGGGTGTGCTCGGACCCACTCGAATGGACTATCCGGGAACTATCGCTAGTGTCGCTGCGGTTGCTTTGTACATCGGCGAAGTGCTTGGTACCCGGTGAACGCAAACCCGCAGCAAAGTTGGTTGATGGCCGCGTAACGCGGCACAAGAAAGGTCAGGCGTGGCACGCGACTACTACGGTCTGCTCGGCTTGAGCACGAACGCCAGCGATACGGAGATCAAACGCGCCTATCGCAAGCTGGCGCGCGAGCTGCATCCCGATATCAATCCCGACGCGGACGCTCAGGCGAAATTCAAGGAGATCAGCGTCGCCTACGAGGTGCTATCCGATCCGGAGAAGCGTCGCATCGTCGACATGGGCGGGGATCCGTTGGAGAATGCCGCTGCCGCGGCCAACGGGTTCTCCGGGTTCGGGAATCTCGGCGACGTGTTCGAGGCGTTCTTCGGTGGCGGTGCCGCCACTTCGCGCGGTCCGACGGGACGGGTCCGTCCGGGTTCGGACTCGCTGTTGCGGATGCGTCTGGACCTCGCGGAATGCGCGACCGGGGTAACCAAGCAGGTCACCGTCGACACCGCGGTGCTCTGTGACCGCTGCGGAGGCCGGGGCACCAACGGCGACTCGGTGCCGGTGGCCTGTGACACCTGCGGCGGTCGCGGTGAGGTGCAGACCGTGCAGCGTTCGCTGCTCGGCCAGGTGATGACGTCGCGCCCCTGCCCCACGTGCCGCGGTGTCGGTGAGGTCATCCTGGACCCGTGCTACCAGTGCGGCGGTGACGGCCGGGTGCGGGCGCGGCGGGAGATCAGCGTGAAGATTCCCGCCGGGGTCGGCGACGGTATGCGGGTTCGTCTGGCCGCTCAGGGCGAGGTCGGGCCCGGCGGGGGACCGGCCGGCGACCTGTACGTCGAGATCCACGAGCAAGGCCACGACGTCTTCGTCCGCGACGGCGACGACCTGCATTGCACGATCTCGCTGCCGATGGTCGATGCGGCGTTGGGCACCACGGTGACGGTGGACGCGATCCTCGACGGGCTCACCGAGATCACTATTGGCCCGGGCACCCAGCCGGGCTCGGTGACGACGCTGCGCGGCCACGGCATGCCGCACCTGCGTTCCGGCGTGCGCGGCGATCTGCACGTGCACGTCGAGGTGGTGGTGCCGGAGCGGCTCGAGCACCGCGACGCCGAACTGTTGCGCGAACTGAAGAGCCGGCGCAGCCGCGACGTGCCGGAAGTCCGGGCCGCGCGCGGCGCGGCCGCCAGCGGATTGTTCAGCCGGCTGCGCGAGACGTTCAGCGGCCGCTGAGCGGGCTCGTGCCCGGCCTGTTCTACGTTGACGCGCTGCCCGAGACGGGTGCGCTGGCCGTCCTCGGTGGCGGTGCAGGCTTTCATGCCGCCACCGTGCGGCGGATCCGGCCCGGTGAGGAGTTGCTGCTCGGCGACGGGGCCGGTGGGCTGGCCCGCTGCCGGGTGGAAGAAGCCGGCCGGGGCGGCCTGCAGGCCCGGGTGCTGGACCGCTGGGCTGTGCCGCCGGCGCAGCCGCCGGTGACCGTCGTGCAGGCACTGCCCAAGGCCGAGCGTTCTGAGCCGGCGATCGAGCTGGCCACCGAGGCGGGCGCGGATGCGTTTGTGGCCTGGCAGGCCACCCGCAGTGTGGCGCGCTGGGACGACGCCCGGGTCGAGCGGGGTCTGCGCCGCTGGCGTGCGGTCGCCCGCTCGGCGGCCGGGCAATCCCGTCGCGCGTATATCCCGCCGGTTGACGGCGTGCTGCCCACCGCGGCGCTTGTCCAGCGAGTGGCCGGCGCGGCGGCGTCGGGGTCGGTAGTGCTGGTGCTGCATGAGTCGGCTACCGGACAGCTGGCGGATCTGGCTTTAGGGCAAGCGAATTCGCTGATCCTGATTGTTGGCCCCGAGGGCGGTATCACGCCCGACGAGATCACCGCGCTGACTGACGCGGGTGCGGTCACGGTCCGGCTGGGCCCCGGCGTGCTGCGTACTTCTGGTGCGGCCGCGGTCGCGTTGGGTGCGCTGGGCGTGCTGACGGACCGGTGGAAGTAGGTCGTCGCCCGAGATCGCACTCAGGGCTGTTAATCCGCGGCGGCTATCCACAACCTCCCCCGCAAGCGGGTGGTACCCCCAGCGCGCGTCTCAGTCCTAGTCTCAGCGTGAGACGTCGGAAGGACGGGCGACATGAACGAAACAACCTTTGATCTCAGCGCGATCTTTGACGAGCACGTCGCCGACGAGTTCGTCGCCAAGGATGTGGCCGCCACGATGGCGACGATGGTTGCCGAGCCGAACGTCAACCACGTCCCGACGATGATGGGTGGGGTCGGCGGGGCGGCGCTCACCGACTTTTACACCAACTACTTCATCGGCCACTGGCCGGACGACACCACCATCACCCCGGTGTGTCGCACCGTCGGTGCCGATCGCGTCGTCGACGAGATGATCATGTCGTTCACCCACGACATCTCCATACCGGCTTTCCTGCCGACCGTGGCGCCGACCGGTCGTCCGGTCATGCTGCCGGTGGTGGTGGTGATGGGCATCGAGAACGGCAAGGTCGCCTATGAACGGATCTACTGGGACCAGGCATCGCTGCTGTGCCAGATCGGTCTGCTCGACGACACCGGGCTACCTGTCACCGGTGCCGTACAGGCCCACAAGGTGCTCGACAAGGACCTGCCGGCAAACACACTGCTCAGCGCTGAGCAGGCAGGTAAACTGAACCACCAAGTGTCGTCACCCTCAGAAAGCAGGCAATAGAAACCACGTGACGCCCCGCGAGCCCAACGCTGCTGATCCGTCGAGTGTTCGCAGCAGCATCGATGTCCCGCCCGACCTCGTCGTGGGCCTGCTGGGTTCGGCCGACGAAAACCTGCGCGCACTCGAACGTATCCTGGCCGCCGACCTGCACGTGCGCGGCAACGCCGTCACCATCTCCGGCGAGCCGGCTGACGTTGCGCTCACCGAACGGGTGATCTCCGAACTGCTGGCGATCGTGGCCAGTGGCCAGCCTTTGACACCGGAGGTGGTGCGCCACAGTGTCGCCATGCTGGTCGGCACCGGCAACGAGTCGCCGGCCGAGGTGCTCACTCTCGACATCCTGTCGCGCCGCGGCAAGACGATCCGGCCGAAGACGCTCAACCAGAAACGCTATGTCGACGCCATCGACGCCAACACCATCGTCTTCGGGATCGGCCCGGCCGGTACCGGCAAGACCTATCTGGCGATGGCCAAGGCGGTCAACACGCTACAGACCAAACAGGTCAACCGCATTATCTTGACCCGGCCGGCGGTGGAGGCCGGTGAGCGCCTTGGCTTTTTGCCGGGCACGCTGAGCGAGAAGATCGACCCGTATCTGCGGCCGCTCTACGATGCGCTCTACGACATGATGGACCCGGAGCTGATCCCAAAGTTGACGGACTCGGGCGTGATTGAGGTTGCGCCACTGGCATTTATGCGTGGCCGCACGTTAAATGATGCGTTCATCATCCTCGACGAGGCGCAGAACACCACCGCCGAGCAGATGAAGATGTTCCTCACCCGCCTGGGCTTCGGGTCCAAAGTCGTTGTCACCGGCGACGTCACCCAAATCGACCTGCCCGGGGCGCGGTCCGGGTTACGGGCGGCGGTCGACATCCTCGAGGGCATCGAGGACATCTACGTGGCCGAACTGACCAGCGTCGACGTTGTGCGGCATCGGCTGGTCTCCGAAATAGTGGACGCTTACGCCAAATACGAGGAGCCTCGCCTGGCGATGAACCGGGCCGGCCGGCGGGCATCCGGCGGGCGTAGTCAGCGGCGCTAATGAGCAGCGCCGGCGACGATGCGGTGGGGTCCCCGCGAAGCTGGGGACGGAGCGATGAGGAGGAGCGGCGCCAGTGAGCATCGAGGTCGCCAACGAATCGGGTATTGACGTCTCCGAGGCCGAACTGGTCAGCGTCGCGCGATATGTCATCGCGAAGATGGACGTCAACCCGGCTGCCGAGCTGTCGATGGTGCTGTTGGATACCGCGGCGATGGCCGACCTGCACATGCGGTGGATGGACCTGCCCGGCCCGACAGACGTGATGAGCTTCCCGATGGATGAGCTCGAGCCCGGCGGCCGGCCCGACGCACCCGAGCCGGGGCCGGCCATGCTCGGTGACATCGTGCTGTGCCCGGAATTCGCTGCCGAACACGCCGCTTCCGCCGGTCACTCGCTGGGACACGAGCTGGCCTTGCTGACCATCCACGGGGTGCTGCATCTGCTCGGTTACGACCACGCCGAGCCGGACGAGGAAAAGGAAATGCTCGCTCTGCAGCATCAGCTGCTCGAAGAGTGGGTTGCCGATCAGGTCCAGGCCTACCACCAGGATCGCCAGACTGAGCGGGACAGTCGGTTGCTGGACAAGTCAAGGTATTTCGACGAGCCGTGACCGACTTAGCCTTTCTGCTCGGCGCGATTGTGCTGATATGCCTGGGCGGGTTATTCGCCGCGACCGACGCGGCGATCAGCACAGTGTCGATGGCCCGGGTCGCGGAGCTGGTACGCGACCAGCGCCCCGGTGGGAGGCGCCTGGCACAGGTGATGACCGACCGGCCGGGCTACCTGAACCTGGTGGTGCTGCTGCGAATTACCTGCGAAATCACCGCGACCGCGCTGCTGGTGGTCTTCTTCCGCCATAACCTCACCCTGGATTGGGGGTTGTTCGCCGCCGCCGCGATCATGGTGGTGACCAGCTTCGTCGTGATCGGCGTCGGCCCCCGCACCCTGGGCCGCCAGAATGCTTACTCCATCGCATTGGTGGCCGCCTTTCCACTGCAAGTGATTTCGTGGCTGCTGATGCCGATCAGCCGGGTGCTGGTGGTGGTGGGTAACGCGTTGACTCCGGGTCGGGGATTTCGTAACGGGCCGTTCGCCTCCGAGATCGAGCTGCGCGAAGTCGTCGACCTGGCCCAGCAACGCGGGGTGGTCGCCGCCGACGAGGGACGGATGATCCAGTCGGTCTTCGAGCTCGGCGACACTCCGGCCCGCGAGGTGATGGTGCCGCGCACCGAGATGATCTGGATCGAGAGCGGCAAGTCGGCCGGCCAGGCGGCATCACTGGCGGTGCGCAGTGGGCACTCCCGCATCCCGGTTGTCGGGGAGAACGTCGACGACATCCTCGGCGTGGTGTATCTGAAAGACCTCGTTCAGCAGACGTATTACTCGACCAACGGCGGGCGGGACACCACCGTGTCGCAGCTGATGCGCCCGGCGGTATTCGTCCCGGATTCCAAGCCGCTGGATGCGCTGCTGCGGGAAATGCAGCGCGACCGCTATCACATGGCGTTGCTGGTCGATGAATACGGCGCGATTGCCGGGCTGGTGACAATCGAGGACGTATTGGAAGAGATCGTCGGCGAAATCGCCGACGAATACGACCAGGCCGAGACGGCACCGGTAGAGGACTTGGGCAGCAATCGGTTCCGGGTGTCGGCACGGCTGCCGATCGAAGACCTGGGTGAGCTCTACGGCGTGCAATTCGACGACCTCGATGTCGATACCGTGGGTGGGCTGCTGGCGCTGGAGCTCGGACGCGTTCCGCTGCCCGGAGCCGAGGTGACATCCCATGGTCTGCGGCTGCACGCCGAGGGCGGTCGCGACCATCGCGGGCGGGTCCGGATCGGCACGGTGTTGTTGAGCCGCATCGACTCTGACGGACAGGAGGCCGCCGGTGACAGCTGAGCCGCTCGATCCCGAGGACGCCAAGCTGATGGTGCTGGCCCGCTCGGCGATGGCCCGCGCCGAGGCCGTGAGCGGCGCGGCGGTCCGTGACGTCGACGGCCGCACTTACGCCGCTGCACCGGTGAATCTCGCTGCGCTGCAACTGACCGCACTGCAGACGGCGGTGGCCACGGCGGTGTCCAGCGGCGCGGTCGGGTTGGAGGCCGCCGTGCTGGTGGCCGGCTCCGCCGACGACGCCGGCATCGCCGCTGTGCGCGAACTTTCCTCGACGGCGGCGATCATCGTGACCGACGGTGCCGGCAACCCGTGACCGAATTCCACTCCGGCTTCGTCTGTTTCGTGGGGCGGCCGAACACCGGGAAGTCGACGCTGACCAACGCGCTGGTTGGCTCCAAAGTCGCGATCACGTCGAACCGCCCGCAGACCACCCGGCACACCATCCGCGGCATCGTGCACCGGGAGAACTTCCAGATCATCCTGGTCGACACCCCGGGTCTGCACCGGCCGCGCACGCTGCTGGGTAAGCGGCTGGGCGACCTGGTCCGCGACACCTACGCCCAAGTCGACGCCATCGGCCTGTGCATCCCGGCCGACGAGGCTATCGGCCCGGGGGACCGGTGGATCGTGCAGCAGATCCGGTCCATCGCGCCCAAGACCACGCTGGTCGTGGTCGTCACCAAAATCGACAAAGTGCCCAGGGACAAGGTGGCCGCGCAACTGGCCGCGGCCGGTGAGCTCGTCGGAACCGCAGCCGAGATCGTCCCGGTTTCAGCGGTGACCGGTGAGCAGATCGATGTACTGACCGACGTGCTGGCCGCCGCGTTGCCGCCCGGCCCGGCGTTCTACCCCGACGGTGAACTGACCGACGAACCCGAGGAGGTTCTGATGGCCGAGTTCATCCGCGAAGCCGCCCTGGAAGGAGTGCACGACGAGCTGCCGCATTCCCTTGCGGTGGTAATCGACGAGGTTGTCGGCCGGGAAGGCCGCGACGACCTGATCGACGTGCACGCGGTGCTCTTTGTTGAGCGCGACAGCCAAAAAGGAATCGTCATCGGCAAGGGCGGTGCCCGGCTGAAGGAAGTCGGCACCGTCGCGCGCACCCAGATCGAGAAACTACTGGGCACCAAGGTTTACCTCGACCTGCGTGTCAAAGTGGCCAAGAACTGGCAGCGCGACCCCAAACAACTTGGCCGACTGGGATTTTAGGCTTTCAACGCGCCGGCTAAACCCGCCCGCTGGAGACCGGCGGCGTATCGGTGCCGGTGTTCCACCACACATCCGGCTGTTTTGCTGCCCAGCCGATGACCGCCTCCAGTTCGGCGGCCAGCGATACCAGCAGCGGTTCGCTGTTGGCCGGGCCCATCAGCTGCACACCGATCGGCAGGCCCTCGGAGGTGAATCCTGCCGGGATGTTGATCGACGGCCAGCCCAGCACATTCCACGGCCAGGTCACCGGACAGGCCGCGATCATGGCGCGGTCGGTGCCCAACCCGCCCAACTTGTCGAATGCATGCACCGGCGGCGGCGGCTGAGCGGTCGTCGGTGCGAGCACCACGTCGACGATGCGGAAGATCGAGCCCACCCGACGGTGGTCGGCGGCTTCGTGTGCGCGGGCGGTGCGCAGTATCGACTCCGACAGCAACCGGCCCATCCGCATGTTGGCTTGCGTGCGGCGGTCCCAATCGACCCCCTGGCCGAGCCGTTCCGCCCAGTCGAGCAGTCCAGAGGTGGACCGGGACAGAAAGTTCCACGACAACCGCAGCCCGTAGTCGGGGTTGCCCGCCACCACGGTGTGGCCGAGAAGCCGCAGTTGCTCGGCCACCGATTCCAGCGCGGCCTTGATCTCCGGATGCAGCCGGGCTCCAAACCCGGTGAATGGGAACCGCGTCGACATCGCGATTCGCAGTGGGCCCGGAGCGGTGCCGACGTGGTCGGAAACCGCCACCGGCGCCGGCTTGTGCAGATCGCCGTCGGCGCTGCCCGATGCGGCGTCGAGCACCAGCGCGGCATCGGCGACGGTACGGGCCAGCACACCATTGACCGTGATGCCGTTGAACGCCTCCGGCAACGGCCAGGTCGAAATGCGACCGCGTTGTGGCTTGATACCCACCAGGTGTGTCCATGCCGCGGGAATGCGGACACTGCCGGCTCCGTCGGAGCCGATCGCGGCGGTGACCAGGCCCGCGGCCACCGCGGCGGCGCTGCCGCCCGACGATCCGCCCGGGGTGTGCTTGCGCGACCACGGGTTGCGGGTATGGCCGAAGCCCGGACCGCTGGTGAACGGCCATTGACCCAGCTCGCAGGTGTTGGTCTTGCCGACGATCACCGCGCCGGCCGCCTTCAGCCGTCGCACCACCTCGGCGTCGGCGGTGGCCGGCTGCACATAACCTAAGGTGCCGAACGCGGTGGGCACCCCGGCGAAGTCAACGTCGTCCTTGACCGCGATCGGGACGCCGAGCAGCGGCGCGTCGTCTCCCGCGGCGCGCCGCCGGTCGGCTTCTGCGGCGTCGGCCAGCGCCGACTCGGTGAGCACCACCCGGAAGGCATTCAACGTGGACTGGCTCATGTCGATCGCGTGCAGCGAGCGCCGCACCAGCTCGTCGGAGGTCACCTCCCCGCTTGCCAGCTGGTATAGCTGATCGGTCAGGGTCGGAAAACGGGGGGTAGCGGGTTCCTTCATCGGTATCGACATTATCGGCGCGGGTATGAGGGGATGTCGTCAGGCGATGCCACACTGATGTGATGCGGCTGTACCGGGACCGGGCGGTGGTGTTGCGCCAGCACAAGCTCGGCGAAGCCGACCGGATCGTCACCCTGCTCACCCGTGACCACGGGCTGGTCCGCGCGGTGGCCAAGGGTGTGCGCCGCACCCGCAGCAAGTTCGGCGCGCGGCTGGAGCCGTTCGCGCACATCGACGTGCAGCTGCACCCCGGCCGCAACCTCGACATCGTCACCCAGGTCGTCTCGATCGACGCGTTCGCCACCGACATCGTCAGCGACTACGGCCGGTACACCTGCGCGTGCGCGATGCTGGAAACCGCTGAACGCCTCGCCGGTGAGGAGCGGGCACCGGCCCCGGCGCTGCACAGTCTGACGGTCGGCGCTCTGCGGGCGGTGGCAGACGGGCGGCGGCCCCGCGAGCTGGTACTGGACGCTTACCTGCTGCGCGCCATGGGGGTCGCCGGCTGGGCGCCGGCGCTGACCGAGTGCGCCCGGTGCGCCACACCCGGTCCGCATCGGGCGTTCCACATCGCCGCCGGCGGCAGCGTGTGCGGGTATTGCCGCCCAGCCGGTTCCGCCACGCCGCCGCTGGGCGCGCTCGATCTGATGGCCGCGCTGCGCGACGGCGATTGGGAGGCAGCCCACGTCGCGCCGCAGTCGGTTCGCAGCCACGTCAGCGGATTGGTGGCCGCCCACCTGCAGTGGCACCTGGAGCGCCAGCTGCGAACGTTGCCGCTGGTGGAGCGGATGTACCGGGTTGATTCCAGCCTCGCCGACCGGCGCATAGCGCTGGTCGGGCAGGATGTGGCCCATGGGGATGAATCAGAAGCTGGCTGACTTCCCGCAGCTGGCCCCGGCCCCCGACGACTACCCGACCTTCCCCGACACATCCACCTGGCCGGTGGTGTTCCCGGAGCTGCCGCAATCGCCCGATGGCGGTCCACGCCGGCCGCCGCAGCACCCGTCGAAGGCGGCCGCACCGCGGATTCCGGCCGACCAGCTCCCCAATCATGTGGCGGTCGTGATGGACGGCAATGGCCGCTGGGCAACCCAACGGGGGCTGACCCGCATCGAGGGCCACAAGATGGGGGAGGCGGTGGTCATCGACATCGCCTGCGGGGCAATAGAGGTCGGCATCAAGTGGCTCAGCCTCTACGCTTTCTCCACCGAAAACTGGAAGCGTTCCGCCGAGGAAGTTCGATTTTTGATGGGCTTCAACCGCGACGTGGTGCGACGCCGTCGGGAAAACCTCAAAGCGATCGGCGTGCGGATACGTTGGGTGGGATCCCGGCCACGTCTGTGGCGCAGCGTCATCAAGGAATTGGCGATCGCCGAGGAGATGACGCGCGGCAACGACGTCATCACGATCAATTACTGCGTCAACTACGGTGGCCGCACCGAAATCGCGGAAGCTACAAGGGAAATCGCGCGTGAAGCAGCTGCGGGCAGATTGAATCCGGACCGGGTTACCGAGGCGACGATCACCCGTCACCTGCACCGGCCCGACATCCCCGATGTGGACCTGCTGCTGCGGACCTCCGGCGAAAAGCGGTCCAGCAATTTCATGCTCTGGCAGGCGGCCTACGCCGAGTACGTCTTCTCCGACAAACTCTGGCCCGACTATGACCGCCGCGATCTGTGGGCCGCCTGTGCAGAATATGCGTCACGGCACCGACGATTCGGGACCGCGTGATGCCGTCGCTGCGGGAGCGGTTGGCCTTGGTGCTCGGCGAGGTGCTGCCGGTCGAGGAGGAGGCCGACGGGGCGCTGACGGTCCGTCACGACGGCACGCTCGCGTCGTTGCGGGTGGTGACCATCATCGAGAACCTCGACCTGGTGTCGCTCACCCAGGTATTGGCGTGGGGCCTGGTGCTGAGCAAGAAGATTCGCGACCGAGTCGCCGAGCAGGCGGATAGCACGCTGCTCGGCTCGGTGGCGTTGGTGGAGAAGGCCGGCAAAACCGCCGATGTGATGTTGCGTTACAACTTCCCCGGCAGCGGCCTGACCGACGAGGCGCTGCGCACGCTCATCCTGATGGTGCTCGACAAGGGTGCCGAGATCCGCCGCACGCTGCTCAGCTAGCCCTTCACCGCGAGCGTGCGTGTCCCCGGTCGAAACGCCGGGCATTGTCAAGTAGTCATTGCAACATATGGCCAGTTGTGGTGTGGGCTGGGCAAACCCCGGTTTGGATTGAGCGCCGTGCGCCTGGGCGGGCAGGGGCTGTGCGCCTGCCTGTGCCGCTGCG
>NZ_JBOHHI010000239.1:0-7258 GCF_050700595.1 Mycobacterium sp.
CCAGCCCGGCCATCCCAGGCCCGACCCGAGGAACCCACAAAGGAAAAGCTGGTACAAGCCAGCAGATCACGCACGCCCCATTACATCCACGCCCGACCGCACCCCACCGAAATCCGCAAGCGAACGCCGGAAATTACCCATCCACGGATTGAGGCTAAGGTGCGTTGAGCAGCTCGCTCATTCTGGCGGCTGCACGATTTGTACCTGTCGGCGCGTGGGGGCCCGCTCAACCCTGATGCCCTCGTTGGTGCACGCTTGAACGCCGTCGATCGGGTTTGGATCGGTAGGCCAACCTTGTTGCCCGGCAAGGTCAAACAACGCCACTGAGTTGGGCTTGGGCCCGGTGCTGAAGCGGGATTGGTAACGGATGCCCGAATGCTTGCGGCCGCCGAAAAAACCCGCCGCCCACGCCTGCGGAAACTTGTACGACGGGCAGGTCCCGATTTCACGGGTCATGCCGAAGCTTGCCACACGCGGCGAGCAGGTGTTCGCAAGCCAGCGCAGCGAGGGAACTTGCAGCTTCGACACCTGGGTTCGGGCCGCCGCCCTGAATGTGACTACCCCCTGGCGGACCAGGTCGTGACCGAATCTTTCCCGCAATGCGGAGGCGGTATCCGTTGCGAGATAACACGTTCCGTTGGGCTGGTTCACGTCGAAACGACCCGACAAATTAGAGGAGAACCACCACTGCGAGTTAGCGACGGTGTGCGCACGGTACAACTCCGCGTCGGGCGAAAGCTTTGATCGAGGGAACTTCGATAGGTCGGCCGGCGGCGGGCCCAGCGCTGGGCGCTGCCGGGAAGCGCTCACGCGGCCCAGCCCGACGCTACCTGCCGTGCCGTTGCCAGCACTTGTTGCGAATCACGGCCATTGCGCAACCAGTCGCTGGGACGGTCGCCGTCGAGGTCTTCGCTTGGCGCTCGCATCCACAGCGCGATCATCCACGCATCGTCGGTACCTTCTGCCAGCGTGGCGAGCACCTCGGTCAACGACGGGATGGTCGCGCCGTTGTCGAGGAATTGCCAGGTCGGGTAGACGACCCCGCCATCGTCGAGGGGGCATGCCAGGATCGCGTGCCGTGCCGCTCTTTGGTGCAGGGCCTGACGTGAGATCCCGAGCCATCGGCTAAGCCCCGAGGTGTCATAGAAAGGGCCCGATATCTCGTCGAAGACATGACCCAACGGAAGTGCTGCCACCATGGCGTCCGCGATGTCCTCCGGATCTCCGAACTCCTCGGGACGAAGCTGCGCTTCGCGCGCCTGGCGGAGTCGATCGTGGACCTTCCGGCCGACCGATCGCATGATCTCCTGCTCGAATGAAGCAAGGTCCGTCATCGTCGGGTTCCCTCCCATCTGCCGTCAACGTCGTCAAGCATACATCGTCAACGTCGTCAATGCCGTCGCTCATGGGCTAGGACGAAGATCCCGCATGATATGAGCCTTCTTTACCCGCCCGATACCCTTCTACCGTGGGCTTCACCATCAAGAATGCACACACCACCGCACTGGTACGAGAGCCCGCCAAAGGACCGGCACTGACCAGACCGACCACTGCTGTATGTAGGTAACGATTTCGTGCACACCGACGTCAGCGCCGCTTACCCGCGCTGATAAGGCGCTTGCGAGGAGGGAGTAACCGTGGCCAGAACCGACGACGACAGCTGGGACATCACCGAGAGTGTGGGCGCGACGGCGCTGGGCGTGGCGGCGGCCCGCGCGGCCGACACCGAGAGTGAGAATCCGCTGATCGACGATCCGTTCGCGCGGGTGTTCCTGGACGCCGCCGGAGACGGTGTGTGGAACTGGTTCGGGAACCCCGAGCTGCCTGCCGAGGTTGTCGAGGCTGAACCCGACGTGCCGCGGCGCCTGCAGGGGATGCGCGACTACTTTGCTTCGCGGACAGCATTTTTCGACCAGTTCTTCCTCAACGCGAACAACGTGGGCGTGCGGCAGGCGGTGATCTTGGCGGCGGGCCTGGACGCGCGGGCGTGGCGGTTGCCGTGGCTGGGCGGGACGACGGTCTATGAGCTCGACCAGCCCAGGGTGCTGGAGTTCAAGTTGTCGACGTTGCAACAACGCGGTGCGCTGCCCAGGTGCAAGCTGGTCGATGTTCCGGTCGATCTGCGCCAGGACTGGCCGACGGCGTTGGCGCAGGCGGGTTTTGACGTCTCGGCGCCGAGTGCCTGGTCCGTTGAGGGGCTGCTGATGTTTCTGCCGGCCGCGGCCCAGGATCTGCTGTTCGAGCGCATCCAGACGCTGGCCGCCGCCGGCAGCCGGATCGCCGTCGGGGCGATGGGCCCCGACTTCAACAAGCCTGAGGCCCGGGAGCGGCGGCGCTCGCAGACGCGGCGCTACCGCGAGCTGGCGGCCCGGCTGGGACGCGAGCAGCCCGAGATTCCCGACTTCGAGGAGCTGTGGTACTTCGAGGACCGCGCCGACGTCGGCGACTGGTTGCGCGGCCACGGCTGGGAGGTGTCGGTGCAAACGGCCGAGGAGGTGATGGCCCGCTACGACCGCCATCCCCCGGAGGGCATCGAGGACGGGGCGCCGTCGAGCCTGTACGTGTCGGGCGAGCGGTAGGGAAATTGCGCCTGCTAGCCGACGACGGTGATGAACCAGTCGTCGGCCAGTTGCTGAACCTCGTCGAATCCGGCGCCCAGATATAACGACAGCGGCGCATTCGCGTCGTCGACGTCAATGTCCTTGCGACGCTTGACGCGATCACCCCACAGCATCACGGCGTAGGAGTCGTTGAACTGACGCGAACGCCAGACCAGCCCGTCATAGTCGTCATGGTCGTAAAACGCCTGTCCCCACGCTGCAGTGCGGGGATATTGGCGGGCGCTGGTCTCGATCAGCTCGCCATGGGTCACGCCCAGTTTCTTGAGGCCAGTGCCGTGGAGTTGGACCAGCCGCAGATCACGCTGCGGAATCACCGTCGACCGGATCATCGGCACGAGCGCCTTGCGTTGCACCCGGCGTCCCGGGCCGCGTAACGGCACGTCGTGGAACACCGACTCCGACAACGCGCCTTCCACAAGGTCAGCACCGTAGAGCGTCGGCACAACCGCGCTCTGGCTTGTGACGGGACGAAAGCGGCGGGAATCGTTGGAGGTGTTGAACTCGGTTGCCCCTAGCGCGCTGTTGTGGCAGCGGATAATCGGATGCTTTGCGGGCCAGATTCTTTCGTGCGGCTGCGGCAACGGAGCCAGCACACCAGGGACACGCACGCCTATGCCATCACGTCGTCGAATGTGTGTCGTGCCGCTTCGACGATCTGCTCGGGCTCGCGGGTCAGCAGGTCAACGGGACGCTGATCGTCGAGCCAGCCGCTGGCCGTGGTGAACCACAGCGCAGTCTCCCAACCGTCGAGACCGTATGGCTGGAAAACCTCCAGCACACTGGCGATTACCGGCCTCGGGTGTCCGTCGGTGCCGAACTGGAAGCTCGGATAGAGCCGCACACCGCGGTGGTTGACCGTGAAGATCCGGCCGGCGGCCAACCAGCGTGAGGCAGTGGCGGAGCGGTTGGTCGCAGCTGAACCGGCGACTTCGGCAATCTGGTCGCTGCCATAGAAGCCGAATTCGTCGACGAGTTCTTGGCGTGCCTCGGCGTTGCGATGGGCTTGGCGCGCCGTTGCCGGCGACACCGTGGGGCCGGGGACGAACATCGCATCGACCAGGCGATCCGTTTGCTCTTCGCTCTGAGCCAGCATGGCAGCCAACCGGGTGATCTGCGCGGCCACCGAATGGTTTGCGGCCAGAACCACGACCTCTTGGCCTTCGGGCCGGATTTCCTCGATTGCGGCGGCGAGATCGGAGGCGGTTGCGGGCGCCGTTTCCGGGATGACCAGCGCCTTAGCCACCGGTTCATTCCCAGGTGAGGGCGTGAGATTAATGAATTGCATTCCTTCAGTCACGCAGATCATTCTACCTGCGATTGGTCGGACGTCAACGCTCGAACGCCCACCAGAAGCGACGGCCTACTTCGGTCAGCTTTAGCGCAAGACACGCGGCCGGCCAGGCTTCCGCTGCCATCCCTCCGCGAACTTCCGTACAGCAGCCGCATCCCACACGGCACCACCACGCAACTCCGCCAACGGCGCGGGGAATCCCCGCATCGAACGCAACTTGTGTACGCGCTGTCGCGACACACCCAACTCCTGCCCAATCTCGGCCGCAGACATCAACTCTGGCATCGTGGGCTCACCAGCACGCCGCAACAGCTCAGCCTCGGTGATCACCTCCACGCCGATCGGGCGAGCACCAACCACATGCTCGACAACGTCCGACAATTTCCGGCCCGCGTCCCAGATATCCATCGTGGTCGGCGCGTGCACCGTCACATCAACGACGCCACGCGTCGGCCGCGACGCATGACCGTCGTACTCCACCAGCTGATCCGCCCACCGATCCATCTCCTCCATCGACGGATCAAGCGGATAGGTCAAGCTGATCACCCAGTCACTCATCGCTCTCGTCCTCCGTCGCGCGCTGCGCTCGCTTTTCCTTCTTGCTTGGTGGGCGGGCACGGCGTCGCCGGATAGCCGGCCACATAGTCACCGTCGGGGGCATAGAACCATTCCTGAGACCGTGCCCACTTGGCGATTTTCTTGATGTCCCGGTTCATACTGCATTAACTGTTTCCATCTGTCAATAAAATCGAGACTCGCGTTGACGCAGGCACGGTCGCACGCGGTGACGCTATCGGCGCGCACCGGCCGGTGCACTTCACCTGATGTCACGTGCGATAGTGCCGTGAAAACGCCCACGCGACGTGACGGCTATGCAGTAAGAGACAGCTATGCCGTTACGAAGGGCGCTCGCCGCGGTACTAACGGTGGCGGCTGGCTGCATGATGCTGACCAGCGCTCCGGCGCACGCCGAGGAGCCCGCCTTCGTGACGAACCCGGTCGGCCACGTCGACACCCTGATCGGCACCGGGTCGAGCGAGACGGGTGGCGAGATCAACAACTTCCCCGGCGCATCCGTGCCGTTCGGGATGGTGCAGTACTCGCCGGACACCACCGATACCTACGCCGGCTACGACCACGACAACGAGCGCTCCACCGGGTTCAGCATGACCCACGCCTCGGTGGGCTGTAACGCGTTCGGCGACATCCCGATGCTGCCAACGACCACCGCGATCGGCGAGCAGCCGTGGTACGCGTGGGAGAAGATCGCCCACGACGACACCGAGGTCGGCGTGCCCGGCTACTACGCGGTGCGGTTCCCCGACACCGGGGTGACCGCCGAACTGACCGCCACCACCCGCACCGGCGTCGGCCGGTTCAGCTACCCCGACGACGGTCGGCCCGCGCTGTTCCACGTGCGCCCCGGTGGTTCGCTGGCGGGCAACTTCGCGGCGAGTATCCGGATCGGCGAGGACAACACCACGATCACCGGATCGGCGACCACCGGCGACTTCTGCGGCAAGAACAACATCTACACGGTGTATTTCGCGATGAAGCTCAGCCGGCCGTTCACTTCCTACGGCAGCTGGGACGGCGACTCGGTGTACGCCGGTGCGCGCAGCGCGGAGGCGAGTCGCAGCGGGGGATGGGTGGAGTTCCCGGCCGGCTCGGTGGTCGAGGTGCACACCGCGCTGTCTTACGTCAGTGTGGACGGAGCGCTGGCCAACCTTGCCGCCGAGGCCGGAGCCGGTTTCGACAACGTCCGCGCTACCGCATCCGGCGAATGGAACGCCGTGCTGTCGCGCATCGCGGTGGCGGGCACCAATACCGGTGACGTGAAGACCTTTTATACCGCGCTGTACCGATCTTTCTTGCACCCCAACACCTTTAACGATGCAGACGGACGCTACCTCGGGTTCGACGGCAACGTCC
Organism: Mycobacterium sp.; assembly: GCF_050700595.1. Classification (GTDB taxonomy): domain Bacteria; phylum Actinomycetota; class Actinomycetes; order Mycobacteriales; family Mycobacteriaceae; genus Mycobacterium. The sequence goes on from NZ_JBOHHI010000239.1 coordinate 5,845, forward strand.
ACACCGTGGCCAGCGGACACACCCAGTACACCAACTTCTCCGACTGGGACACCTACCGCTGCCTCGCCGCGCTGCAGGCGCTGCTCTTCCCGGAGCGTGCCAGCGACATGGCGCAATCGCTGGTGAACGACGCCGAGCAGAGCGGATCGCTTCCGCGTTGGGCGGTGGCGAATTCGGCGACCGGCGAGATGACCGGAGACAACGTGGTTCCGCTGATCGTCAACCTGTATACGTTCGGGGCGAAGGACTTCGACGCCAAAACGGCTTTTTATTACATGCTCAAAGCGGCCACCGACGGCGGTGTGGGGCGGGGCGGCTACGTGGAGCGGCCGGGAATCGCGACCTACCTGCAGCATGGCTACGCACCGCAGACCGAGGAGTTTAGCGGCGATCATGGGATGGACGGCGCGTCAATCACACTGGAGTGGTCGGTCGACGACTTCGCCATCTCCCGATTCGCCGATGTGCTCGGCGAGTCCGTGATTGGCGCCGAATTCCAGAACCGGGCACAGTATTGGCAGAACCTGTTCAACCCGCTGACCGGTTACATCACGCCGCGCAGCGCCGACGGTATTTTCCTGCCGTGGCCCGGGTCCTCCGGACCCACTTCGGATTTCGGCCAGGACGGATTCGAGGAAGGCAATGCCGCGCAGTACACCTGGATGGTGCCGCAGAACATCGCCGGCCTGGTGAGCGCTCTCGGCGGGCGCGAGGCCGCGGCCGAGCGGTTGGACCGCTTCACGACGGAGCTCAACGCGGGCCCCGACGAGCCGTACCTGTGGCTTGGCAACGAGCCGGGCTTCGGGGTGCCGTGGCTGTACAACTACGTCGGTCAACCGTGGAAGACACAGGAGACGGTCGACCGGGTGCGCAGCGAACTGTTCCGTCCCACGCCCGACGGTGAGCCGGGCAACGACGACCTCGGCGCGATGTCCAGCTGGTACGTCTGGGCCGCGCTCGGAATGTACCCGAGCACGCCGGGGACCGCGATCTTCACCGTGACCACACCGCTCTTCGATCACGCCGAGATCGCCCTTCCCGCAGGGAAATTAATCAGGATCTCCGCACCGGGCGCATCGAACGGCCTGAAGTACATCAACGGCCTCAGCGTTGACGGTAAGCCCACCGATCACACGTTTCTTCCGGAGTCACTCATCCGCACCGGCGGCGATGTCACGTTCTCACTGTCCGCCAACCCCAACACGATCTGGGGCACTGCCGAGTCCTCCGCGCCGCCGTCGTTCGGTGCGGGTCCCGCGATCGAGTCTGCGGCTACGGCTACCTGGCCGCCTTGGATTCAAGCGGTCGCTGCAACAAAGGCGGACGGGTCTGAGAGTAGTCGGTTGAGTTCTTCGGCGGGGGTGCGCCAGCCGAAGCGCTTGCGGGGACGCGCGTTGAGTTCGGCCGCGACGTT
>NZ_JBOHHI010000240.1:0-35945 GCF_050700595.1 Mycobacterium sp.
TCCACCACGATGCTCGACTGACCGTCGGCAAGTTTGCGCTGCAGCTCCACCATCCGGGTCCGCACCGCCGGAACCGACGACACCGCCGACACCGTCCGGTTGACGTCGTCACCGCGGATCTGAACCGAAACATCTTCTCCGCCGAGGAAGCAGCGGTCCACGTCCGGGTCATAGCCCACCGACAACTGCACCGCCGCGGCGGCGGCGGCGACGGCCGCGGCATCGTCCGGATCGATCCCGGCACGCAGTATCGCCAGCGTCACAATGCGATACATGGCGCCGGTATCCAGATAGCGCGCCCCTAGAGCACGCGCCAATCTCCTTGATACCGAAGACTTTCCGGTTCCCGCCGGGCCGTCTACGGCGACAGCGACACTCGTCACAGGCCTACCACCCGGTACAACTCACCAATCTCGTTGCGCCTCAGTGCCCGGATGCTGCCGGGCCGCTGCCGGCCCAGCGACACGGCACCGATGTCGGTGCGCACCAGCGCCTGCACCGGAAAGCCGACGGCCGCCAGCAGCCGGCGCACGATACGCTTGCGTCCTTCATGCAGTGTCACCCGCACCAGCGTCTTGCCCGGCACGGTATCCACCAGCGCAAAATCGTCGACTGCAGCGGGGCCGTCGTCCAACTCGACGCCGGCGCGCAGCTTCCTGCCCAGCCCGCGCGGCACCGACCCCGCCACCGTCGCCACGTACGTCTTGGGTACCTGGTAGGACGGATGCATCAGCCGGTGCGCCAGCTCGCCGTCGTTGGTCAGCAGGATCAACCCCTCGGTGTCGGCGTCCAACCGTCCGACGTGAAAAAGCTTCTGATTGCCGCGCACCCGGTGCTCGACCACATCCCCGATACACGGCCGGCCCCGGTCGTCGGACATCGTCGAATGCATGCCCCGGGGTTTGTTCAGCGCCAGGTACACCAATGAGTCGTCCAGGATGACCCGGGCGCCGTCGACATGGATCACCGACACGTCCGGATCGACCCGGCTGCCCAATTCGGTCACCACCTGCCCATCGACCTCGATACGACCTTCGGTGATCATCTTCTCGGCTACCCGCCGCGACGCAATTCCAGCCTGCGACAACACTTTCTGCAGACGCAGACCCTCGGTCATTCCTGATCCATGTCGAACGACAGCGGATGATCGTTCTCGGGAGCACCGGCAAGCTTCATGAAACGTGGCTCGACGTCCAAAGATTCGGTCAGGTCATCGATCGTGTCGACGTCGGGCAGCAGCGGCGCGATATCCGGCAGATCGGCCAGCGACGACAACCCGAGCCGCTCCAAAAACAGCTCGGTGGTGGCAAACGTCGTCGCGCCGGTGTCCGCGTCGGTGCCGGCCTCGGTGATCAGACCGCGCGCCAACAACGTGCGCATCACGGCGTCGACGTTGACCCCGCGCACCGCGCTCACCCGGGCCCGGGTCACCGGCTGGCGGTAGGCCACCACGGCCAACGTCTCTAATGCCGCACGAGTGAGCTTCGAGCGTGCCCCGTCCAGCAGCAACCGCTCCACATACGGTGCGAAACGGGCGCGGGTGTACATTCGCCACCCGCCGCCGGCCTCCCGCAGATCGATGCCGCTGTCGCGTTCGGTGAGCCCGTCAGCCATCAGCCGCAGCTTGGCGGCGATCCGGTACACCGGCTGCTCGGTGGTCGCCGCCAGCGCCTCCACGGTCACCGGGGTGTCGACGACCAGCAGCAGCGCCTCGAGCACGGCGCCGAGCTCGTCGTCGGGCAACTCCGGCGCGGCGCCGACGTCGATGCCCAGGTCGGGATCGTGCGCGTCGGTCATTAAGCGCCGCTCCTCCTCATCGCTACGCTCTGCATCGTCGCCGGCGCGGGTCATAAGAGATCTCGCACTTCCAAGTCGTCGTTGGTCGGCCGTTCTCCGGTCCACGAAACCTGGAGCACACCAAGCGGTTCTGACTGGTCGAATGCTACCGCCCGGGCCCGATATAGTTCGAGCAGCGCCAAGAACCGGCCGACGATCTCGATCGGTTCCCGGCAATCGGCCACCAGCTCGGAAAACGACGCCCATTGCCGCATCCCGCGTGCCTCCAGCATTGACAGCAGCCGGTCCGCCTGCTCGGGCACCGAAACCATCAGCTCGTGCAGGTGCTCGGTGGCCACCGTCGGCACCGGACGCGGGATGAACGCGGTCGCGGCGATCTGGGCGAATCGTTCGGCGTCGACACCGAGCATCACCTCGGGCAGCAGATCGGCGAACCGGTCGTCCAGCGACACCGCCCGGGGGTAGCTGCGCAGCGCCGCGGCCTCCAACTCGGCGAACATCTGGGCGACGTGTTTGAACGCCCGGTACTGCAGCAGCCGGGCGAACAGCAGGTCGCGCACCTCCAGCAGCGCCAGGTCCGCGTCGTCGTGGACCTGCCCGGACGGCAGCAGCCGCGCCGCCTTGAGGTCGAGCAGGGTCGCGGCGATCACCAAAAACGCCGTCGTCTCCTCCAGGCCCAGCCTCGGGCCAATCTCGCGGGTGTAGGCGATGAAGTCGTCGGTGACTCGATGCAGCGCCACCTCGGTGACGTCAAGGCGGTGCGCGAAGATCAGCTGCAGCAGCAGGTCGAACGGCCCCTCGAAGTTGGTCAGCCGAACTTGAAAACCGGTCGCAGCCGCTTCGATCTCGGTCACGCGCCGAATCGGTCGATGACCTCGCGGGCCAGCGCGCGGTAGGCCTCCGCTCCACCCGATTTCGGCGCCCAGGTGGTGATCGGTTCACCGGCGACGCTGGTCTCCGGGAAGCGGACGGTGCGGGAGATGACCGTGTCGAACACCAGATCACCGAACCGTTCCAGCACCCGGGCCATGACCTCGCGGGAGTTGACGGTGCGCGGGTCGTAGCGGGTGATCAGGATGCCGCTGATCTCCAGCTTCGGGTTGAGCCGGTCGCGCACCTTTTCGACGGTGTCGGTGAGCAGCGCCAGCCCGCGCAGCGAGAAGTACTCGCATTCGGTCGGGATGAGGACGCCGTCCGAGCAGGCCAGGCCGTTGACGGTGAGCAGGCCCAGCGACGGCTGGCAGTCGATCAACACGTAGTCGTAGCGATCCAACACCGGATGCAGTGCCCGCGCCAACGCCTGTTCGCGGCCCACCTCGTTGACCAATTGGATCTCGGCCGCGGACAGGTCGATGTTGCTGGGCACCAAGTCCATGTGCTTGACCCGGGTGGGCATCAACACGTCGTCGACCGAAACCCGCTGTTCCACCAGGAGGTTGTGGATGGTGCGTTCCAGTTCGTAATGCGGCACGCCCAGACCCGCCGACAGCGCGCCCTGCGGGTCCAGGTCCACCAGCAGCACGCGCCGGCCGTATTCGGCGAGTGAGGCACCCAGATTGATCGTCGACGTGGTTTTGCCGACGCCCCCCTTCTGGTTGCACATCGCGACGACCTTCGCCGGGCCGTGGGCGGTCCGCGGCCTGGGCTCGGGAATCGTCCGCGGCGGCCGGCCGGTCAGGCCGACCTCGGCGCCGCTGTCGGCGTCGTCGGTCATGCCCTTGGCGTTCGGGTAATGGCGGACATCGCAGGAAAGTGTAGCCGTTTTGCGCGTCTGCGCCGGGCAACCCGCAGGCAATGTAAGGAGCCGATTCGCGATGCTCTCGTTAGGCTTGGCAGTCATGAGCCTAAGACAGCGCATCCCGTTCCTGCGGTGGTCGGTCTTGCGGATGGCGACCGGCGCCCGCAACATCACCACGACGGGCCAAATCGGCGACGGACGCGAGGCTGCGGCGGTCGAATACGTGCTGAAGAACGCCCGGGCCGGCGATGTCGACGACGTGCTGTCCACCATCGACCGGTTCGCCTACCAGAAGTCGATGCTGATCAACGTCGGCGACGAGAAGGGCGCCCTACTCGACGCCGCGGTCCGCCGCGCCGACCCGAAACTTGCACTCGAGCTGGGCACCTACTGTGGCTACGGCGCACTGCGCATCGCCCGCGCCGCCCCGGGCGCCAAGGTGTATTCGGTCGAACTCGCCGACGCCAACGCCGTCAACGCCCGGCAGATCTGGGCGCACGCCGGCGTGGCCGACCGGGTGACCTGCGTGGTCGGCACCATCGGCGACGGCGGGCGCACCCTCGAGACGCTGGCCGCCGAGCACGGCTTCGCCGCCGGCGTACTGGACTTCGTGTTCCTCGACCACGACAAGGACGCCTACCTGACCGACCTGCAGAGCATCGTCGACCGCGGCTGGCTGCATCCGGGCTCGATCGTGGTCGCCGACAACGTCAAGGTGCCGGGGGCGCCGAAGTACCGCGAGTACATGCGCGGCCAGCAGGGCACGTCATGGAACACCACCGAACACAAGGCGCACGTGGAGTATCAGAGCTTGGTGACCGACCTGGTCCTGGAGTCCGAGTATTTGGGGTAACCCCTAGCCGCGAGCGTGCGCAAACCCGGGTTTCCAAGCGGCGGCCGGCGACACGCACGCTCGCGCCGGGGAAACGGGCTAGTGGGCCCGCGGGTGCGCACCGGCCCATACTTCGCGCAGCGCGTGCACGGTGACCAGTGTGTAGATCTGCGTCGTCGTCACCGACGCGTGCCCAAGCAGCTCTTGCACGACGCGGACGTCGGCGCCGCCGTCGAGCAGGTGCGTGGCGAACGAGTGCCGCAGCGTGTGCGGCGACACCCCCGGCGTGATCCCGGCGCGCTCGGCGGCGTCCTGCAGGACCTGCCACGCGCTCTGCCGCGACAACCGGCCACCGCGGGCGTTGAGGAACATCGCCGGTGTTCCCCGGCCGCGGTGCGCGATATCCGGGCGGCCGCGCACCAGGTAGGCATCCATCGCCTGCACCGCGGGACGCCCCACCGGCACCAGCCGCTGCTTGCCGCCTTTGCCGCGCAGCAGCACCGATCGGTCGTGGGTGTCGATGTCGTCGATGTCGAGTCCGACGGCCTCGGAGATGCGTGCTCCGGTGGAGTACAGCAATTCCAGCAGCGCCCGGTTGCGCAGCGTCAGCGGCCCATCCGACGGGCTGTCGCCGCCGGCTCCGGCCAGCAGCGCCAGCACCTGGTCGATGGTCAGACTTTTGGGCAGCCGGCGTCCCGGCGTGGGCGGCTTGACGGCATGGGCCACATCGAGTTCGGCCAGCCCCTCGGCGACTGCGAACCGGTGTAGCCCGCGCACGGCGATCAGCGTGCGCGCCGCCGACACCGCCGACAGCGGCGACACCCCGGAATCCGGGTCGCCGCGGCGCAGTGCCACCAGGAATTCGGCGACGTCGTCCTCGCCGACCTTGGCCAGATTATCGATCCCGCGCGCCGCAAGGTGTTCGGAATAGCGGCGCAGGTCACGGCGATACGAGCTCAACGTGTTGACCGCCACGCCGCGCTCAATCGTCAGATGGTCGAGATAACCCTGTAGTTGCGTCTCCAGCGGAGGCGCCAAAAGGGTCATCGACCGCCCCGTCGCGCAACGAACGCCGTCGGTTTGTCGATCCACCGCGCATTCACCGGCCGCGTTTCCGCCAACCCCTGCCTCACCGCGTACGCGGCTAGAATCCCGGCAACCGCAATGGAATTCACAATCTCGCCGCTGAACACCCGTTGGACGGTTTCGGCGACCGGATACCACCGCAACGTCATGTCGGCTTCCTCGTTGTGGGCCTCCGGCCGGTCCACCCGGGTCAGCCCGGTGGCCAGATAGACCCGCACGGATTCGTCGCTGAAACCCGGTGTGGAGTCGAGGTCGACCAGCACCTGCCAGCGAGCGGCTTCCAGTCCGGCCTCCTCCCGAAGTTCGCGGGCCGCGGTAAGGTGCGGTGCCTCGCCGTCGACGTCGAGCAGCCCTGCGGGCAGCTCCCACAGCCGTCGACCGAAGGGGTGGCGGTACTGGTACACCATCGGGATGTTGCCGTCGTCGTCAATCGCGACGACCGCAACCGCACCGTAGTGCTCGACGACCTCACGCGTTACGATTTCGCCGCCCGGCATCCGGACGTGGTCGTTGCGTAGGGCGAAAATTACTCCGGTGTGCAGCGTTTCGGACGATGTGGTCTCGAAGACGTGCTCAGCCACGGGCGGCGGGCTCGGGTTTGGGCAGCTTTGGTGCCACGCCATCGCGATGTTCGTTGCCGTTGGGCCGATGGTCGGGAATCTCCACCGGTAGCCGCTCGGCCGCCTTGTAGTCGATCGCCGCACCCACGAACGCGGCGAACAGCGGATGTGCACGAGTCGGCCGACTCTTCAGTTCGGGATGAGCTTGGGTGCCGACTATGAACGGGTACATCTCGGCCGGGTACTCGACGAACTCCACCAAATGGCCGTCGGGCGAGGTCCCGGAGAACGTCAGGCCACTCTCGGCGATCTTCTCGCGATAAGCATTGTTGACTTCGTAGCGGTGCCGATGTCGCTCGGACACCTGCGTTGTCTGATACGCCGCGGCAACAATCGAATCCGGCTCGAGCACAGCGGGATAGGACCCGAGCCGCATGGTGCCGCCGAGGTCGGCCTCACCGGCGACGATGTCTTCTTGATCAGCCATGGTGGAAATGACCGGATCCGGGGTGGCCGGGTCGAACTCCGCGGAGTTGGCCTGGGTCAAACCGGCCGAGCGAGCGGCCTCGATCACGATGCACTGCAGGCCTAAACACAGCCCCAGCAGCGGCAGCCCCCGGCTTCGCGCGTAGCTGATGGCGCCGAACTTCCCTTCGATGCCGCGGATACCGAACCCACCGGGAATCAGCACACCGTCCACATCGTGCAACGCCGCGGTCGCACCGCTCGGCGTCTTGCAGTCCTCAGATGCCACCCAGAGCATCTCCACCGCGGCCCAGTGCTTGAACCCGCCGGCGCGCAGCGCCTCGGTGACCGACAGGTAGGCATCCGACAGGTCGACATACTTGCCCACCACCGCGATTCGCACGGTCTCCTGCGGCTCGTGCACCCGTCGCAGCAGGTCGTCCCATTCGGTCCAGACGACGTCGCGGAACGGCAGGTTGAGTCGGCGCACCACGAAAGCGTCCAACTCTTCGCGATGCAACACCTTCGGGATGTCGTAAATCGACGGTGCGTCGGGCGTGGAGATCACGCCGTCGATGTCGACGTCGCACATCAGCGCGATCTTGTTCTTCAGCGATTCGGGTACGTCACGGTCACAGCGCAGAATCAGTGCGTCCGGGGTGATACCGATGCTGCGCAGCGCCGCCACCGAGTGTTGGGTGGGCTTGGTCTTCAATTCGCCCGACGGCGCCAGGTATGGCACCAGCGACACGTGCAGAAAGAAGACGTTCTCCCGGCCGAGGTCATGGCGAACCTGCCTGGCCGCCTCCAGAAATGGCTGCGACTCGATATCGCCTACGGTGCCGCCGATTTCGGTGATCACGACATCTGGGCGGTTACCGTCGGCGTCCGGCTGGGCCATCGCCCGGATGCGGCTCTTGATCTCGTCGGTGATGTGCGGGATCACCTGGACGGTATCGCCGAGGTACTCGCCACGACGTTCCTTGGCGATGACCGACGAATACACTTGTCCGGTGGTGACATTCGCCGAGCGGGACAGGTTGCAGTCGAGGAACCGCTCGTAGTGACCGATGTCGAGGTCGGTTTCGGCGCCGTCCTCGGTGACGAAGACCTCGCCGTGCTGAAACGGGTTCATGGTGCCGGGGTCGACGTTGAGATACGGGTCGAGCTTCTGCATCGTCACCCGCAATCCCCGCGCGGTCAGCAACTGCCCCAGGCTGCTGGCGGTCAATCCCTTCCCCAGCGAGGAAGCGACGCCGCCGCTGACGAAAAGGTGCTTGGTGGCGGTTTGCGGATGCTTACGCAATGGTGCGACCTCCGTGAATACGGTAAAAGCGAACCTGTTCTCCAGCGTTCGTTGGTACCAGCCGACCCACGGAACTCAACCCTAACACTGACGTCGCCGGGCCGTCGCTGACACGCCGCCCGTGGGCTACTGCGCGATCGTGAGCGAGGTGGCGCCGTGACCGATGCCGTACTGACCAGCGTGCCCACCGTTGATCAGGTCCGCGACACCCAGGACCGCGGTGATTCGCCCGGATTCGGCATCCACGTCGTCAACCGTGCTGATCGCCGACGTCACCGCCGCGTCGGCGCGAGCCACCGCGACGGCTGCCGTGCCGGTCGACGCGCCGTCCCGGCCGGCCAGCAACACACCGGAACCATGCGGCGCGAGTGCGGCGGCGAACCGGGCCACGCTGACGCCCTGGTTGCCCGCGTCGTCGCCGAGCGCCCCGCCGGTGATCACCAGCGCCGCGTTCGCCGCGCCGATGTGCTCGGTCCCGGTGGGCCTAAAAGTTATGAAGCCGGTGTCGCGCAGCGCAGCGAGCACGGTGTCGCGCTGCGCATCGTCGACGGGCAGGACCGCGGGATCGCGGTTGATCAGCAGCACGATGCCCAGCAGGTCACCGGCCTGCGAGCCCTGGTCGACCAGCTTGGTGCTCAACTGGGCGCCCGCCGGAACGATCGACGAGTTCACCACCGAACGTAGTTTTTCCGCCGCGTTGGCGTCGACGAACTCCTGCGTCAACCAGACCGTGCCGGTGAGCGCGCCGCCGGCCTGGCCGATTATCCTGGCCACCGCGTCGACGTCATCGTCGCGTGCGTCCGGGGTGCGGAAGACCACCACCGACTTGTCCGTCAGCGCGCCACGGGTGATCCGGCCCGCCATCTGGGTATCGAAAGAGTTTGCCGCACCGATCTTCTCGTTCAGCGCATTCTTGTCGTCGCGCAGCGCGTTGATCTTGGCGTGCAAATCCCGCTTCTCGTCGCGCAAGCCGGACGCCACGGTGTCGGAGAGCAACCCGGAACCGAGCACGACTCCGACTGCCAACGCCAGGAATACGGCGGCCAGCGAAATCGCGTGGTGGCGTGGGGAGATCACCGTTCTAGCTGACCCACCCCTGCACCCAGAGCGAGAAGCGGTTCCAGTAGTCGACGATCCAGTGCAGCACCATGGCGTCGGTGCGGGTCACCCACAACACGACGCTGACCGCGATCAGCATTGTCAGCACCAGCAGGGCGATGGCACCGGTAGAGATTCGATTGCGGTACAAGGTGGCGACGGCTTTGGCGTCCACCAGCTTTTCGCCGACCCGCAGCCGGGTCAAAAATGTCGAGGGGTTGCTGTGCTGACGGGTTCGGTCGAAGAACGTCTCGATGTTGGCGCTGTGCCCGGCCGTGACCAGCAGCGCGGCACCGTGATGGTCGGCCAGCAGCAGCGCCAGGTCGATCGGCGAACTCGCGGCCGGGAACGTCATCGCCCCGACACCGAGATCCTGAATGCGTTCCAACCCTGGGGCATGACCGTCGGCATCAGCCGGCACCACCACCTGCGCGCCACACTTGAGCACGTCGGTACCGAGTTGGCTGGGGTCGCCGACGATGATCTGTGGACGATAACCGGCTTTGCGCAAAACCTCGGCGCCGGTGCCGACGCCGATCAGCACGGGTTGGTACTCCTTGATGAACGGCTTGAGGCTCTTCAGCTCCTCGGTAGCGGTCGGCTCGTCGGCGACCACCACGACATGGCGGTGACGCAGGTCCACGTCGACGTCCGGAATCCCGATTCCGTCGATCAGCAGCGGGCTTTCGCTGCGGATGAACTCAATAGTGTTGCCCGCGAAAGCTTCCAGGTGTGCGACCAGCCCGCTCTTAGCCTGTTGCATCAGCTCGGCGATGTCGTCGTCGGCGCGCTCCGTACCATCGATCAGCCGACGGTCACCCGAGTAGAGCCCGCCTTCGAACAGTCGAACCTTCGCACCGTCCCTGACCTTTTTGAAGACCTCGGGCCCGGTCTCGTCGATGAGCGTGACACGGTTGGCCAGCAGCACCTCCGGGCCCAGATTGGGATACCGGCCCGAGACGAACGGCGACGCGTTGACGACCGCGGCGATGCCGGCGTCGACCAGCGCGTCGGCGGTGATCCGGTCCAGATCCGGCACGTCGAGAACCACGATGTCGCCGGGACACACCCGGCGCAGTAGCCGGTCGATGTCGCGATCGACCCGGGCGGTACCGACGACCCCCGGCCGCGAGGCATTGCGAGACAGAAGCGCTGACATCCTCATGGGGGAAGATTCTGTCGGGGAAGGGCGGCGCGGGCGGGGAGGCGCGCCGTAACAGCAGCCTCAGTAGCTATATCTTGTCACATCTGTCACACACCTCGGGGCCGAGAGCCACGCTAGGAGGGCGGTGAATAAGGCGGTCTTGGGGCTCGCTGCTGCGCGTTGAGTCGCGAACAGGCGAGCGGACGGTGGGCGGGGAAGTTGGTCTTGGACTCGTAGGAAGCGTCTCGGCGGCAGGCGAAGCCGGGCATTTTGGTGCTGGTGAGTCCGATCGATGTCCTGCGGGCGCGTTTCAGGCGGTCTGTGGGGTCAGGATCCAAGCTCCGGCGGTGCGTGTGAGGCCGCGGGCGAGGAGGTTACGCAGATTGAGTCCGGCAGTACGGCGGGTCAGCCAGGCGTGATTCTTCGCAGCGCCGCGGTACCGCAGTTTCAGGCGGCGACCGCCGCGGCTGGCGATCTGGGAGACGGCCCGTTCCACATTGGGCCGAAACGTCCGGTACTTCTCCGGCAGTTCGGGTTTTGTGGCCCAGTCGGTGCGGGCACCGCGGAGCAGGTCGTCACGGTCGTGCAGGCGCATGGAGCGACCGGTCTTGGATGTGGTGCAGCGCGCGGTAAGCGGGCAGTCGCGACACAGTGCGCCGAAGACCACCTGGCGGGTCTTGTTGATCGGTCGGGTGTTGCCGGCCGGGCAGGTCACAGTGGCGGCGGCTTCATCGACGGTGAAGTCGTCGAAGGTGAACCCACCCTCCACGGCCGCGGTCAACGGTTTGGGTTTGATCACCGCGTCGTGACCGGCGTCGGCGATCACGACGCGTAGATCACCTGTGCCGTAAGCGGAATCGCCGTACCATTCCCGAGTCCCGTCGGCCTCGGCGGCCACGAACTTCGCCGCCATCCCCGCATCGGTGTTTTCTGTCCCGGTCGCCATAGTCAGCGCCTCATCGGTGACGATCCCCGTCTCGGGCTCGGCGACCACGTGCGCCCGAAACCCGTCGCGGCGTGCCTCCGGCGACTTGCGGGTGTGCCGCGCCTCCGGGTCCACCGTCGATATCACCCGATCCGGGGCCACCTTGCGGGCGATGCGCCACCGCCCGTCGGTGCCGTCGGATCCCTCGGCGGGTTCGACGTCCTGGCCGGCGACCAACGCCAGCAACCCCAGAGCCGCGGCCACCGGTTCCTCGGCCTCATCCGGGTCAACGGCGAGCGCCTCGAGCAGCGCATTCGCATCGTTGACCAACGCCGAGACCAGCGTGTCCTTCGCCCCGGGCTCGTCCCAGTCGATCGACGGCTTACCGGGGCAGCTGTAGTCGTGACCGGTGCACACCGCCACGATCAACTCGGCGGCACCGGGCACGATCCGCCCGACCCGTCGGATCGCTGAAACGAGTTGGGTGATGGTGTCCTGCGTGGCGACCGCGTCGGCCAGGATCGTGGAATCCACCGCACGCTTGTGGCGGCTCCGCAGCAGTCCGGTCTCGGCGACGACCGTGCGCACCGCCTCGTTGATCCGATGCGGTCGCTGCGACTTAGCCAGCCGGTTACGCCAATACACCAGAGTCGACGCGTCGAATCCGTTGTGGTCCAACGCCATTCCGGTAGCGACCTTCCACCGCAGGTCACACCGAGCCGCGTCGGCGGTCTCCCGGTCGGACAGGTCATGCAGGGTCTGTAGCACCAGAATCGAGGCCATCACCGACGCCGGGATCGACGGCCGACCCCGCCCCGAGGGGAACAGATCCTCGAACTCCTTGTCCACGAACAACTTCTGGCGGTGGGCGGCCAGGAACGCAAACATGCTGCCCTCGGGCACCAGATGACCGACCAGAGCCTGCGCGTCCAGAAGTTCCCGATCCGCCCGCTCCACACCCTGCATGAGCCAATTTTCCCAGCTCAGCCTCATATTTCGGAAAGGCGCGCCGATTATTCAGCGCCCTCCTAGAAGAATTCTTTGGCAGCATCTTGATCGAGCATCTGCCAAGAGGGTTTTTCTCCGTCTCGGCGGACCTGATCACCGGCGATCAGATCATTCATCGGCGTGGGCCGCTGTCGGTCGCCGTGCGCGCGTCGGTCTCGATCCCCGGTCTCATGCCGCCAGTGCAACATGGCGAGCAACTCCTTGTCGACGGCGGACTGTTGAACAACCTCCCGGTCGACGTGATGTGCGCCGATCCGGACGGCGAAGTCATATGCGTTGATCTGCGTCGAAAGTTTGTGCCATCGAAGGGCTTTGGCCTGTTGCCGTCAATCCTCCAGCCTCCCGCATTCGTCCGGCGGCTGTTGACCGGCACTGATGTCGCCCTACCACCGCTGCAAGAGACATTGCTTCGCACCGTTGACCTCGCGGCTTCCAGCGGGAACCTGCGCGAGCTCCCCCGGATTGCGGCCATCATCGAGCCGGATATCTCAGCGATCGGTCCGTTGGACTTCAGAAAGATCGATGCTGCCCTGGAAGCCGGGCGGATCGCAACCCGGGCAGCTCTGGAAGCACAGCCGCACCTCGGGTAAGGTGCGCGAACCCGCCGCCATATGGTTTCATGGCACCGTTTGGGGGAGTCGCACTTATGTTGAGGTATGTCTGAGATGGATCGACGCAGGATGATGCTGGCGACGGGGTTCGGTGTGCTGGCGGCCGCAATGCCGCTCCCGGAGGCACGGGCGAGTCGGGGGCCATCGCCGGCCGCCCCGCCCGGCAACTCGGCGCAGGGGAACTACCTTTTCCACGACGAGTTCGACGGCCCGGCCGGCTCAGCCCCCGATGCGTCGAAGTGGACGGTCGCGCGGGCCCGCGAGTCAATGAAGGACCCGACGTATTGGGAGCGGCCCGAGAACGTCGGACAGTACCGCGACGATCGCAAAAACGTGTTCGTCGACGGCAAGTCCAACCTCGTGCTGCGCGCCGCGAAAGACGGCAACACCTACTACAGCGGCAAGGTGCAAAGCCCGTGGCGAGGTGGCATCGGCCACACCTGGGAAGCCCGGATCAAACTCAACTGCCTGACCGCCGGTTGCTGGCCCGCCTATTGGCTGGGCAACGACGACCATGGCGAAATCGACGTCCTCGAGTGGTACGGCAATGGCAGCTGGCCATCGGCCACCACCGTCCACACCAAACCGAACGGCGCCGAATGGGCGACGCACAACATCTCGGTCGACAGCGGGTGGCACACCTGGCGCTGCCAATGGGACGAGGCCGGGATCCGCTTCTGGGAAGACTATGTTGACGGCGCGCAACCATACTTCACTGTTGCGGCGAACTCGATTGCGGACTGGCCGTTCAACGACCCCGGCTACCAAGTGTTTCCGGTCCTCAACCTTGCGGTTGCCGGTTCGGGCGGCGGCGATCCCGGGCCGGGGAGCTATCCGGCGGAGATGCTCGTCGACTGGGTACGCGTCTGGTAGGGCACGCGCACAACCTCAGTCCCTACCACGCGGCGGCGGCTGCACCTCGACGCCGCCCGACTCATGCTCCGGGCCTGCATCCGGGTGTTCGGCGGGGAGCCGGTAGCGGAACCGGCTGGCCTCACTCTCACCCTCTAGCCGGGTGCGCCGCTCCTCGCTGCGGTACCGCCCGGGCTTGGGCCGGGGCTTCCCGCCGGGGAATGCCAACCGGAAGATGGTGCGGTGCACGGTGTACCACTGCTTTGAAAAACGCCCCGAGTTGTACGGCAGCTCGTAGCGCTCGCAGATCTCTTTGACCTTGGGCGCGATCTCGGCGTATCGGCTGCTCGGCATGTCGGGATACAGGTGGTGCTCGACTTGGTAACTCAGGTTGCCGCTGATGACGTGGAATAGCGGGCTGCCCTCGATGTTGGCCGCGCCGATCAACTGGCGGACGTACCAGCCGCCGCGCGTCTCGTTTTCGACTTCTTCTGGACTGAATGTGTAGGTCTGGTCGGGGAAATGGCCGCAGAAGATGATGGCGTGCGCCCACACGTTACGGATGACGTTGGCCAGCGCGTCGGCGCCTAAGGTGCGTAAGAAGGTGCTTTCCACGCCCGGCCATGTCCGGTCGAGAAAATCCGCTGCGGCGCCCACGCTGCCCGTGCCGGACACTTTGCGAAGCATCCTGCTGACACGCGACTGCGGCGGCTGATCGATCCGGCCGCGCAGTGCGAGCTGTGCAAGTGCGAACGCGCCGGCACTGATCACCGGCCAGCCGAGGTAGTCCTTGATGATCTGCGAGCGTGCCTTGCCGGCGATTCCCTTGAGGTCTTTGCGCACCTCCGACATCGGCTTCTCGCCGGCGCGGATGGCCTCGATGTCCATATCGTGAACGGCCACGCCCCACTCGAACAGGACCGTGAGCAGCAGGTTGTACAGCGGTTGCCCCAGGTAGGCGGGCCGCCATTTCTGAGCGGGGTCGATCCTCATGATCTCGTACCCGAGGTCTTTGTCCTTGCCCCGAATATTCGTAAAGGTGTGATGGATGTAGTTGTGCGAGTGTTTCCAGGCCTGCGCGGTAGAGGCGGTGTCCCAGTCCCACACCGAGGAATGAATGTCGGGATCGTTCATCCAATCCCACTGACCGTGCATCACATTGTGGCCGATTTCCATGTTCTCCAAGATCTTGGCCATGCCCAGACAGGCGGTGCCGAGCACCCACGCGGTTTTCGACCGCGATGCCAACAGCAAGACACGTCCGGCCACCACGATCTGGCGTTGCACCGAAATCACCGTCGTGATGTAGCGCCGGTCGCGATCGCCGAGGTCGGCGAACACTTCGTCGTGAATCGCGTCGAATTCCTGGGCCAGTTTTTCCAGCTCTTGTTCGCTCAGGCGGGTGAGCGGGCTTTCTACGGTGGTAGCCATTGCGACTCCCTTCACAGTTCGAGTTCGACGTCACCTTCGGCGGTGTTGATACAAATTCGTACGTCCTGGCCGATGGGCTCGGTGACTTCACCCGAGCGCAGGTCACGCAGCTTGCCGGACTTCAGCGTCCCGACACAGGTATGACAGATTCCAATTCGACAGCCGTACGCAAGATTGAGACCGGCCTGCTCACCAGCTTCCAAAATTGGTGTGCCGCAGTCACATTCGGCAGTGGTCTCGCTTCCGATGAACGTGACCTCACCGCCCTCGCCCGCACCTGCGTTACCGCCGATCTTCGGTTGGAACCGCTCGAAGTGCAGCAGATGCGGGTCGCCGTTATTCTCCCAATGCTCGATCAGCGCATCGAGCATCTCGCCGGGACCGGAACAAAACGCCTCGCGTTCGCGCCAGTCCGGACACAGCTCGTTTAAGTCGGCGGGCGACATGCGGCCACGGTCGGAGGTGAGCCGCAGATCCAGCTGCATTTGCTCATGACAGCGATCGAGGTCTTCGAGTACGTCCAAGAACATGACCTGCTCGCGGGAGCGGGCGGAGTGAATGACCACCACGTCGCCCAACTCACCGCGACGATCGAGGCTGCGCAGCATGCTCATGATCGGCGTGATACCGCTGCCGGCGCTGATGAACAGCAGCTTCGGCGGCAACGGCTCGGGCAGCGTGAATACTCCCTCGATTTCGCCGAGCCGCACCAACTCTCCGGGCGTGATCTTTTGCACCAGATACGGCGAGACCACCCCGCTGTCCACTCTCTTGGGTGTGACGCTGATCAGACCGTCCTCGGGCTCAGGATCCGAGGTCAGCGAATACGCACGCCAGTGGTAACGGCCGTCGATGATCACGCCGAGCCGCACGTATTGGCCCGGCTTGTGGCCGCGCCATTCGTAGCCTGGCCGGATCAGCACGCTCGTCGCTTCGGAGCCTTGTGGCTCGACGCGCTCGACCTTTCCGCGCAGCTCCTTGGTGGTCCACAGCGGGTTGACCATCTCCAGGTAATCGTCCGGGCGCAATGGCTTGAACAGGTGGCGTACCGCTCGCAGAAGCAGCCGACGGCCCCGTGGGACCGGGGGTTCTGCACCGCGTTCCGCCATATTCCTTCCCCTGCGGGCAGGCCCCGCTTGCGACATGTGTGACCTGGCAACGGCCAACGTGATCACAGTGGGTTACCGGTTGAATGTTTGTTGAAACATGTCTACGTGGTAGATCTACACGTGTGTCAAAACGTCGATCTCGCCGGCCGGGCGCCGTACCCGCCGACATCATCCAAGCCGCGCTGCGCTCGGCCGAACGCCTCGGCAGAGATGTTGCCGACGTACCGATTGTCGTGATCGCGCATGCGCTCGGGGTGTCGCGCAGCACCCTGTTGCGTCAACTCGGCGGTTCACGCCGGGCGTTGGACGAGGCGATCCGCGACCGGGGCATCGACCCCGGCGGACGCCCGCCCGTACGGCTACGCGCTGTAGAGGCGGCGGCCGCGTTGATCAGTGCCGGCGGTGTGGCGTCCGCGACCCTGGAGGCGATCGCCGCCGAAGCCGACTGCTCGGTGCACAGCCTCTATGCCGTGTTCGGTGGTCGCGACGGGCTGTTGCACGCGGTTTATGACCGTTACATCCCACCCCTGGAGATGAGAAGCGTCATCAGCGGTTCGTCGGCTGCCGGCCTGACCGAGACCGTCCGCACTATCTACGGCTCACTGGCGCAGCTCTACCTCCGCGAGCCCCGGGTGCTGCCCGCAGTGCTCGCCGAGACACTGGCCCGTCCGGCCGGACCCGGCGCGGGCCTTCTCATCGAACACGGCGCTCTGCGCATGATCGCCGTGCTGGGCAGATGGCTAGACGGCGAAGTTGCCGCCGGCCGTATCCGCGACCTCCCGCGAGCCTTACTCATTCAACAGCTGATCAGCCCTATTTCCGTGCATTCCATCATGCGGCCCGGATTCGTCAACTTTCCGCAAGTGGCCCTGCCGGATCTGCAGGAAAGCTGCGAAGTTCTCGCCGATGCATTCGTGCATGCGGTCGCGGTGCACTAGCTGGGAGCGCCATAGGATCTCACGGTGACTACGGCACCTGAACCGTTCGCCATCCAGGGCGCCGACGGCACTCGCATCATGGCCGACCGCCTGGGCGATCCACGAACGCCGGCCGTGGTGTTCTTGCATGGCGGCGGACAGACCCGCCGCTCTTGGGGCCAGGCGGCTGCGGCCGTGGCCGAACGGGGCTGGCAGGCGGTGACGGTCGACCTACGCGGCCACGGCGAGTCGGACTGGTCGAAAGCCGGCGATTACCGCCTCATCAGCTTCGCCGGCGACATCCATCAACTGCTGCGTCAGCTGCCACCGCAACCGGTGCTGGTAGGCGCATCCCTGGGCGGCTTCACGACAATGCTTCTGGCAGGCGAGATTTCGCCTGCCATTGCCGGCGCGGTCGTGCTGGTGGACATCGTGCCCGACATGGATCCGTCCGGCGCGATGCGCATACACACCTTCATGGCCGATCGAGTGACATCGGGGTTCGAGTCACTCGACGAGGTCGCTGACATGATCGCGGAATACAACCCGCATCGGCCCCGGCCAACTGATCTGAATGGGCTGCGGACAAACCTGCGCCGCCGCGGTGATCGCTGGTACTGGCACTGGGATCCGGAATTTATCAGTGACACCGCATCGCATCCGCCCAGCGAGGTGGCCGACGTCGACCGCATGCATGCGGCAGTTGAAACGATCCTCGCCCACGAGGTACCCATGCTTCTGGTGCGAGGCCAAATGAGCGACCTGGTCAGCCAGGAGCGCGCCGACGAGTTTCTCCTGCGCTTCCCGCAAGTCGAGTTCGTCGATGTCGGCGGCGCAGGACATATGGTCGCCGGCGATCGCAACGACGTTTTCGCAGACGCTGTCGTGGACTTCCTCACCCGGCATGCGAGTGGTGGCGTGAACAAGCGGGTTTGAACGAACGGTGACGCGCTACGGTGCTTCCTCGTCGCCACGGCGTTCGGTATCGGCCATCTCACGCTGAATCTCCGCTTCTTCGCGCCGAGTACCGGCTCGCTCGCGCTCCGTCTGGCCTTCGGAGCGCTGCAGTCGCTCGCGTTCACGCTTTACACCCGTGCCCTCGCGTTCGTCCGCGTGTGTCTCTCGTTCGTCTGCCAGCTGCTCGCGCTGGCTTGCGATTCGGTCCCGGTCGTCGGCAATCGAATCTCGGCCGGCCGCAGACCGCTCGCGCCTCGCGAGCTCATCTTCGCGTCGCGCCAGAGCCGCCTCCCGCTCATCAAGCTCGGCCGCCCGGCGATCAAGGTCCCGGGCCGGCGATCGAGCTCACCGGGCTTGTCGGCACCGTGCTCAGCCATCTGTTCAGGATGGTGGATCCATGCCCGTCACGCAATCGGTAGCTTCATGCCGTCATCCGCGCCGAGATCGATGGCTTCAGTGACGACGGCCCGGTCGATCTGGCGCAGTGCGTGCAGCGCGGTGAGCAGCCCGCGGGCATCGGACCCGGGCCCCGGCTCGCCGTCCAGCCGGCAGGCAAGGCCTTCGGCCGCGTCAAGGAAGTCGGTCGCCGGGACGACGGCAGCCGCATGGTCGCGGATGGTGTCCAACACCTCGATGTTGCGACGGATCTGGGTGGCAGCCGAGGTCACCGCGTTCGCCAACGCATCGGACGCGTCGTCGTATCGCTGACTGTTGCGGGCCAGGCTTCGTCCGTAGCGGTCGCACGCGCTGAGCACCCGCAGCCCGCGCCGGACGCTGCGGCGACCCGAGAGGCCGGCGATCCCGGCCAGCAGCGGCTTGGCGGTGGTCCGGAACTGTTGCAGGGTCCGGTCGAGTTGGCGGGCCTTCTCGGTTGGGCTCGCGGGTGCCGCACCGCCGAACATGGTCGCGACGGATGTCTCGATCAGCTCGGACAGTGTGCTCAAGAAGCCGTGGGCGTCGTTACGGATGACCGTTCGAGTGTTGGTCGGCAGCACCAGGATTGCGACTGCGACGCCGATGACGGCGCCGATCGCGGTCTCTTCCATCCGCAGTAGCAGCAGGCCGATCGTGAACTGGCCGAGCAGCCCGTAAAGCAACGCCAGCATCGTCGTGATCCAGAAGGTCATCAGGCCATAGGCGACTCGCATGAAATAGAACGAGCAAAACAGGCACACGAAGATCAGCACGAGCGAGACGGCGCGGTTCCCGGAAACAAGCGTGGCGATCAGTACACCACTGGGCACACCGAGCGCGGTGCCCAGCAGCCGCTGCCAGCCCTTGGTGAGGGTTTCGCCCCAGGTGCTGGTGCCGGCGAAGATCACGAACGCGGCGATCACCGCCCAATACCAGCGCGCCGGGGACACCGACTCGCCGACGACGATCGCCAACGAGGCGGCGACGGCTACCTGGATGGCCTGCCGGGTGGTCGGCAACAGACCATGTCGTTCGGGCTCGGAAGGCGGCATTGTCCCCGTGGTCTCGGTGGCGCGGTCGACCCGTGCGCGGACTTCGGAAGCGGCTCTCGCCGTGGCGATTATGGCCAGCGCGAGCCGGCGCACCACGGGATCGTCGGCCTCCCGATCGAGCAATTGCTGAGCCAGGTCCGCGCCCCGTTGCAGCCCGCCGGGTCGTGGCGTCCGGATCGCTCTGGCGAGCTGTGCGAGCGCCGCGACCATTTCGGCTCGGGCGGCGGCAGGTAGCTCCGTGGCCGCAGCCCGGGCACCAGCCGTCGCGACCCGCTCCACGGTCAGTTCGGCGTCGAACAACCACAGCGACAGTTGCGCGCCGGCGACTTTGTCTTCGATCTGGCCCTGCACCATCAATGCGGTCTCGTTGAGCCGGGCTATGCGCACCCGCAGGCGGCGACGCCGCCGTTCGTCGAGCCGGCCGGCTTGGATTGCCTCGGCGGTGGTGTCGACGACGATGGCCATCCGCGCTCGCAGTGACCGCATGGTGGCCCGCAGCACGCGTTCGGGTCGATCCGGCAGCACATAAACGGTGATCACAAAGCTGCACATGCTGCCCACGACAACGGCGCCGATCAGCCACGGCAGCTCGGCGGTCTGAGCACGCAGAAACAACGTGAAGAAGTAGGCCATGAACGTGACCATCCCCAGCGCTCTGCCGCGCGCTCCGAACCGGCGGAGGTACACCGCGCTGAACACGACCGCCACGAACACGATGTCGCTGACCACCTTGTGCGGCGCCAGCAGCGTGCCGGCGGTGATGGCCAGTGCGGCGGGCAGCGGCAACAGCGCCATCGTGATCTTCTGTTGGCGCGGGTCCGGCTCGTTGACGGCCCGTCCGGAGACCATCGTGATCAGCACGCCGAGCAGCGCGACGGTGACCGGTTGGCCCGTCGCCCGCGTCAGCAGAAAAAGGATCACCAGAGCGCAGGCCAGCGCCGCGGTTGTCCGGCTGGCCATCCGTAGCCGCAGCAACCCGGGATCGGAGCCGATCAACCAGTTCCGGGCCCGCTCGGTCGACATTCGTCCATAGTGACTGCACCGCGGCGCCGACGCCGGTTAGGGTTCCAGATCGTGACGGCGCCGACGCGGGCGAAACTGGCCGATGGCCGCGACGTGCTGTTCTTCGCGCTGCCCGGTCACGTTCCGGCACCCGTGGCGGACCGCCGGCCGCTGCCGCCGCGCGACCCGCACCAGTCGGAGTTGCGGTTCGACCGGACGACCGGGCAGTGGGTGATCGTCGCCGCGCTGCGCCAGGACCGCACCTACAAACCACCGCCCGACCAGTGCCCGCTGTGTCCCGGACCGGCTGGGCTGACAAGCGAGGTGCCCGCAGCCGACTACGACGTCGTCGTCTTCGAGAACCGATTCCCCAGCCTGTCCGGCACCGGCGAGATGGGCCCCATTCCCGACGGCTTCGTCTCGGCGCCGGGTCACGGCCGCTGCGAGGTGATCTGCTTTTCCAGCGACCACGCCGGGTCGTTCGCCGAGCTGGCGGCCCCGCATGCCCGGCTTGTCGTCGACGCGTGGCGGCACCGCACCGCAGACCTGATGGCCCGCTCCGGGATCGAGCAGGTGTTCTGCTTCGAGAACCGCGGCGAGGAGATCGGGGTGACATTGACCCACCCGCACGGCCAGATCTACGGCTACCCCTATCTGACGCCACGCACCGCCGCCATGCTGCAGCAAGCCGACGAGCATCGAAACCGCCACGGCGCCAACCTGTTCGAAGACCTGCTCACACGCGAAGTTGACGACGGGAGTCGTGTCATCACGCGCACCGAGCTGTTCACGGCGTTCGTGCCGTTCGCCGCGCGCTGGCCGGTGGAGGTGCACATCTACCCGAACAGGTTCGCGCACAACCTGCTCGAGTTGGACACGGTTGAGCTGGACGGATTCGCGCAGATCTACCTCGATGTGCTGCGGCGCTTCGACCGGATGTACTCGGCGCCGCTGCCATACATTTCGGCGCTGCACCAATTCGCCGACACCGCCACCCAGCGGGAGGGTTACTTCCACCTCGAGCTGATGTCGATTCGGCGCAGCGCCGTCAAGCTCAAGTATCTGGCGGCCTCCGAGTCGGCGATGGACGCGTTCATCAGCGACGTCACCCCGGAAAGCGTGGCCCGGCGGCTGCGAGAACTCCGGTGACGGTCCGATACGCCGCGCCCGGGCGGATCAACCTGATCGGCGAGCACACCGACTACAACCTGGGCTGGGCGCTGCCGATCGCGCTGCCGCAACGCACCGTCGTCGTGTTTGAGCCCGACGGCACCGATGCGATCACGGTGCGCAGTGAGCGGATGGACGCCCCGGTGCGGATTTCGCTCGACACGACTCCGGGGCAGGTGACCGGCTGGGCCGGCTATGTGGCCGGGGTGATCTGGGCGCTGCGCCGCGCCGGACACGCGGTGGTCGGCGGCGCGATGTCGATCACCACCGACGTCGAGATGGGGTCGGGCCTGTCGTCGTCGGCGGCGCTGGAGTGCGCGACCCTGGGCGCTCTCACGTCGGTCGCCGGCATCCACCTCGAGCGCATCGAGCAGGCGCGAATCGCGCAGTGCGCCGAAAACGACTACGTCGGCGCCCCAACGGGATTGCTCGACCAGCTGGCCGCGCTGTATGGCGAACCGTCGACGGCACTGCTGATCGACTTCGGGCAACTCACCGTCCGGCCGGTGCCGTTCGACCCGGACGCTAACGACGTGGCGCTGTTGCTGATCGACTCGCGGGACCGGCATAGTCACGCGGGCGGCGAATACGCGGCGCGGCGCGCGTCGTGTGAGCGAGCGGCCGCCGAGCTGCACGCGTCGTCGCTGCGTGACATCGAGGATGTGTCGGCGCTTGATGCGGTCAGCGACCCCATCGACGCCCGTCGTGCCCGCCACGTGCTGACCGAAAACCAGCGGGTGTTCGACTTCGTTGCGGCAGTGGGGGAGTCGGACTTTGCCGCGGCCGGTCGCATGCTCACCGCCTCACACGCGTCCATGCGTGACGACTTCGAAATCACCACCGGGCACATCGACCTCATCGCCGACAGCGCGGTTGGCGCTGGCGCTCTCGGTGCCCGGATGACCGGCGGCGGGTTCGGCGGCTGCGTAATCGCGCTGGTACCGACCGATTCGGTGGAGGCGGTCGGCGAGGCGGTGCGACGGGCGATGCGCGATGGCGGTTACCCGCAGCCGGTGATCATGCGCACCCAGGCCGCCCGGGGCGCGGGCGCGCTGCGCTAGTGGGACGTCAGTTTCAGGCGATGTATGAGTTGCCTACCTCTGAGCGACAATGTTGGCTCCGGTCAACGAGTTGTCGCTCAGAGGTGGGCAATACCCCACACGGCGCGGGGCGCAGGCGGGTGCGAATTACACTAACCGGCATGCCGAGATCGCGCACATACGTCGTCATCGCAGTGGTGCTGGCGGGTTTCGCCGCTATGCCGGCGGCCGCGGCGGGGCCGTCGGATCCCGGCGTGGTGAATCGTGCTGTGCTCGACAAGGAGTCGGTGGGCAACATCGTCGGCGCGACCATGGGCCAGGAGGACACGTCGACGGTGCCGGTGCAGGATTATTGGATCGACCTCCCGGCCTGCAACAACTACGCCGATGTCGGGTTGCCCGACGTCTACGATGGCGCCGGCCTGCAGTCGTTCAACAGAGCGGTCATGCAGGAGTCGCGCACCGACGACACCCACTACGTCAAGCAGGCGGTGGGTGTGTTCGCCACTGATGATGCGGCGAACGGGGCGTTTCACCGCATCCTGGACCGTACAGCTGGGTGCTCGGGGCAGACCACCACCATGCACATCGACAACGGGGCGACCCAGGTCTGGGAGTTCACCAACGGTGCGATCACCGGCACCGACGCCGCCTGGAGCAAGCAGGAGCCCGGCACCGACCGGCGCTGCGCCTTCCAAACCCGGCTGCGGGAAAACGTTCTGCTGCAGGCCAAGGTGTGTGAGTCGGGCGACGGCGGTCCCGCGGTGAACGCGCTGGCGGACGCGATGCAAAACACGCTCGGGCAATAGCCGGGTTGCGGTCGCTCGTAAACTGGTGCCAATGAACAAAACCGCGTCTGTGCTGCCGCCGGGGCCCCGGCTCCCGCCGTCGGTGCAGGCCGCGTTGATGGTGCGCTGCGCGGTGCGTTTTCTGGCCGCTTGCGAGCGCCGCTACGGCAGTGTGTTCACGTTGCGCGTCGCCGCGTTAGGCACGCTGGTGTATTTGGCCGATCCCGCCGACATCAAAACGGTGTTCGCCGGCGACCCGCGCGTCTTTCATGCCGGCGAAGCGAATTCGATGCTGAGCGGGCTGCTCGGGGACACCTCGGTGCTGCTGATCGATGACGACGCGCATCGGGACCGGCGTCGTCTGATGCTGCCGCCGTTCCACCGCGACGCCGTCGCGCGCCAAGCCGAGCTGATGGCCGAGATCGCGGCGGCGAACATCGCCGGATGGCCGGTGGGTGCCGAGTTCCCGGTGGCACCCAAGATGTCCGAGATCACGCTCGAGGTGATTTTGCGGACGGTGATCGGCGCCACCGACCCGTCCCGGCTGGCCGCACTGCGTGCTGTCATGCCGCGGCTGCTGACCGTGGGATTGTGGGAGATGCTGGCGCTCGCCCAACCGAAGCTGCTGGGCCGGCGCCCGTGGCGCACGCTGGACCGTCGCATCGACGAAGCCGACAGCCTGCTGTACGCCGAAATCGCCGACCGTCGAGCCGATCCCAACCTGGCCGAGCGCACCGACGTGCTGGCCATGTTGGTCCGCGCCGACGACGGCGGCCACACCATGACCGACCGCGAACTGCGTGACCAGTTGATGACGTTGTTGGTGGCCGGACACGACACCACCGCGACCGGGCTGTCCTGGGCGTTGGAGCGACTGACCCGCCACCCTGCCGCACTGGCCAAGGCGGTGCACGCGGCCGAGGCCAGCGCCGCCGGCGATCCGGCCGGCGACGAATACCTCGACGCCATCGCCAAGGAGACGCTGCGGATCCGCCCGGTGGTGTACGACGTAGGCCGGGTTCTCACTCAGCCGGTCGAGCTGGCCGGCTACCGGCTTCCGGCCGGGGTGATGGCGGTCCCGGCGATCGGGCTGGTGCACTCGGACGCCGCGCTTTACCCGGAGCCGGACCGGTTCGACCCGGATCGGATGGTGGGCGCAACCCTGACCCCGACAACCTGGTTGCCGTTCGGCGGCGGTAACCGCCGCTGCCTGGGCGCCGCGTTCGCCATGACCGAGATGCGGGTCGTGCTACGGGAGATCCTGCGCCGGGTCGAGTTGAACACGACGACGGCAGCCGGCGAGAAGCAGCGGCTGAAGCACGTCACCCTGGTGCCGAAGCGCGGCGCCCGCATCGGTGTGCGGGCGAAACACCTTGCCGCCGTGGCCAGTACGACATGGTCGGCTATGTAGACGTTCGGGCCTACGCCGAGCTCAACGACTTCCTGGACCCCGAATCGCGCGGGGTGACCGTGCGTCGCCCGTTCCGATCCCACCAGACGGTCAAGGACGTTCTGGAGGCGATGGGCGTACCGCACACCGAGGTCGACCTGATCCTGGTGAACGGCGATCCGGTGGACTTCGCCCGCCGCCCGACGGTCGGCGATCGCATCGCCGCCTACCCGATGTTCGAGGCGCTCGACATCGGCGCGACGGCCAGGCTGCGGCCGGTGCCGTTACGCGATCCTCGCTTCGTGGTCGACGTCAACCTCGGCGGGCTGGCGCGGCTGTTGCGGGTGTTGGGCTTTGACGTGTGGTGGTCCAGTGACGCCGACGACGCCGCGCTGGTCGATATCAGCGTCGACCAGCAGCGGATTCTGCTGAGCCGCGATCGGGGCCTGATGAAGCGTCGCGCCATCACGCACGGTCTGTTCGTGCACTCCGAGCACCCCGAGGAACAGGCGATCGAGGTGATCCGGCGGCTGGACTTGCGACGACACCTGGCGCCGTTGACCCGCTGCGTGCGGTGCAACGGGCCGTTGGTCACGGTCGGCAAGGACGAGGTGATCGAGCACCTCGAGCCGTTGACCCGCCGCTACTACGACGAATTCAGCCGCTGCACAGAGTGTGGGCAGATCTACTGGCCGGGGTCACATCATGCCCGGTTGCTCCAGCACGTCGAACGACTCCGCGCCCGGCTCTGAGCTACGTGAACCGGATGGCGGCCAGGTGATCCCGTTCGATCGCCTGGGTGAATTCGTCGAGTGAGGGTATCTGCCGATCGCGGAATTTCAATCCGATCATGCGCTCTGCGCGGGCGACGCCATAGGATTCCGCGCAGCGCCGGAACAGATCGGCGGTGGCCGCGCGGTCCTGGATGACTTCGCCGTGCATGGTCGTCTTCTTTCCGCCGAGCAGTACCTCGGCGGTGGCACCACCGCGGAAGTTCCCCTTCCAGGCTGCACCGGTCAGGGCGTAGAGATCGTCGTCGATCCGGTGGGCGCTCACCGGAATTGTGTACTGCCGCCCACTCTTACGTCCTTTGAAGCTGAGCACCATGAACTGCTCGCGTACGGGGCCCAGCAGTGGAGTGCCCAGCAAAAACCGCAGGAATGGGTTGACGAGTTTGAGTACTGCGAGCGGTGGGTGCGAGACCGTGACCGCCGGTGGCTGTGCTGTCATGCTCACACCGTAGACTCCCAGCCGACGGTAAAGCCATGGTGCAGCACCAGATCGGTCAGCACGTCGGATCGCTGCGCCAGCGACCACGACTCGGCGGAGAACGCGTCGAGCGCAAAAAAGGCGTAGTTGGCTGAGGTCTCCGGCGTGGTGCGCGGCCGGTACACGATCGCGTCCAGGGCGTCGGGCTCACCCCACCATCGCCGTACGGCACCGGCCAGCCGGTGGCAGGTGTCCCACACGTCGGGGTGCTGGCCGGTGCTGATCTGGTCGTCGACACCCAGAACGTCGAGGTTGGCCTCGGTGCGCAGGTCGAGCACCCGCAGGTGCCGCTCGGCGACCAGTCGCACCAGATGATGGGCGGCGTGGTCGGCGGGGATCATCAGCCCGGTCGGCCGGTAACGCTCTCGGAACGCGCCGGCGAGTGTGCTTGCGGCATAACGAGTTCGGAAGGCGCCGGACTCCGGGTCGAACCGGTAGCGGGGGATGGGGAAGCCGTCCCAGGTCCAGTCCGCGGGCTGGGCCGCCTCCACTCGCCACAGTTCGGCGCCGGCCTCGACGCGTCGACGGCGCAGGCCGACGGGCCGGGCATCCGGTAGCGGGCTCCGGTAGCCGGCGGGAAGGTCAGGCACCGACGGCGGCGAGCAGCTGCCACGCGGTGTCGGCGGTCCTCGGGCGGCGCAGCGCCTCGGCGATCGACGAGCCAGCCAGTTCGTCGTGTTTGAGGCGCATAATGCGGTCGGCGGCCAGCGGATCCGACGTGAACCGCGTCAGCAGCTCGAGAATTCGCGGCAGGTCCGGGCGCAGCCGGTCATCGTCGAATTGCCAAGCCGGGAACCACGTTTGGTTGCCCACCGCAGATCCGAGGAGTTTGCCGCGGCTGCGGAGCCGATGCACCGCCTGCGGTGAGCGCAGGCCCAGCCGGGCTTGCACCGTCGGTGTGGGCAGCGCGCCCTCGACGAACTCGCGCACCAGGGCGCCGCGGCGCTCGTCGTTCAGGCTGTGCGCTGCGATGCGTTCCAGCGTGCCCTGCGGCGCGGTCGGCGCGTCCATCAGCGCGTCGAGCACCTCGGCGAACCCGGAGTCTTTGCGGGCGCGTTCGGCGACCTGGCGGGCCAGCGGGGCTACGGCGGTGGGCATGGGTTCATCCTACCAGCGATCGAGCAATTGAAACAATCGAAACAGCCATCGCCACGTCGCGTACCCTGATCACCGTGCCGAGAAACGACAACGATACCTGGGACATCACCGAAAGCGTGGGCGCGACGGCGCTGGGCGTGGCGGCGGCGCGGGCCGTAGAGACCGAGAGTGACAATCCGTTGATCGACGACCCGTTCGCGCGGGTGTTCCTGGACGCCGCCGGCGACGGCATGTGGAACTGGTTCGCGGCGCCCGACCTGCCGCCCGAGATCGTCGAGGCCGAACCGGAGCTGCCGCTGCGGATGCGGTCGATGGTCAACTACATGGCCTCGCGCACGGCCTTTTTCGACGGGTTCTTTATCGACGCAGTCAACGCGGGTGTGCGGCAGGTGGTGATACTGGCGGCGGGTCTGGATTCGCGGGCGTGGCGGTTGCCGTGGCCGGACGGGACGACTGTCTACGAACTTGATCAGCCCAAGGTGCTGGAGTTCAAATCGTCGACGCTTCGCCAACGCGGCGCCAAGCCGACCGCGGAGCTGGTCGACGTCGCGGTGGATCTGCGTCACGACTGGCCGCAGGCTTTGCAGCAGGCGGGGTTTGACCCGGCGGCGCCGAGCGCCTGGTCGGTCGAGGGACTGCTGCCGTTTTTGCCGGCGACTGGCCAAGACCTGCTGTTCGACCGGGTGCAGGCGCTCAGCGCGCCGGGCAGCCGGATCGCTGTGGAAGGGCCGGGTCCCGGCTGGAACGATCCCGAAACCTACACGCGGCAGCGCGAACAAATGCAGCGGATACGCGACATCATCGCCCGGACCGGCGAGCAGCGCGAGATTCCCGACGTTCACGAACTCTGGTATTTCGAGGACCGCGCCGACGTCGGGGATTGGTTGCGCGACCACGGCTGGCAGGTGTCGGAGGTGCCGGCCGAGCGGTTGATGGCCGGCTACGACCGCCCGCCCGCCGACGTCGGGGACTCCTCGCCGAAGACGTTGTTCGTATCCGCGCAGCGGTCGTAGGCGCCGGCGCCATTGACTCTGCGTCTACCAGGCAAAAGTGCGAGTGGGGCGCCTGGTCAGCGCAGAGGCAACGGGAAATGAACTCAGATCATTTCGTTCTTGGTGAGCCAGCGCATCACCGGCCAGCCGACGAACACCGGTAACCAGCAGGTGAGCACCCGGTACAGCAACACCGACGGCACAGCGACGGCTGCGGGTACCCCGAAGGCGGCCAGGCCACCGATCAGCGCCGCCTCGACGGCGCCCACACCGCCGGGGGTCGGGGCAGCCGACGCCAAAGTCCCGCCGACCATCGTCACCACGGTGACGGTGACAAACGTCGCGGTGCCGCCGAAGGCCTCGACGCTGGCCCACAGCGCCAACGCCGCACCCAGAGTTGTTCCGGCACAACCCAGCACGATCAACCCCAGTCGCCTCGGCTCGCGGGCCAGCTCGACGAGATCACGGGTCACCTCCGCCAGTTTCGGGCGCACCGCGGTCGCCAGCCAGCGCCGTAGCTTGGGCACGAACAGGAATGCGCCGACCATCCCCAGTGCCACGCCGGCGATCAGGTAGAGCACGGTCGCGTTCGGGACCAAGTGGGACAGATCGGTCGACGCCCCCGCCGCGGCGCTGAACAGGATCAACAGCGCGACGTGAACGATCACCTGCACTGACTGCTGCAACGCTACTGCGGTGGTGGCCCGCAGTGCGCTCAGACCGCCCTTCTGCAGGAATCGGGTGGACAGCGCCAGCCCGCCCACACCGGCCGGCGTGGTGGTGGCGGCAAAGGTGTTGGCCACCTGCATGATTGACAGGTTGCGGAAACTCACCGTCCCGTCGGCGCAGGCCCACAACGCGGCCGCCGCGCCCAGATAGGTCAGCGCCGACACCGCCAGCCCCAGCAGCGCCCACCAGTAGTTCGCGGTGCGCAGTTCGGAAAAGAACGTCGGCACGGTGCTGATGAACGGATAGGCGACATAGACCAGCACGACGAGCAGCACCAGTTGAATGACCTGGCCGCGGGTGAACCGGCTGATCGTCTCAGCCTGGATCTGATCGGTCCCGGTTTGGCGCATCACCTCCGCGCGAGCCTCGCCGATGACGGTATGCGCGTCGGGCACCGAGTGCCGGATTCGTGCCGGCACAGCGGTTTTGGTGAGCCGGCGCGACGCGGTTAACACCGCGTCCTTGCCGAACGTATGAATGGCCGCGCGCACCGCCGACGCCGCGTTGTAGAGCGCAGCGGTCGTCACGAGAAGTTGGGCGACGTCGGATTGCAGTTGGGCCTCGGTCGCGCCGTATTCGGCGCTGTCGAAACCGCCGAACAGCACGGCGCCGTCGTCGACGGTGATTTCCTTGCTGCGTAGATCGCCGTGCGAGATCTGCTGCTCGTGCAGGCGGCGCAGCGACTCCCACACCTTCGCGACCGGCGTCGTCGCCGCACAATCGGCTATCGGGGTGCCGCGAACGGGCCGGTGCGCGTAGAGCGTCCAGCCCCGCTGGAGCGGGGCGAACGCAACGGTCGACGTGCCGGCGACATCCAGGTCGTCGATCGCGATGGCGATCAGCGCGCGGTGCTCGACCGCGCGGCGCATCGAGGTCTGCAGCGGCGCGGTCTCGGTGTTGCGAAGCCGTAGCTTTCGCCACAGCTGGCGCAGCGCGCCGCCGCTGCTTTGATGTGGGCCGTACAACTCGATCACCGCCGGATCTTCGGATGCGGCCCAAAGAACCAGCGGCCCACGCCCGGCCGGGCGGATCACCGTGAGCCCGGACACGACGACTCCGCGTCGGGACAGTGCGCGAACCGCGCCGTGCAGCGGCACCTCGAGCGCCGGAGTCCCGGAGGCCAGTACCACCAACGCGCCGACGAACCACCCGACCGCTAACCCCAGCAATGCGCGGTCGGGTACCACTGCGCTGACCACCAGGTGGATCGGCACGAAGGCCAGCAGCAGCGTCCACCACGCGCGGCGCCACCGGGCGGGCAGCCAGGGTCCCGACACGGTGAGCACGGCGGCGAGCATCGCGATCCAGCGCGGGTCGTCGAGAAACTGGGACAGCGTGGTGGAGAGCCGGTCGGAGAGGTCGAAATGCCATCGCGGCGCGGCGAAGCCGCTGCGGTTGATCGACAACGCGAGAATGGTGATGACCCCGGCGGCCGCGTAGGCGCCCAGCAGCGTCCATTGCCGGGCGACGATCAGCCCGACCAGGATCATGAACGGCAACGCCAGGATGGCAAGGCCATAGAGCAGGTAGACCAGATTGGATTGGGTGGGCGGGAGCACCCCGACGATCTGCGAGATGGATTTTTCCAGCGCGATCCAGCGTGGACGGGTGATCACCGCACTGGTGGTCACGATCGCGAAGAACACCACCGCCAGCGCCAGCCGCAGGATGTCGTTGGTGCGTCGGGTCAGTGGTTGCAGCAAGTCCCCGGATACGGTGATCTCGCGCCCGTCGACTCGCATTGTCCAACGATCCTTCAGATCGGTGCCGCTAGGGGTCAGGCGGGCGTCATACAGATTACAATCCGTGTATGACAATGATCAGTTTTCGGGTCGATGACATCGACGTGGCTGAAATCGAGCAATGGGCACGGCGGCTGCACATCGACCGTTCTGAGCTCATTCGCGATGCGCTGCGACGCCACTTGGCTCACCTTGCGGCCGACCAGGACGTGCGCGCCTACGCCGAACAGCCCGTGACCGAAGAGGAGGGGGCCCTCGGCGAGATCGCCGATTGGGGCCCTGCCGAGGACTGGGCTGACTGGGCCGATGCAGCGCGGTGAACTCTGGTTCGCCGCGACCCCCGGTGGTGATCGGCCCGTGCTGGTGCTTACCAGGGATCCGCTCGCAGACCGGATCGGCGCGGTCGTTGTCGTGGCGCTCACCCGCACCCGCAGGGGACTGGTGTCGGAGCTGGAACTGACGGCTGCCCAGGACCGAGTGCCAAGCGATTGCGTCGTCAACTTCGACAACATCCACACGCTGCCGCGCACCGCGTTTCGCCGCAGGATCACCCGCTTATCTCCGGCACGTCTCCACCAAGCCTGCCGTACGCTCCGGGCAAGCACCGGATGCTAAAGCGTCGAAGCGCCATCGCGGCACTGCTGGCGGTGGCGCTTCTGGTCATCGGGCTGATCGCCGCTGCGCCCACGTCGCATGAATACAAGCCGGTTCTGGTGACGGACCCGGTCGAGCACGTCGACACCCTGATCGGCACCGGCACGGGCGGCGCGACGGTCGGCGAGATCAACAACTTTCCCGGCGCCTCCGTGCCGTTCGGCATGGTGCAGTACTCGCCGGACACCGTCGACACCTACGCGGGCTACGACCACGACATCAAGAGCGCCACCGGATTTTCCATGACCCACGCCTCGGTGGGCTGCGCGGCGTTCGGCGACATCTCGATGCTGCCGACCACTACCTCGATCGGCGTGGCGCCCTGGAACGCCTGGGAGGAGATCGCCCACGACCGCACCGAGGTGGGCGTGCCCGGCTACTACACCGTGCGCTTCCCCAAGACCGCCGTGACCGCGGAACTGACCGCCACCACCCGCACCGGCGTCGGCCGGTTCCACTACCCGCACAACGACCGGCCGGCAATGTTTCACGTGCGCTCCGGCGCGTCGCTGGGCGGCAACTCCGCGGCGACCATCCAGCTCGGCGCGGGCAACACCACGATCACCGGATCGGCGACCAGCGGCGGCTTCTGCGGCAAGAACAACACCTACACGGTGTATTTCGCGATGCAGTTCAGCCGGCCGTTCACCGACTACGGCGTCTGGGACGGCTACTCGGTCTATCCCGGTGTCCGCAGCGCGTATTCGAGTTACAGCGGATCCAGCGGGGGATACGTGGGGTTCCCGGCCGGCTCGGTGCTCGAGGTGCGCACCGCGCTGTCCTACGTGAGCGTCGACGGCGCGATAGCGAACCTTGCCGCCGAGGGCAATGCGAGCTTCGACGACGTGCGCGCCGCCGCGTCGAGGGAATGGAATGCCGCGCTGTCGCGCATCGCGGTGGCCGGGTCCGACGCTCGCGACCTGACTACGTTCTACACCGCGCTGTATCACGCGCTGTTGCACCCCAACACCTTCAACGACGCCGACGGGCGCTACGTCGGCTTCGACCGCGTCATCCACACCGTCGCCGAGGGCCGCACCCAGTACGCCAACTTCTCCGACTGGGACACCTACCGCGGAGCCGCCGCCCTGCACGCGCTGCTGTTCCCGCGGCGTGCCAGCGACATGGCCCAATCGCTGGTCAACGACGCCGAGCAGAGCGGGTCGTTTCCGCGGTGGGCGCTGGCCAACGCTGCGACCGCCGAGATGACCGGCGACAGCGTGGTGCCGCTGATCGCGAACCTTTATGCGTTCGGCGCCAACGACTTTGATCTGCGTATGGCGCTGCGCTACATGGTGAATGCGGCGACCACCGGCGGTGTCGGGCGAGGCGGCTATGTGGAGCGGCCGGGAATCGCCACCTATCTGCAGCGCGGCTACGCCCCGCAGACGCAGGCGGCGTGCGCCGACGGTTCGATTCCGGGCGCCTCGATCACCCTGGAGTGGTCGGTCGACGAGTTCGCGATCTCGCGCTTCGCCGACGCACTCGGCCAGCCCGCGACCGCGGCCGAATTCCAGGACCGGGCTCAGTACTGGCAGAACCTGTTCAATCCCACCACCGGCTACGTCTCGCCGCGCAGCGCCGTCGGTTTCTTCCCGGACGGGCCCGGGTTCGTCGAGCCCGCGCCGGGGTGCTTCGGCCAGGAGGGATTCGACGAGGGCAATGCCGCGCAATACGTCTGGTATGTGCCACAGAACATCGCCGGCCTGGTGACCGCGCTGGGCGGCCGCCTGGCGGTCGCCGACCGGCTCGACCGCTTCACCAAGCAGCTCAACGCCGGCCCCGGCGAGCCCTATCTGTGGATCGGTAACGAGCCGGGTTTCGGGGTGCCGTGGCTGTACAACTACGTCGGTCAGCCGTGGAAGACCCAGAAGCTGGTCGACCGGGTGCGCAGCACGCTATTCGGTCCCACGCCCGACGGGGCGCCCGGCAACGACGACCTCGGCGCGATGTCGAGCTGGTATGTCTGGGCCGCACTGGGCCTGTACCCGAGCACCCCGGGAACGTCGATCCTGACCGTGAACACACCACTCTTCGATCGTGTCCAGATCGCGCTTCCCGCAGACAAATTCATTCGGATCTCCGCCCCGGGCGCCTCCGGGGCCAACCGGCTGAAGTACGTCGACGGGCTGCGTGTCGACGGCCGGCGCACCGAGCAGACGTCGCTTCCGGAGTCGTTCGTTCGCACCGGTGGCGAGCTGGTGTTCTCGCTGTCCGCCCCACCCAACGAGGTCTGGGGTGTCGCCGAGTCGTCGGCGCCGCCGTCGTTCGGTACGGGCAGCCTTGCGGTGACCGTCAACGTGTCGCCGGGCGTGGTGGCGATCAAGCCGGGTGCCACCGGGACCGTCACCGTTGATGCGCAACGGATGCTCGACGGTCCCGGGGACTACACGATTGCTGCCACGTCCTACGTCGACGGGATTAGCGCGACACCGGTGTCCGGCCAGTTTGCCGACGACGGATCCGCCAGCCAGAGCGTCGCGATCACGGTGGCGCAGTCGGTGTCTCGCGGTTATTACCCACTGGTGCTCACCACCACGGTCGGTGAGCGCGCCAGGACGTTCATGTTGCTGGTCGCGGTCGGGGAGTCCGGTGATGAGAAATGGTTGACCGGGTGGGGCTGAGGCTTAACCATTTGCCCGTCTTCGAGCGATTTCAATGCAGGTGCGATCAACCTTGCGTGTGGTGCCAGGGATTGATGACGGATACAGCGGCTGCTTCGAAGGCCGCGGTGTCTCGGGTCGCCACCGCCATCTTGTTGGCGGCCGCCGTCGCTGCAATGTATCCATCGGCGGCGATGGCTGTCCCCTCCGCGCGAGCCCTACTCATCAGGTCGGCGTAGGCCTGCGAGGCGGGCAGGTCGAATGCCAATATGCGCCCGGCAAATAGGGGTAGCACGCGGGTTTCGAAGTTCTCATGGAGCCGGTGGCGACACTTGCCGGTCGGTAGCGAGGCGACACCGAAACGCAGTTCCGCGACGGTGATGGCGGACAGGTAGAGAGTTTCGATGGGTTGTGCGTCAAGCCATTCGACGACGCGCCTGTCGGGCGTCTTGCGCAGCGGCTCCGAGATGACGTTGGTGTCGACCAAGATCATTGGATGTTGATCGGCTGGGCCGGGGTCTTGTCGCGCTGCTCGAACACCGCGAAATCCTCGTCGGTGAGTTTGGTCTGGCGGCCAATGTCGGCAAGCAGGGAGCCGAGCTTGATGCGCCCTTCTGGCTTTACCGCTTCCTCCAAGATGGTGCGTACCTCAGCCTCGGTGCTGCGGCCGTGTTGCGCGGCGCGCACCCGAAGCGCGCGATGCACCTCTTCGGGCAAGTTGCGCACAGTGAGGACAGGCATGAATCGAATCTCCTAATCTGCAGTCGACGCAGTCATTATACGAGTATGCAGTCACTTGGAACTCAACCCACGCGACGCCCGCCCGAGCTGCATCGTGGCATAATCATGGCATGAACCGCATACGGCTGAGCACGACGGTGAATGCTGAACTCCTCGGCAGCGCACGGCGCGTGCGGTCCGGAGTTACCGACGCCGCCCTCATCGATGAGGCGCTCGCGGCGCTGGTGGCGCGTTACCGGTCCGCCGAGGTCGACGCCGGCTACGCCGCCTACGACGAACACCCGGCTGAGGAGCCCGATGAGTGGGGTGACCTGGCATCGTGGCGGCGCGCCGCGGGCGCGTCGTGAGTGAGTTGCCGACTCGCGGTGAGCTGTGGTGGTGCGAGCTGGCTGAGATCGGCCGCCGCCCGGTCGTTGTTTTGTCCCGTGACGCGGCGATTCCGCGGCTTCGACGTGCCCTCGTCGCGCCGTGCACGACAACCATCCGGGGACTCGCCAGCGAGGTTGTTCTCGAACCGGGACCCGACCCGATCCCGCGTCGTTCGGCGGTCAATCTCGACTCGGTCGAAAGTGTCTCGGTCGCCGTCCTGGTCAGCCGACTGGGTCGGCTTGCCGAGACCCGGATGCGCGAGATCTGCAAAGCCCTTGAGATCGCGGTCGACTGCACCGGCAAATAGGAAACAGCCACATTTCGTCAAATTAAGCTGCCGAGTTGGGTGCGGCTCCGGCGTTGCACCGACCCGCAACTGCTTTCATTGGTCCTCGCCAGGGGCCTTAACTGTGTCCAAATTGTGGCTGAGCTGTGGCCGCGTTCGGGGCCGGGTCTGCGCGTGTCTGCGGCCACACTCGAACCATGTCGCTTCAGCTTTGTACTCGGCCAGACCCGAACCATTCGTGCGAAACATGCGGAGGGCCGTGCGAGCTTGTCTCGCAGGCCATAACCGGGTGGGACGGCAACGACACGACGGCCCGTGAAGTGTCGCCGAAGACACCGCGGTGTGCAAACCCGTCGTGCCGGAGCCGAAGACCACGGCATCGAAGACGACAGATACGCGCCGCATCGGGCCACTGAACCGGTGCACAGCCATCGGGAGCGACCACATGCAGACCGACGCGCACAACGACATGAGCCGCGAAGAGCGCCGAGCGCTGCTCGAGCAGCGACGAGCAGACGTCGCACGCCAATTGCGTCTCCTGGCAGCCGAACTGAACGACCTCGACAGACAGCTTGACGACACCGAGCAACCCGACCGTTGATGAAGGCTAAGCCTCAATCCGTGGATAAGCCGGTGATCTGATCGGCGTGTAAATAACGAAAATGCCTTCTGAACTGGGACAATAACGATTGTCGAAGTCGTTTTGTCCGGCGTTCGGGAAGGCATTTCCGGTGCACTCATCTTATAGGTTCACCGTCGAGTCGGCGGTA